>JACADU010000179.1 GCA_013388415.1 Bryobacteraceae bacterium
CTCCTCGCGCGCCAGAGCCGCCTTCGCGTTGACGCCGAAACTGTCCGCGATATCGCCCTTTCCGTCTCCGGCTTGCTCACCGAAAAGTTCGGCGGCCCCTCCATTCGCCCCATTCAGCCCGAGGGCTATCTCGCCGCGCTCAATTTCCCTAAGCGCGATTACTCGGCCAGCCATGGAGCCGATCTCTACCGCCGCGGCCTTTACGTCCATTGGCAGCGCTCATTCCTCCACCCCAGCCTGCTGACCTTTGACGCGCCCTCGCGTGAGGAGTGCACTGTCAACCGCGTCTCCTCGAACACGCCGCTGCAGGCGCTGGTCCTTCTGAATGACCCCATCTACGTCGAAGCCGCTCAGGCTCTCGCCAAACGGGCTGCCACCTTCGGCGGCGCGACACCCGAAGCCCGAGTCAACTGGGCCTTCGAGCGCGTCACCGGACGCCCGCCCTCCAGCCAGGAGCGCAGCGAACTCCTTGGACTCTACCGCCGCGGATCCATGTTCTCCGTTGCCCGCGCCTTGCTCAATCTGTCGGAAACGATCACGAGGAACTGATGACCCTACGCAGAGCCTTCCTGAAATCTGGCGCCGCCGGACTCGGCATGATCGCCCTTCGCTCCATGCTGCGCGCCGAATCGAAAGGCGTCGTCAACCCGCTTCACCATCCCGCCAAGGCCAGGCGCGTGATCTACCTCTATCAGGCCGGCGGACCGTCGCACATCGAACTGTTCGACCCCAAGCCGAAGCTCGCTGCAATGCACATGAAGCCGATGCCCGAGTCCTTCACCAAGGGCCAGCAGATCGCGCAGCTTCAGGGCAAACCGCTCGTTTGCTATGGGCCACAGCTTCCATTCCAGCGCTACGGAAAGTCCGGCCTCGAGATGTCGGCGCTGTTTCCTCACATGGGCTCGCTCGCCGACCAGGTCTGCATCATCCGCTCCATGTGGACCGAGCAGATCAACCACGACCCCGCCCACACGCTCATGAATACCGGCTCCATCCTGCCCGGACGCCCCAGCATGGGCTCGTGGCTGCTTTACGGTCTCGGCTGCGAGACGGACGACCTGCCGGGCTTCGTCGTGCTGATGTCCAACGGAAAGGGCGGGCAGAACCAGCCCATCGCCGCGCGGCAGTGGTCCGCCGGCATCCTGCCAAGCAAGTTTCAGGGGGTCAAGCTCAACTCCACCGGCGATCCCGTGCTCCATGTTGAGACGCCGCCCGGCATCAGCCCCATGCTCCAGAAGGACACTATCGACACCGTCAACCGGCTGAACAGGCTCCGTTTCAAGGAAATCGAAGACCCCGAGATCTTGACCCGCATTTCGCAATACGAGATGGCGTTCCGGATGCAGAGTTCGGTCCCCGATCTTGTCGACATGTCGAAGGAGCCGAAAGCGGTGCTTGAGGCGTATGGGGCGAATCCGGGCGACGGCTCGTTCGCTTCCAACTGCCTGCTGGCGCGGCGGCTTGCCGAGCGCGGGGTGCGCTTTATTCAGCTTTACCACCGCGATTGGGACCACCACGCCGCGGTCAAGTACGGGGTTGAGATGAAGTCGCAGGAGGTCGACAAACCCACCGCCGCGCTCATCAATGACCTGAAGCAGCGCGGCATGCTCGATGACACGCTGGTCGTTTGGGGCGGCGAGTTCGGCCGCACGCCGATGTCGCAAGGCGGCGACGGCCGTGACCACCACATCAAGGGCTTCAGCTATATGCTTGCCGGGGGCGGGGTCAAGCCGGGCACGGTTTATGGAACCACGGACGAACTCGGCTACGCCGCCGAGGAAAACCCCGTGAGCGTGCACGACCTGCACGCGACCATTCTGCACTTGCTTGGCATCAACCACCTGCGCATGACAGTGAAGTACCAGGGGCTCGACGTCCGCCTCACCGGCGTCAGCGGCGAGGTCATCGACGGCATCCTCGCGTGACCGAAAAAGTGCCTGTCACATTTTTTCGGCGGGCTTGTTGGAATCCGGCGCCATGTTGGCTTTGCGCAGACGCTCGTAATTGGCCAGCGCCTCTTTCGAACGCCCGTCCATGCCGAGCGCCTTGGCTGTGCGCGTGAGTTGGTACCAGACTGACATCTCGTCAGGATTGAGCTTTGCCGCGGCCTCCAGGAACGGCAGCGCCTGCTTGTAGCGCCTGGCCGCGGCGTGGAGCCTGCCGTAGTAATAATGCACACCCCAAAAGCCGGGCTTGGCGGCCAGCACCTTGTCCAGATGGGGCAACGCCTCGGCCTCGCGGTCCAGTTGGGCGTAAAGGGCGCCCAGGTAGTAGTGAGCCTCCACGTCGCTGGGACGGGCCGCCAGCACTTCCTTCAGCAGCGTCTCAGCCTCATCGTTGCGGCGCAGGCTGACATTGGCCTTGGCGAGTTCCAGGCGCGCTTCGACGAGGTTCGGGTCGCGGTGGACCGCGCGGCTGAGCACCTCGACCGCCTGCTCGAAATACTCGCTCTCGAGCATCGCCTTGCCGATCAGGTATTCCGCCTGCGCCGGAGAGACGGCGCGGGTCAGCAGTTGGTCCAAGGTGCGCTGGCCTTTCCCGGTCTCACCGGCGCGCATCTGCGCCAAGCCGAGAAGATAGAGGGCGCCAGGCTCAGCGGAGGCCAATCCCTCGAGCATCGCGATGGCCTTCCGCGGCTCGCCCATGAAGATCAGGCAGCCGGCCTCGAGTTCGCGAGCCTGCGTGGTGGGCACCTGCCGGAAAAGCGGCAGGGCCGCGCGGTAATCCTCCTGTTTGAGGTGTGCAAGCCCGAGGTTGATGAGGAGCCTTGGGTCGCCCGGCTTGGCTTTGAGCGCAGCCTGATAGGCTTCGATCGCTTTGCCGTAACGCTCAGTCTTCGAATAGACGACACCCAGGTTGGCGAGCACGGCGGCGTTGGACGGAGCGAGCTTGCGGGCTTGGATCAGATCCCGCTCAGCGGCTTCGTAGTCGCCGCTCTGAAGAGCTTGGGCCG
This sequence comes from Bryobacteraceae bacterium, assembly GCA_013388415.1. GTDB lineage: Bacteria > Acidobacteriota > Terriglobia > Bryobacterales > Bryobacteraceae > JACADU01. The sequence continues at coordinate 2,954 of JACADU010000179.1, forward strand.
CTCTTTCGAAGAGCGGCCCAAGCTGGAACAACACGAGAACGGCGAGGAGCATCTACCTCATAGTCTAAAAGTAGAGCTTGACGCCGAGCTGAAGCTGCCGCGGATCACGGGTCCCCGTGACTTCGCCCAAACGGCCGCGCGTCGCTTGCGTGACGGCGGTGTTCGGATTGGGTACGCTCAGGCCCGTATTGATGCCGGCCCATTGGGTGTGGTTCCAGATGTTGAAGAACTCGAACCGGAGCTGGACTCTGACCCGCTCGGTAATGTTCGTGTTCTTGAAGAAGGAGACGTCCCAGTTGTTGATGCCGGGTCCGCGGAGAATTCCGTTGGCTGTGTTGCCGAGCGTGCCATCCGGGGGCCGGCCGAAGGCGAAAACGTTGAAGTAGTTGAACCGGTCGCGCGTCGCCGGGTATAAATCCCCGCCGAGATAGTTCGCGCGGACGCCGCCGCCGAGGGTGCCGGGATTGCCGTTGGAAGTGACCGCTAGCGGAGTGCCGTCGGAAAAGCGGGTGATGCCGCTGATTTGCCAACCGTCGAAGATGACTTTCGCGAAGCCGTTGTCCCCCATTTTTCTGGAAAACTGCGGCAGCAGATAGACGTAATCGAAGGAGAGCACTTGGGTCCGGTCATAGTCGAGCGGACCGTAGTTCCGCCGCCGGTCGAGATAATAGCCGATGTTCTCGCCGTCTGTTTCGGTATACCCCATGGCTTTGCCCCACGTGTAGTTTGCATTAAACGTGAGGTCCTTTGAGAACCGGCGGCTGACGCGGCCTTGAAGGGCGTTGTAATTCGATCTGGATCCGAAATCGGTGAAGTTGATGGAGCGGTATCCGCGGTAAGTGCGGATGGCATCCTGGACGTTGTTGGCCTGCTGGAGCAGATTCGTGCCGGTAGTGGTGTTGAGCGGGAGTTGGTTGATGTCGCGCGTGTCCATCAGGTGATTCGAGACATTGCCGACATAGGACACTTCCAGCGCCGTATTGCCGGGCAACTGGCGCTGGATCCCAAACGACCAGCTATAGATGGTGGGCGTCTTGCCGTTTCGGGCCCAGGCAGCCACCGCGGCTGAAGGCGGGAAGAGCACACCGGAGGTGACCAGCGCCGGTCCGACCTCGTCCACGCGGCCCGAGTAAATGCTCGGCTGGGTTTCGGTCGGAGGGTTGCGCACACCGTCGAAGTTCAGATTGTTCTGGCGGATGCGCTCCCAGAAGATGCCGCCGCCGGCGCGGATCGAAGTCTTGCCGTCGCCAAACGGATCGAACGCGATGCCAATGCGCGGCGAGAACTGGTTCCACCGCGGTTTCGTGAAGCCCTTGTCAACACCTTCAGACCCTTCCTGGACCATGCCGTTAAAGCGGTTGCCGGAGCCGGGGACGATGCGGCCGCGCAGCGGAGGGGGCGAAGTCGTGTCGATGGTGACGGCCTGTGCCGGATTGTAGAGCGCCGGGTCGAAGTACCACATCAGCACATCTGGAATGGTGTATGTCGGTCCATAGAAGACATGGCGGATCCCGTATTCCAGGGTCAGTTGCCTGTTGACCTTCCAGGAGTCCTGCGCGTACCATTCGAGGCCGCGGAAGCGGAAAGCCGCATAGTAACGGCCGTCGGACTGGGTGATATCGGTGTAGTTGCCGGTCAGCATATTGGCGAACGTGTTGCCGGTGTCGCGCGTGTTGATCGCGTTCGGTCCGAAGTTGAACTGAACCTGATCGACCCACGTCGGTTGCTGGCCGTTGTTGTTCTGGTTCCAGAAGACGCCGAACTTGAACGTGTGCGCGCCGGCGATCTTGGTGGTGTTGTTGGTTATGGCGATGGTCGTCGCCTCGCTCAGCCAGCCGGATGAGAAATTGGTGAAGTTGCAGGCCCCGACGCCACAGTTGAAACGCGGGAATCGGTTGTTCAGGTTGACTCCCTTGTAGAGTTCCTGGAACTTGAAGCCGAGTGCGTCGCGGTCGTATTGATCCTTCGGAGTGCCGGGCAGGACGTCGACGATCTGGTTGAGATCGTTGACCGTCATGATGAACTCGTTGGTCAACGTCGGATTGATGACGCTGATCAAATTCCCGGCAAAGCTTTTGCCGGGCTTTTCGCGGTACATCGGATAGATGGGGTAGGGCAGCGTGGAGAAGATGCCGCGCTGCTGGCTTTCGCGCTGAGGATCCCACACCGCGCGGAAGAAGAAGGTGTTGTTGGGGGAGATGTTCCAGTCGTATCGGGCGACATACTGGTTCTTGTTGAACCGGTAGACGTCCTGGAAGGGAACGCGAATCAGCTCCGGATTGGTGGGCGCGAGGGAAGTGCCGCCGGAGGTATTGAATCCGCTGATCACCTTCAGGAAGGCTGGAGTGTTCTGCGCCCAATCGGACCGGGGGATGATGTTGCCCGGGTAGGGATCGCCGCCAATGATTCGGCCAGCGGCGTCGCGCCGGACTGACCCGGGCCGGAAAACCTGCCCGTTCTGCAGCCCGTGGAAAGCGTCCGTACCGGGCCGGTATAGCCGGGAGAGATCGCCGTTGAGCAAGTCAGGATGCACGTAGTCGACGAAGTTGCCGCCGGTGGGGCGGGAGGCGCGGGTGCCTTCGTAGTTGAAGAAGAAGAACATCGTCTTGTTGTTCTTTGTCGACCACTTCGGCAGGATCACCGGTCCGCCGATGTTGCCCCCGAACTGGTTAAAGCGCAGCACGGGCGCCTTGCCGGTCGTGTCGAAAGGCAGGCGGGTGTCAAACTTGTCGTTCCGCAGGAACTCGTAAGCCGTGCCGTGGTAGTCCTTGCCGCCCGACTTCGTTGAGGCGGACAGCAGAACGCCAGGGTTTCGTCCATGCTCTGCGGCGAACACCGAGTTCTGCACCCGGAATTCACCCACCGCATCCATCGAGAGCTGCGTGTACTGGCCGTCGTTGGCTCCGACGTCGGTGTTGATCGAGCCGTCAAGAAAGAAGTTGTTCATCGAACCGCGCAATCCGTTGACGTTGAACTGATCGGTGTTGTTGAACGCCAGGCGGAAATTGGAAGCGCTGTTTGTCACCACGCCGGGGAGCGTGAGCATGAGCGACTGGAAGTCCCTTCCGTTCAATGCCAGCTCCGTCACCTGCCGGGACGTAATCGTGAAGCTCTTGTTCGACGTTGACGTTTCAACCAGCGGGACGTCGGCTTCAACCGTGACGGTCTCGGCGGTTTGGCCGAGTTCCAGGTTGACATTGCCAAGATCCATAATCTGGTTGGGATCAAGCACCAGGCCCTTGCGTTCGATCGTCTTGAAGCCTTTGACTTCGATGCGCAGGGTATAGGTGCCGCGAAGCAGTTGAACCGCCCGGAAGACACCCGACGAGTCGGTCGTCGTTTCCCGGGCGACAAGGGCTTTTGACTCGTCGACGACTCGCACCGAAGCGTTGGCGACCGCGGCTCCGGACGGATCTACGAGCGTGCCCATGATCGTGCCGTTCTGTGAAAAAGCGGCGACAGTGCACAGGAACAGCAGAAGCGCACCGCGGATGAGTACAACAAGCGGACTTTGAAGCATTGCTTTGCCTAGTATACGCCCGTTAACATTCCGGCCGGGGGTAAAGGCAGGGTAAGTTGACGTCACATTTTCTTTCTGTTGGTGACTTTGCCTGGAATAGGTGGCGAACTTCTGTTACCTTGTTTGCCTGGGAGGACTGGGACGTGCTTGTGAAGATTTTGCTGGGAGTGGCGATTGCCTTGGTTGCGCTGTTTGGAATCATCGCTTTACAGCCACCCGAATTCAGAGTCGTGCGGTCGGCGTCGATCGCCGCGCCTCCGGAAAGAGTGTTTGCGGCAGTGAACGACTTCCACCAGTGGAAGGTCTGGTCGCCGTGGGAGGAACTCGATCCCAACATGAAACGGACCTTCGACGGTCCCACTTCGGGGACTGGGTCCAGGTACGGATGGAGTGGCAACGATGATGTCGGCGAAGGCAGCATGACCATCCTCGACAGCAAGCCGAACGAACTCATCCGGATTAAGCTCGAGTTCATCAAGCCGTTCGCCTCTGTAGCGGATACCGAGTTCGTGTTCAAACCCGAAGGCGGCGGAACGCGGGTCGATTGGGTCATGTCGGGCAACAACGACTTCATCAGCAAAGCGTTCTGCCTCTTTATGGGCGGCATGGACAGGATGGTCGGCCCGGACTTCGAAAAGGGTTTGTCGAAGATGAAATCGGCCGCGGAAGCCGGCGGATAACAGGAGGAAGCCATGCGTCATGCGCTGTTGGCGCTCGTTTCGGCCGGGTTGTGGGCGGGCGTGCCCACGATTGATGATCTGCTGAATCTGAAGCGCCTTGGCGGCGTTTTGATTTCCCCGAATGGCAGACTGGCCGCCTATGGAGTCACCGAAGCGGACTGGCAGCAGGACGCGTTTGTCCGGCATCTTTGGATCGCCGACACAGCCACCGGGAAGACGTGGCAACTGACCCGCGGCAAGAAGGGAGCTGGCGCAGCCGCATGGTCGCCCGACAGCCAGTGGCTTGCCTTCACGAGCGACAGGGAGGGCGGCAAGAGTCAGATTTTCGCCATCCGGCCCGACGGCGGCGAGGCGGTCCAACTGACGCAGAGCGACACGGGCGTCAGCTCATTCGACTGGTCGCCGGATGGCAAGACCATCGCCTACACCGCCACCGACAAACGGCCCGAGGACCGGAAGAATCATCTGGGCGATTTCGAGGTTGTCAGGCGCGATTATGCGTTCTCCCATCTCTGGACCTTCGCTGTGGCTGAAGCGCTCAAGGCGCCTGTTGCAGGAAAGCAGCTCACCAAAGGCAGGGAATTCACCGTGGGCGGGTTCGACTGGTCGCCGGACGGGAAACAGATCGCATTCAGCGGCACAATCAACCCGGACCTTGTTCAAGGGGGGACGGCCGACATCTACGTGCTTACGCTCCAAGGAGGAACGGTGAGCAAGATTGTTGGCCAGCCGGGGCCGGACACTCAGCCGCGCTGGTCGCCGGACGGCAGGCGGATCGTCTTTGGTTCGGCCATGGGCAATCCGAGGTACTATCACGCCAACAGGCGTCTGGCCGTGGTTTCCGCCGAGGGCGGAGCGGTCCGCTCCATCACGGATTCTTTGGATGAAAGCCCGCAGCTCCTCGACTGGACGCAGGCGGGCATCTTCTTTCTCGCAGCGCAGAAGACGGAAATGCACCTCTTTCGCGCCGACCCCGACGCGGCGGAGGTGACCCGCGTTTCCAGGACCCCCAGCGGATGGACCGTATCCGTCACCCCAGACGGCAGCCGCTCGGCGATGTTGATTGACGACGCTCAACAGTTGGCCGAGGTCTACGTGACTGGCCTGCCGGCCTGGTCGCCGGCAAAGCTCACCGATATGACCGCGCAGGTGCGCGACTGGACGCTTCCCGTGAGCGAAGTGATTTCCTGGAAGAGCAAGGATGGAACCCTGATCGAAGGCGTTCTGACAAAGCCAGCGGGCTTCGACGGCGCGAAACAGCTACCCCTGCTGTGCGTCATCCACGGCGGGCCCACCGGGATCGATGTCCCTCAGAAGGTCCACGCCGGCTCTTATCCCATAGACCTCTGGACGGCGCGAGGGGCCCTGGTTTTGCGTGTGAACTATCGCGGCAGCATGGGCTACGGCCAGAAGTTCCGCCAACTGAACGTGCGAAACCTCGGTGTCGGCGACGCTTGGGACGTGGAGAGCGGCGTCGATCACCTGATTGCGAAAGGATGGGTGAATCCTCAAAAGGTCGGAGTGATGGGCTGGAGCCAGGGCGGCTACATCTCCGCATTCCTGACGGCGGCTTCGACAAAGTTCGCGGCGGTTTCGGTGGGCGCCGGAATCTCCAACTGGGCGACGTATTACTACAACACGGACATTACGCCGTTCACGATCCAGTATCTGGGCGACGATCCCGCAGATGATCCCGAGATCTACCGGAAGACTTCGCCCATGTCCTACATCAAGCAGGCGAAGACCCCGACCCTGATCCAGCACGGCGAAAACGACCGCCGTGTCCCGATTGCCAATGGATACGAACTCCGGCAGGGACTCGAAGACCGCGGCGTTCCGGTCGAGATGATCGTCTACAAGGGCTTCGGACACGGTGTCACGAAACCGAAGGCGCGCAGGGCGGTGCTCGAACACAACCTGTTGTGGTTCAACCACTACATCTGGGGCGACCCGAAACCTGACTTCGTGAATCCGGTTTTACCGAAAAAAGAAAAGGAAGAAAAGGCCGATCCTGGCTAGCGCTTGACGGGCGGGCGCAACGGCCTGCGCTTGGGCTCCGGCGGAGGATTCGGCGCGGGCAGAGGAGGATGCCTGTGAACCAGCGTCTGCTGGCTGGCAGCCGGCTCCGAGGCAGCCAGCAGCCCGTCGGCTGCCAGAATCGCCTCCCGGCAGAAGGCGATGTCCTCCAGCCGGATGATGTGCGCCCCCTTCAGCACCGCAGCCACCGCCATCCCCGCGGTCTGCGCCGGCGATGGCTCAGTGGCGGGAACGGATTCGAAGCTCTGGCGTTGCAGGCAGACCATCACCGGCGTCTTCAGACGATGGAAGATGCCCAGCTCAGCCAACAACAGTGAGTTCTGTTCTTTCCGCTTGCCGAGGCCGAAGCCGGGGTCGACGGCGAGGCATGCTTTCGTCAGCCCGAAACGCGCGGCGCGTGAGATGGCCGCGTTGAGCTCATCAAGCACCGCCTGAACGATATCCTTCGGCGTTCCGAGTCTGGCCCACTGTTCGGGGACGCCCCGCAGGTGACGGAGGATCAGCGCCGCGTTGGCTTCGCAAACCGCGCGCGCCAGTTCGGGCTCAAAGGTCAACGTCGATGGGTCGGCAATGATCTGCGCGCCAAGTTCGAGCGCCCGGCGCGCGACTTCAGCCTTCGACGTCTCGACCGCCACCGGGACCGGGATCTTTCCGCTGAGCCTCTTCAGCACCGGCACAAGCCGCAGAAGTTCAGCGTCGGCCGAGATGGGGGCTTTGCCAGGCTGCCAAACGTCGCATTGGAGCTCGATGATGTCGGCGCCCTCGTTCGCCAGCCTCAACGCCTGTTCCGCCGCGGGTCCCGGTTCGGTCGCGTTCAGAGCAACCGCGCCTGCAAGCAGCGTCGACTCGCTCAGCCGGAGCGTCTCGGCCTTGAACTTCCACGTGACGGCGGGGCGGGACATCACTCCTATCTTCGCAGGATGCGGCGCCCTCAGTCCTCCATCTGCTGCTGCTTGAGGCGAACCGCCCTCCCCCCGAGCCTGAGGCTCGTGCCGCAGCTCGTCTGCAAGCACCGTTTAGCAGCTCCGGCCGTCCCTGATCAGCAAGCAGCAGATGGGAATGAATACCCCCGAAAAATAGGCGTAGTGCTGAGGCTCGGAGACGATTCCCTCGTCTATCAGCCATTCCAGCATCCCGACATTCTCGTGCCACGTCTTGATGGCGACTTCGTTCTCCCCCATCGGAGCCAAGGGCAGGTTCACCGTGCAGGTGGCCCGAACCCCGTCTTCGCGATCCCCCTCTACCTCTTTCAGGCGGAGACAGGTGCGTCCGTTGTTCGGGTATTCGGTGAACGAGAGAACCACCGGCGTGTGACTTAATCGACCGCTCAATCGGCTCGCGGATCAGGACTTCTACCGCCGGCCGCGGCCGAGCCTTTTCCAAGCCACCATCCCCAGTGCCGTGACGTAGAGCCAGCCGCCCGCCGGTTCCGGCGTTTCCGCCAGGTCGGCCGCCGCCCTCGCAGACAGCAGCCCCACCGGAGCCGGATTCAGCAGATCGTACGCGGCGTCCGCAAGCAACCGGTGTACAGCCGTCGTGGGGTGAATGTCGTCGGCAAAGATCGAAACCGCGCAGTCCGCTCCTGCGGAACCCGCATAGCCGGCAAAGCATGGAGTGGCGGCATTGGTCAGCCCATAAATCATGCCCCCGCCCAGCGCGTCCGCATACACGCCCTCGAACAGCGAAAAGGTATCCAAAAGGTAGAAGTTGGACCGCGTCAAGACCGTGTCGAAATAGTTGAAATAGAAGGCGAGAGCGGCATTGTAGGCTTGAGTCGCGGCTGTGGCCGGGGCTTCATTGTTCCTCACGATCCGCGCTTCCGGCGTGTTCCCGATGTCCGGGGCGTTCAAGACCAGGAAGTTCCTTGCTCCCACCTGCTCGAGAATGTACATCGTAAAGGCCAAATACTGCGCGGCGACGTTGGCCGCCGCGTCGCGCGCCGCCGGGTCGAGCAGCGATGCGTCGCGCAGGTCGTTGCCTCCCCCAAACAGAACGTAGAGCGCATCCGGATTCGCCGTCACGCCCGACCTTGAAAGGTAGTATTGCAGTTGCCAAAATATGCCTGACGGGATCCCAAACGAGTCCAGGGTCCCACTGATGTCGTTTCTCGCGCCCCCGATGGCGTAGTTGTTTCCCCCGTTGCCGGGGATCTGAATGTTGAAGTAGCTTGGACCCAGCGACATGCCGGCGGCGCGAGCAGCAGCCGGAAAGCCCATCGACTCCGCGAAGTACTCGGTCCACACGGGTCCATTCGAAAAACGCCCGGGAGCGTAGGGATTGTTCGGATAGATCCCCAAGGTCAGTTTGCCGACATTGCCTGCATCGGAAAGGCTGTCGCCGAAGAAATAAATGTCGGTGAAAGGAGCCGCGCCGGCAGACTGCGCCAGCACAGACACGAATGTGATCAGCGCCCAGCGACAAAAGGACATATCCCTTTATAGCGGGAGCGCACGGCTTGATCCAACCAACGAGCGCGCACGACAAACGCAATTTGTACTAGCAAGTACGCGACCCAACCGCTCTGGACGCAGCCTTCCCCGCCCGCTGCCTTTCACCGCGTTACTTCAAACGCTCCAGAAGATCAAACGTACGCCCAGTTTGTGCTTGCTGTATCCGGCGATGAGACTTCCATCGAGGAACCAAACCGGATGCGAATGCCGGGTCCTGCTTTCTGCCTTAGGGAGGTTGCGGTCGATTTCTTGGCCGAGAAAGCAGCAGATCTTCTTGTCTAATGGCGCCGTGCTCGTTCGCTGCCATCACGCCGGCGCCGCCTTCCAAGCGCCGGGAGTTTGGGCTGCCCGGCACGACCCCGCCCTCGAGGACCGAATTGTCGGCTATGGCTTTTGCCCCTGCAACTTCCTCCTCCCAAACCTGGAACGCGACACGGTCCCCTCAGTCAGTTGACCAAAGTACGACCAGAGAATCGCGCCGGGCACGTTGCAGGAAACCATCACAACAGCCCCGGATGCCTCCACTCGGAGTTGGCTCATCAGGTCCGCATGCATGTTACGCTCCGCCGGCCTCAGGCGGGCCAACTTCGGCACTATTTCCAAAAGCCGCAATATGATGGCAGCCTCCTCGGGGCTCATCATTTCCAGATGTAGATCGAGGTGAAAAGTATCCTTCCCTGAGATCCCAAGCCAATAGCTCTTCGACACTGGGATCTCGGCGAGGACTTCTTTGCGGCTTCTGCCGTCAAAATCGAGGGGTGACCCGTGACCTGTCACCCAGTGGTCCCAGGTCTCGTCCAGTTCGTTTGCTTTCTCCAGAAGAGCGTTGTTCTCCACAATGTGGTCCAGCACGCGATCGAGCGCGTTCCGTAGAACAGTCTCCTCCGCCAGAAGCACATACCGTCCGGCGTAATAGGCAACGGAGGCAGCCTTTGACCGCCTGTTGGCCGGGGCCATCACCGGGACCCCGCGGTGGCTCGTCTCCTGATAATCGGCCATCCTGACGCAATCCTGGACGGAGGGCCAGTCGTCAACCCCGTCCATTGCGACCAGCCACTCAGTCTTCCACTCCTCCCCTTCGCCGGCGTGAGTGGCGGAAAACTGGATCCGGCTCATGCCTGCGAGAACGGCCTCGGCCATGGGACAGCCGTAGAATGCCTCAACAACCCATTGCCGCACGTCCGCTCCGGCCGCTGAGTCGAGCGCCTGAGGGACCTTGAAACTGCCGATAACCTTGGCTTGCGGCGACAAGAATCGCGCATCGACCGCGCCACGGAGCTCGGCGGGAGGAACGGCCAAAAGCGCAATGAAGAGCCACCACGTTCCGCACGCCGCGCGGACCATCAAACCGCCATTCATTTGAGATCTCCTTCTCTGAGATGGGGTTGATGCTAACATCCGCGAACAGCCGGAACAAGCCCCGCCGGGGCTGTCTGGACGGTCCTGTCCATTTGCCCGCAGGGTGTTCTGCTGATTCCTCTGCTCTGACCGCTGAAGCAGCTTTTCTGTGAGAGCCTAAGTCCAGACGAAACAATGGCGTCCCCAGCGGGATTCGAACCCGCGTTATCGCCGTGAAAGGGCGGTGTCCTAGGCCGGGCTAGACGATGGGGACGCGCTGAAGAGGTGAGGAACCCCTTTCATCTCCACTATAGCCGTCCCCGCGCCGCGAGGTCAAACCACCCGCATCCTCCGGAAACTCATCCTCGCAACCCGTGTAATTGCCTCCACGCGCCTCCCCGCCCGCCACCAGCGGATTGACAAACGCGAAAACCGCCTATTATCCTTGTGCACAAATAGCTTACCGATCACGCTTCTGCGCAGTCTTTGCCTTTGTGGCTCGCGACTGGCGCGCAGCGGACGTGACTGCACTCCAGCAAAGGCATTTCTATGATTCGAGTGGATGGTCTGACTAAAAGATACGGGCCGTTCGTCGCCGTGAAGGACATCACCTTCGGCGTCGAGAAAGGCGCCATCGTCGGCTTCCTCGGACCAAATGGAGCCGGCAAGACGACAACCATGCGCATCCTTACCTGTTTCATGCCCCCTACGGCGGGAACAGTCTCCGTCGGCGGCCACGACGTCCTGCTTCACCCCATGGAAGTCAAGAAAAAGATCGGCTACCTGCCCGAGACGCCGCCCCTCTATCCCGAAATGGAAGTGCATGAATATCTCAACTTCGTCGCCCAACTGAAGCAGGTCCCGGCGGCCGAACGGCCCAAGCGCGTCGACGAGGTCACGGGGCGGTGCGCCGTCGGCGATGTCCGCCAAAAACTCATCTCGAAGCTCTCCAAAGGCTACCGCCAGCGGGTCGGCCTCGCCGCGGCTCTCATCCACAACCCCGAGGTCCTCATCCTCGACGAGCCGACAGCCGGCCTCGACCCCAAACAGATCCACGAAACACGCGACCTCATCCGCGGGCTCGCCGGCGACCACACCATCATCCTTTCCACGCACATCCTGCCCGAAGTCGAACAGACCTGCGATCAGGTCATCATCATCAAGAAGGGCGAAATCGTCGCCACCGACTCGGTCGCCAACCTGACCTCGCGGCTCCGCGGGCAGGAAGCCATCAGCGTGGAACTCGCCGGAGCTGAACAAAGCGCGGCCCGGGAACGCCTGGAGAAGATCGCCGGCGTGACACGCGTCGCGCCCAAGGAAGTCAGAAACGGCGCTTTGTTCTTCGAAGTCGAAAGCGCCCCCGGCCAGAACGTCCGCGCCGCCGTCGCCCGCGCCGTCGTCGAGTCCGGCTGGGATCTGCTGGAACTCAAGAGCCTCGCCGTTTCCCTCGAGGATGTCTTCCTCGAACTCACTGCCGGCGAAGCCGAGCCCAAGGAGGGTGTCCAATGAGAAGCCTGTGGGCGATTTGCAGAAAAGAGCTGAAGAGCTACTTCTCGAGCCCCATCGCGTACCTGCTGATGGCCATGTTCGCCGTCATCTTCGGTTTCTTCTTCTGGGTGGCTGTCGACTTCATCCAGCGCACCAGCCTCCAGGCGATGCTCAGCGGCCGCCAGTTCCCCATGGACATCAATGAAATCGCCATCCGTCCTCTGCTGGCCAACGTCTCGGTCATCGGCCTGTTCCTCATTCCAATGATCTCGATGCGGCTCTTCGCCGAAGAGAAGCGCAGCGGCACCATCGAGTTGTTGCTCACCTCCCCCGTGCGCGACCTCGAGATCATTATCGGCAAGTGGCTCGCAGCCCTGATCCTCTACGCCTGCCTGCTCGGCCTCAGCATGCTGAACTTCGCCTGGCTGTTCGCCTACGGCAATCCTGACTGGAAACCCGTGGTCACCGGCTACGTCGGCTTGCTTCTCCAGGCAGGCGCTCTTCTGGCCATCGGAGCCTTCATTTCCACCACCACCAAGAATCAGATCATCGCCGGCGGCGTGACCTTCGGCGTTTGCCTCCTGCTGTGGGTCTTCGAGTGGGTCGGCAGCTTCGAGACCGACACGTGGGCGCGCGTGGTCAGCTACCTCTCGATCGTTTCTCACTACGAGTCGTTCGCCAAAGGCGTCATCGACTCCAAGGACATCGTCTATTTCCTTTCAATGATCTTCTTCGGGCTCTTTATGACAGCCAGAAGCCTGGAATCGCTGCGGTGGAGGGCTTAGTCGCATGAAAGCTGCATGGTTGAAAACACGGCAGACCCGATTCGGCGCCTCCGCCGGTCTCTACGTCATTCTGGTCATCGCGGTGCTGGCCGCGGCGAACTGGCTCGCCAGCCGCCACGTCAAGTCTTTCGACACCACCTCCAACAAGCGCTATTCGCTTTCGGACCAGACGGCTAAGATCGTCTCAGGTCTCAAGGAAGACCTCACAGTCACCTACTTCGGCGAAACCATGGAATTCCCACGGGCTCGCGACCTCCTCGGCCGCTATCAAAATCTGTCCCCGAAAATCAAGGTGGACTACGTCGACCCGCAAAAGCGGCCGCGGCTGGCCCGCGAAGCCGGCATCACGACGGCTCCCACCATCCTTGTCCAGGCCGGGCAGCGGCGTCAGGAGGCGCGGAACCTCAGCGAGGAAGATGTCACCAGCGCCATCGTCCGGGCGCTCAAGACCGGCTCCCGGACCATCTGCTTCACCACCGGCTCCGGCGAATCGTCCATCGAAGAGTCCGGACCGATGGGCATGTCGGCAGCCAAGGAACAGTTGGAGAAAGAGAGTTACACCACAAAGACCCTGGAATTTGTCGAAAAGGCCGAAATCCCCTCCGATTGCATGGTCGTCGCGATCGCCGGCCCCCGCGCCGAAATTTCTCAAGCCGGCGTCGACGCCTTGGGCAAATACATCTCCGGCGGCGGCAGAGCCCTCGTCCTGCTTGATCCGCCTCTGTCCTCGCGGCGGTCGAGCGTCTCTCCCAACGAGCCGCTCGCCAAGCTGCTCGGCGGCTATGGTTTGACGCCGCAAAAGAACCTCATCCTGACCACCGGCATGGAAGCCCTTCAGGGACTCGGCAGCGAAGTGGCCCTGGCGCGCGAATTCACCAGCCACCCCATCACCCGCGAGATGAAGAACATGGCAGTGGCGTTCCCTCTGGCGCAGTCCTTCGAGGTAAAACCCGTGGGCAGCAACTCGGCGGAAAAGCTGGCCTCCACATCGTCGCGCTCTCTGGCAGTCACCAACCTCACTTCCGACTTGAGTGAGAAGGACATCAAAGCCGGCAAAATGGACTCCCACGCCGTCGCCGCGGCTGCCGAGGTCCGCAGCGGCGACAGTTCGGGCAAGACCGGCCGCGTGGTTGTCGCCGGAAGCTCCGGCTTCGCCGCAAACGCCGGCCTCCGTTATGTCGGCAATCGCGACCTCTTCATGAACATGGTCAACTGGCTCGCCAGCGACGAGGACCTCATCTCCATCCGGCCCAAGGACCCCGAGGACCGCAGAATTCAGCTCAGCCGCATGCAAATGACCATGCTTCGTCTGAGCAGCCAGTTCCTCATCCCGCTGGCCGTCATCTTCGCCGGGGCCTTTGTCTGGTGGCGTAGGAGGTAAAGCGAACCAGATGCAGGGCAAACGTCTGTTGATCGCGCTGGCGCTCCTGGTGGCGCTCGGCGGGGCCATTTGGTGGTCGGACCGCAGCGAGAAAAACAAAGCGAATCAGCCGGACCCCAAGGCCCCTCCCAAAATCATCGACATCAAGCGCGCGGAGATCGCCAAGATCGAGATCGCCCGCGCCGGGGGCGAGACGACCGTCCTCGAAATCCCCAAGGAGAACGAGTTCAAGCTCACAGCTCCGGCCGTCTACGCCGTCGACAAGGAGGCTGCCCAAAGCCTTTTGAGCGCTGTCTCCGACGTTTCATCCGACAAAGTGGTCGAAGAAAAGCCGCAGAACCTCGACGAGTTCGGGCTCTCTTCTCCTCGCGTCACGGTTACCGTCCATACGAAGGACGGCAAGAGCCGCAAGCTCAAGATCGGCGATGACGTCCCCGTTGGCGGTGGAGCCTTCGCCGCAGCCGAAGGCGATGCGCGCGTCTTCCTTCTCGGCTCTTACGCCAAGGGCAACCTCGACAAGACAGCCGCCGACCTGCGCGACAAGCGCCTCCTCAGGTTCGTCCCCGAAACGCTCGCCCGGGTCACTCTCGCCGGGAAGGGCCCGGCCATCGAGTTTTTCAAGAAGAGTGAAGGCGAGTGGTCCATCACCGCCCCCAAGCCGATGCGCGCCAACAATTGGGCCGTCGAAGAACTCGTGAGAAAGCTCGGCGAGGCCAAACTCGATCCCGCCCTGACTCCCGAGCAGGGCAAGGACCTCGACAAGCAGTTCGCCTCGTCGTCGCCTGTCGCCAAGGTGACCATCAGCGGCGGAGAGGGCTCCCAAACCCTCGAGCTGCGCAAGAACAAGGAAGGCAAGTTCTACGCCAGGTCCTCAATGGTGGATGGCGCCCACCTCCTCACCGACGATGTGGGCAAGAGCTTCGAGAAGGGCCTCGACGAGTACCGCAACAAGAAGCTGTTCGACTTCGGTTTCAGCGAGCCGACACGCATCGAGTACAAGGACGAGAAACTCACCCTCGTCGCCGCCCGCTCCCAGGACAAGTGGCTGCGCGACGGCAAGACCCTGGACAACGTCGGCGTCCAATCCCTCATCGACAAGCTGCGAGAGCTTTCAGCCGTCTCCTGGCCCGAAGGCGCGCTCGGCGCCCCCCAGATCAACCTCGGCGTCGTCTCTAACGACGGCAAGCGGACCGAGAAAGTGAGTCTGGCCAAGTCGGGCGAAAAGTGGCGGGCACAGAGAGACGGCGAACCGGGCCTCTACGAACTGGAAAATTCCACCGTCGAGGATCTCAGATCCGCAGCAGCAGCCGTGAAGGAGCAGGAACCCCCTAAGCCATCCACGCCGGCAAAGAAGTAGGCTGGATGCGATGAACGCGCTGCTGACGGACCTTTACCAGCTCACGATGGCCGCCGGCTACTGGCAGGCGGGCAAGTGCGGCGAGGTGGCCGCCTTTGAGCTGTTCGTCCGCAGGCTGCCCGCAAATCGCAATTTCCTCGTCGCCGCCGGCCTCGAGCAGGCTGTCGACTACCTGCTGAACCTGCGCTTCGAACCGGAGGAAATCGGCTTCTTGCGCTCCCTCCCCCAGTTCGCCAACGTCGAAGCCGGCTTCTTCGACTACCTGCGCGAATTCCGGTTCACCGGCGACCTGTTCGCCGCCGCCGAGGGCACGCCGCTGTTCGCCGGCGAGCCGATCCTCCTCGTCAGAGCCCCGCTCATCGAGGCGCAGATCCCGGAGACCTACCTCCTGGCCCAAGTCGGCTTCCAGACGCTGGTCGCCACCAAGGCGGCAAGAATCGTCGAAGCCTCCGGCGGACGCGCCGTCGTCGAGTTCGGAACACGCCGCGCCCACACGCCGCAGGCAGGTGTTTTCGCCGGGCGCGCGGCGTTCATCGGCGGCTGCGCCGGCACGTCCAATGTTCTGACCGGAATGAAGTTCGGCATCCCCGTCTTCGGCACCTCCGCTCATGCCTGGGTCCAGAGCTTTCCCAGTGAAACGGAGGCCTTCAGGCGGTTGCAGGCCTTGCTCGGCCCGGCAACCACCTACCTCATCGACACATACAACACGCTCGACGGCGCCCGCCGCGCCGTGGCGCTCGGCCGTCCCTTCTGGGGCGTCCGGCTCGATTACGGCAACCTGATGGAGCTGAGCCGGGCGGTGCGCTCGATCCTCGACGAGGGCGGATTCCACGACGCCAAAATCATGGCCACCGGCGACCTCAACGAGTACAAGATCCTGGAACTCGTCGCCGGCGGCGCCCCGATCGATGTCTTCGGCGTGGGCACCGAGTTGGCGACCAGTTCCGACGCTCCCAGCCACGGCGCGGTTTACAAGCTGGTGCAGCTCGAGACCGGAGGGGAGAAGCGGTACACCGCCAAATATAGCGAGGACAAGAGCACGCTGCCCGGCGCAAAGCAGATCTTCCGGTTCCCCGACCGCGACCTGCTCGCCTGCTCCTGGGAGTGCCACATGGGCGCCGAGGCGCTCCTGCGCCCGGTGATCATCGGCGGGCAACTCGTGGCTCCCCTGCCGGGCGCCACCGAGGCCCGAGAACACGCCCGCGCCGCAATCGGCAGGCTGCCCAGAAAACTCAAGAGCCTGTTCGAAGTGGAGCCGCCGTGGCCTGTCGGCAGAAGCGTTGCCCTGGAGCAGCTTTCGGCGGAGGTCCGCCGGAACGAAATGGAGGTGGCGCGATGAGAACTGCCTTCGTCGACGTCGACACGCAGATCGACTTTATGTTCCCGGCAGGCGCCCTCTATGTGCCAGGGGCCGAGAAGATCCTGCCCGAAATCGCCCGGCTGAACCGCTGGGCTGCCGAGCACGGCATCCCGGTCATCTCGACCATGGACGCCCACGCCGAGAACGACGCCGAGTTCTCAGCCTGGCCGCCCCATTGCGTGGCGGGCACGCTCGGCCAGCGAAAGCCGGAGTGCACGCTCGTCGCCGGGCAGCGGTTTGTGCGGAAGCAGGCGCTGGACTGCTTTACCAGCGGGGAGATGGAGCCTGCCTTGCGGGAAACCGGAGCGGAGCGGTACGTCGTTTACGGAGTGGTGACCGAATTCTGCGTGCGTCATGCGGCGCTCGGCCTGCTGGCCCGCGGCGGACGCGTGGAAGTGGTGACCAGCGCCATTCTCCACATCGACGAAGCGTCGATGCGGACCACTTTCGACGAAATCGTCCGGCGCGGCGGCGTACTGCGCACCGCCGGCGAAGTCTGCGCGGGCTGACGCCCTTCAGGCTGCCGGATCAGGCGGGATCTCGATGGGCCTGGCGTCGCGCCAGAGGCGCTCGAGCTGATAATACTCGCGCTTCTCGGGCGAAAAGACATGCACGACGAGGTCGCCAAAATCGCCGAGAATCCACTCCCCGTTGTCGTACCCCTCGACGCTGAGCGGAATCTCGCCGGCCAGTTTCTTGATCTGCTGGGCGATCTCGTCCCAGATCGCCTGGGTTTGGCGCTGGTTGTTCCCGGTGCAGATGAGGAAAGTATCGGCAAACGATGTGATTTCGCGCAGGTCAAGGAGTTTGATGTCGGAGGCCTTCTTGGATTCGGCGGCGCGAACCGCGATCTGCCACGTGGGGATTGGCGTGGCTAGTACTGTCACCCCTTCGATCGGCCTGGTTCTCAAAAGTTCGAGTGAACCTCTCCTTAGTCCGCATCGTACTACAATCAGAACAGTGCGCAAGATATTTGTTGTTTGCGGTTTGATGACAGCCGCGTTCCTGGCGCACGGGCAACAATCTGGTCTTCCGGGCGAAAGCGCCCAGGACGTGGAGAGGCTGCGCGTGCTCGTGGAAGCCGGGGCGGCCCCGCGCGCCGCGCTCGAGAAAGCGAGAGCGGCGTCGGAGGACCGCATCGACGAAGCGATTCTGCGGCAGACGCTCTATGGCGTGATGAGGCCCGAGGAGACGACCGCCGAGCAGGCTAAAGCCATGGTGGAAGCGGCGACGCGCCGGGTCGAGCGGGTGCGAGCGCGTCTGGAGCAAATGAAGCCGCTGGTCGAGGCTGGGATCATGGCGAGGATGGAGCTGACGCCGGTCCTGGAAGAGCTGGATTTCCGCCAGAAGACCCTGGCGCTGGCCGAATCGCGCGCCAATTTCCTTCGTGAGCTTGGGGAAATGGCGCAGAGGGAGATGATCGAGGAAACTGAGCAGCCAGCCGATGAGGCGGAGAAACCGGCGATGGAGCGGTTCGACGGCAGAACCCCGTTCTCGCCCGCCACGCTCAAGCAGGTGATCCTGGCCTTCGAGAAGCACTTCGCCAAGCCGATGCCGATCAGCGCCATGGGCGAAACCGCGTTTCACAAGTCGATGGGTTTCGATCATCGCGG
The DNA here is from genome assembly GCA_013388415.1 of Bryobacteraceae bacterium. Classification (GTDB taxonomy): domain Bacteria; phylum Acidobacteriota; class Terriglobia; order Bryobacterales; family Bryobacteraceae; genus JACADU01. The sequence goes on from JACADU010000179.1 coordinate 20,963, forward strand.
CAGGCTGGACGTGGCGCTGAACCCCGATTCGGCCGAGGGGGTCTGGCTGAAGCAGTATCTGGAAAGAGAGGGCATCTCCCACTACGCGTTCCGCAGCGCGGTTTCGGGGAAGGCAAGCGGGGCTCACTTCCATATCGGCCCCCCCAGTCTGCGGCTCCGGGTGGCAGACTAGTAGGTCATGCCCGCTCACGAACTGGAGATCCTCATTCCCGCCGACCGCATTCGGGCGAGAGTCGCCGAATTGGGGGCGCAGATCAGCGCCGACTACAAGGACAAGCCCGTTCTTCTGGTGGGAGTCCTGACCGGTTCGTTCGTCTTCCTGTCCGACCTCGTCCGGCACATGAGCTGCCCCCTGCGAGTCCAGTTCATCGGCACGAAGTCCTACGAGGGCACGTCCACGACGGGGCAGGTGCAGTTGACAAAGGACCTGGACTCGGTGGTCGAGGGAGTGCACGTCCTCATCGTCGAAGACATCATCGACACGGGGCTGACGCTCTCGTATCTGAAGAAGCTGATCCAGCAGAGGAAGCCGGCGAGTTTGAAAGTGGTCGCGTTTCTGGACAAGCCGTCGCGGCGGAAGGTGGAGATCGAAGGCGACTACGTCGGTTTCAAAATCGAAGACAAGTTTGTGGTCGGCTACGGTCTGGACTACAACCAGCTCTATCGAAACCTCCCTGACTTGAGAGTCGTGAAGCAATAACGATACGCTGGGGTCCTGGAAGGGATCTCAGATGAAGCGCCGCGACCTGTTTTCTCAACTGCCCTGGACGGGCTACGCGCTGGCTTTCAATGCAAGCGGGCTGTTCGCGCAGGACGCCGGGCAATGGCAGAAACCGGACTTCGACCGGATCGCACCGCCCCGGAATCGTCCTCATGCCATCGCTCACGAGCCAAACATGACGCTGGTTGAGCTGGAGACTGATGTCTTCATCGCCGGCGGGGGTCTGGCTGGGGTATGCGCGGCGCTGTCGGCGGCTCGCCATGGAGCGCGGGTGGTGCTGGTGCAGGACCGGTCGCGGCTTGGCGGCAACAGCTCGAGCGAAGTAAAGATGCACGTTGTGGGGGCGAACTCCCACAAATCCCGGCCGGGATGGCGGGAAGGCGGGATCATCGAGGAACTGCGGCTGGCGGATGCGGCGGGCAATCCGCAGCGCTGCTGGGAGCTGTGGGACTTGCTGCTTTACGACAAGGTGGTCTCGGAGAGAAACATCACGCTGCTGCTCGAAACGGCGGTCTATGCGGCAGTGAAGAAGAACGGCAAGATCGACCACGTGATGGCGCGCTGCGACAAGAGCGAGCACTTGTACCGGGTGAGGGCGCCGCTGTATGTGGACGCGACGGGAGATTCGAGGCTGGGCCTGGAGGCGGGGGCGGAGATGCGGACCGGCCGCGAGGCCAGAAGCGAATTCAACGAGTCTCTGGCGCCGGAGAAGGCCGATGAGGAGACGCTCGGCTCAAGCATCCTGTTCACGTCGCGGGACTACGGCAAGCCGATGCCTTTCGATCCTCCGAAGTGGGCGCGCAAGGTGACCAAGGAGCAGTTGAAGTTCCGGCGGATCACGAGTTGGGAGTACGGCTACTGGTGGATCGAGTGGGGCGGGAACCTGAACACGATTTGGGACAACGAGCGCATCCGGTTCGAACTGCTCTCGATCACGATGGGCATCTGGGACTACATCAAGAACAGCGGGGAGCATCCTACATCGGCGAACTGGGCCATGGATTGGGTGGGGATGATGCCCGGCAAACGCGGCAGCCGGCGGCTGATGGGCGATCATCTTCTGACCGAGCACGACCTGCTTCGCGGCACTTTCCCGGACGGCGTGGCCATCGGAGGCTGGCCGATGGACGATCACCCGCCCGGCGGATTCGACCGCCCCGACTTGCCGCCGAACACGGTCTTGCGAACGCAGGAGGTGTACAACATCCCGCTGCGGGCGCTCTACTCGAGGAATGTCTCGAACCTGATGATGGCCGGCCGGAACATCAGCGCCACGCACGCGGCGTTCACGTCGACGCGGGTGATGGCCACATGCGCGGTCATCGGC
>JACADU010000094.1 GCA_013388415.1 Bryobacteraceae bacterium
ACAATGAAGAGGCCTTTCGCTCCCCCGGCGAGGGAGTAGCGGCCGGAACCGGGCTGGACCAGCCCGGGGAAGAGACCGCGGTAGGCCGGGGCAGCGAGGTCTTCGGCGAAAAGGACATTGTTCGGGGCGCGGCTGTTCCTGACGGTGACGGCGCGGAAGGAGGCGTTCTGGCCGGGCTCGACCGAGAAGCCGATGTCGCAGAGCAGACCGAAGGGCAGATAGTTGCCGCCTGCGCCCATGGGGTTGAGGTTCACGCTGTTGGGGGCGGCCATGCGGCCGAATCCGCCTCCGGCGGGAGGCGCCTGGGTGGAGGCGGAGCCGGCGGGGGCCAGCAAGGATTTACCGTCGATGGTGATGGTGATTTGGCCGAAGGCGCTGCGGATTTCCACGAGGTGCTCGGCGTGTTTGTTGGAAGCGTTGATGATCTCCTGGGCGATTTCGAAGGTGCGGAAGGGCGTCGCCGCGGAGTCAGTGTCCTTGTAACCGGCGCGGTAGACGTGGAGTTTTGCTTTCCCAGAAGTGGCGCCGTCCACGGCGGAGATGTCGAGTTCCAGTTTGATATAGCTCTGGTCTTTGGCGTTTTGAAGCTGGAACAGGTTTTTGTTGGGGTCCATCAGGCGGGAGTCGTTTGCGCCGTAGACAAAGCTGGCGCGAGTGCTGCCGGGGGCGATTGTGATGGCATAGCTGAGATCAAAGATGGCCAGGTAGGGGGCATAGAGGACGAGGTCTTCGCCGCCGCCGCCGATCCACTTGGCGCCGGCCCATGCGGGGGCGCTGGGGGATGGGTCCATGAGTCCGGTTTCAAACCAGGAGGCGGCCGAGAGCCGGGTTCCGGATTGGTCCCAGACGGTGACGGTCCAGGGATAGCGAGTGGCGGGCTCGAGTGGCCTGCCTTCATATCGGATGCCGAGGGAGGAAGCTGACTCGACCCGCCCCGTATCCCAGACCACGTTGCCGCGGGCGTCCTTGACGATGAGGTGGTACGCCGTTTGGCGCGAGCCTCGCTCGCCTGCGGCGGCGGCCATCTGCCAACTGAAGCGCGGCGCGGCGACGTCGATGCCGAGAGGCGTTTTGCGGTACTCGACCATGAGGTTCTGAATGACTGCGGCAGCGTAACTCGCCTGGGAACCGGCCATGAGCGCCAGCGAGAGGGCGGCGATTCGTATTGAGATCATCGGATGCTCCAAAAGATCAGTAGGGCCAGGGGGTGCCGTCCTGGCGGCGGATGGCGGGTCTGAGCCGGCGGACGTAGGGGTACTTTCGCGCGGCGGATTCGTTGACTTCGACACCCAAGCCCGGCTTGTCACCGATGGTCACATAGCCGTCCTTGACGGCGGGGAAGTCGGAGAAGACTTCGCGCACCTTGGGACCCCAGCCGCGCGATTCTTCCTGGATGCCGAAGTTGGGGACCGAGAGGCTGACATGGCAGTTGGCGAAGTGCGTGATGGGCGAGATGTTGCCGGGTCCGTGCCAGGCGGTGAGGATTCCGTAGGGTTCGGCGGCGATGGCGACTTTCTTTCCGGTGGTGATGCCGCCGCAGTGGGCGAGGTCGTGGCGCACGTAATCGATCAGGTGCTCGGTGACGAGGGAGTGGCCTTCCCAGGCGCCGACGTACACTTCGCCCATCGCCAGCGGCGTGGAAGCCTGTTGGCGGATGAGGCGGAAAGTATCGAGGTTTTCGGGAGGAAGGAGGTCTTCGAGAAAGAAGAGGCGGTAGGGTTCGAGAGTCTTGGCGAGCGCCACCGCCTGGTTGGCGGTGATGCGCTCATGGACGTCGTGGAGCAGTCCGATGTCTTCGCCGAGCGTCTTGCGGAGGTGCTCGAAGAGCCTGGGCAGGATCCTGACGTAGGATTCGGGCTCCCACACTTCGTCGGGCGGCATCCCTTTTTCGTAGGCTGCCTGGATGGCGGCGCGTTGCTTTTCTGTTGGAGGGACGGCATAGCCGCCCTCCATGCCCGGCGCGGAGACCTGCACTTTGACCACCTTATAGCCTTCGGACATGAAGCGCCGGACGCCGTCTTCGACTTGCTTGAAATCGCGCCCGCCGGTGCTCCAGTAAGTGAGGAGGCTGTCGCGGACCTTGCCGCCGAGCAGTTCGTAGACAGGAAGACCGGCGACCTTGCCTTTGATGTCCCAAAGCGCCATGTCGACGCCGCTGACCGCAGACATGTGCACGGAGCCCGAACGGTAGTAGGGGAGATAGAAGATGCGTTTCCAGAGCATCTCCGACTGTAACGGGTTCTGGCCGATGAGGCCGGGGGCGAGGTGCTCCTCGAGCATTTTGGCGACGGCAAGATCGCTGCCAGTGCAGGTGGCGTCGCCCCATCCGATGAGTCCGGGCTGGTTGGTGACGATTTTGACCAGAACGTAGTTGCCCATGGGGGACTGTTCCGGGTTGGTCACGATGACTTCGACGCCGGTGATCCTGATGTTGCGCGGGGCGCGGGATTCGGCGGTCTGGGCTGCCAGGGGGAGCGGCGCCGCCAGGGCGGCTTGGAGGAATGTTCTGCGGTTCATGGGGAGTCGAGATCCTCGCAGGCGGCAATTCTATCGAAGTAGGGCCGCGGTGAGTAGCGTCCGTTCATTCGGGCTCTTCGCCGGGCTCGCCGGTGGGGTGGGCGCGCCAGTAGTTGGCGAGCGCGGAGCCGGAGATGTTCATCCACTTGCCGAAGACGATGGGCGCGAGCGCGGCGCTGGGGCTGTGGAGAGCCTGGAGGGCGAGCCCCATGCCGAGGCCGCCGTTCTTGAGGCCGACTTCGATGGAGAGGGTGCGGCTGTCGCGCTTGGAGAGACCGGCGGCGCGGCTGGCCCAATAGCCGGCGGCGTAGCCGATGAGGTTGTGGACGGCGGAAGCGGCGACAAGCATCAGGCCGACTTTCAGAAGCTCGTCGCGGTTGAGCGCGACGACGATGGTGACGTAAAGCAGGATGGAGACCATCGAGAGTTTCGGCAGGATCCGGTTCATCCAATCAGCGGGACCGTGGAGTGCGGCGACGATGACCTTGGTTAGGGAGACGGCGCCGGCGAGAGCGAATCCCAGAATCAGCCCGGGCTTGAGGACGGCGATTTCATTGGGCAGATCGAGGGCCGCGGCGGCGGCGGCGAGGGCGAAGGCGAGAATGCCGGCGCTGGTCACCGGGGCGGGGCGCGTGAGCCACGGCGCGGTTCCGTAGAGGATCTTGTGGCAGACGAGGCCCGCGGCGATGGGAATGATGAGCAGGTTGAAGCTCGACATCATCATTTTGAGGAACGGCGCCTCGATGAGAGCGCCGGCGAGGAGCTTCATCAGAGCAGGAGTGACGACCGGCGTCAGGAGTGTGGACAGAGTTGTGGCGCTGACGCTCAAAGGAACATTCCCGCGGGCCAGATAAGTCATCACATTCGATGCCGCGCCGCCGGGGCAAGCGCCGATGAGGATGACGCCAACGGCGATTTCGGGGGAGAACTGGAAGAGTCTTGCAACGAGAACGCCGGCTGCCGGCATGATGGAGAACACGAGGATCGTTCCAGCGATGATCCCTTTCGGATTGCGGAACTCGTTGGTGAAATCGGCGATGCTCAGCTTCGTTCCCATGCCGAACATGATGAGCTGGAGCATGGGGATCACCAGCACGTTGGTGTCGAATCCCCAATTCGTAAACAGCCGCGGGTAGTACATGGCCGCGGCAAGGAAGGCGAAGACCCAGAAGGTGAAGGAACTCGACTTGAAACGCTGGTCAGCGCGGCCATAGAGAGCGGCGGCGATGAGAGCGGCGAGCAGCGGGGGTCCGGCGTGGGCGAGCCTGCCTGCCGCGGCGAGCGCGATGGCGGATGACGCCCCGAGCAGGCCGGCGGCGAGGAGAAGGAGTCTGGCCAGGGCGCTTCGCCTGTTCGGATCGGCGGACATGACAGGTCTGAGCTTATCGGGTTCAGGGTTGAATAGCGCTTCAGCGGCGCGATTGCGCGATGGCGGCCTCGACGACGGGAATCATGAGCTGGTAGCCCTTGGCGTTGGGGTGGAGCCCGTCGTTGGACGTGCCGTCGCGGAGAAAGCCCTTTTCGTCGACGGTGGCGGAGTAGTAGTCGGCGAAGACTGCGCTGGCTCTGGCGGCGTAGTCTTTGAGCCAGGCGTTGAGTTTGAGGATGTCGGACGGCGGACGGCGCTCGGTCTGTTTCCGGGAGGTGTAGTCGCTGACCGGGAGCAGAGAGCAGAGGACGACCTTGATGCCGTGGAGCTGGGCGAGTTCGGTGATGGCCTGGATATTCTGGCCGATCATTTCGAGGGTTTGGGGTCCGGTGTTGCGGGCGATGTCGTTGGTGCCGGCGAGGACGACGAGGGTAGCAGGCTTGAGGCTGATGACGTCGGGGAACAAGCGGACAAGCATCTGGGAGGTGGTCTGGCCGCTGATGCCGCGGTTGACGTAGGGCTTGCCGGGGAAGGCATCGGCGAGGCGCCAGCCGTCGGTGATGGAGTCGCCGAGGAAGACGACGCGGTTGGGGTCGGGCGGCAGGGCTTTGATGCGCTGGTTGTCTGCATGGTAGCGGCCGAGCTGATTCCAGTCCTGAAGCTGGTCGGCGAGGTTCTGCGCGGCGGATTGAAGGCAGCAGTTGGCGCGCGGAGGTTGGAAGTCCTCGACGAGCTGGGCGGAGGCAGGAGCGGCCGGAAGCAGAATGAGGATCAGAGTTGCTGTTCGCATGGGATTGACTACCAGTCGACCACGGAGCCGTCGTCGGTGTCGTAGGCGGCGCGGTAGGGTTTTGGTTCGCCGACCTGGGCCTTGAGCTTGTCCTCGTCGATGGTGATGCCGAGGCCGGGGTCTGTCAGCAAAGGCCGGTGGCCGCCGGTGACGGGCGGGAGCGGCTTGGCGAGGAGGTCGGGGTGTTCGTTGTCGCCGCGCTCCTGGATGAGGAAGTTGGGGATGGAGGCGGCGAGTTGGAGGCTGGCGGCGAGGGAGCACGGTCCTTGCGGGTTGTGCGGGGCGATGGGGGAGTAATAAGCCTCGGCCATGCCGGCGATGATCTTGAGTTCGGTGATGCCGCCGGCGTAGCAGACGTCCGGCTGGAGGATGAGGGCGGCGCGTTTTTCGAGGATTTCGCGGAAGCCCCACTTGGTGAAGATGCGCTCGCCGGTGGCCAGCGGGATATGGGTCTTTTTGGCGAGCTCGGCCATGACATCGACGTTGAGGGCCTGGACGACCTCCTCGAAGAAGAAGGGATGGTAGGGTTCGAGAGCCTTGATGAGCAGGCTGGCGGTGGGGGGCTGGACGGCTCCGTGGAAGTCGATGCCGATGTCTACCTCCTTGCCGAATTTCGCGCGGAGGGCGGCGAAACGTTCGGTGACCTCCTCGACCATCTTGGGGCCCTCGACATATTTGAAGGGGACCCGCGAGCCGCGGGGGCCTACTTTCATGGCGTTGACGCCGGTCTTTTCGCTGACCGTGCCGTAGACGCGGCAGCGGTCGCGGGTGGGGCCGCCGAGCAGCTTATGGACGGGCACGCCGTAGCACTTGCCGGTGATGTCCCAAAGGGCCTGGTCGATGCCGCTGGAGATGGCGGTCTTAATGGGACCGCCGCGGTAGAAGGCGCCGCGGTGGATGGCCTGCCAGTGGAAGGCGACGCGGCGGGGGTCCTTGCCGACGAGGTAGTCGGAGACTTCGAGGGCGCCGGCGGCGCAGGCTTTGGCGTCATCCTTAAGCATTTCGCCCCAGCCGGTGACGCCGGCGTCGGTGGAGATCTTGACGAAGACCCAGGAGTTCGTAAGGACGAAGGTCTCGATCCTGGTGACCTTGATGTTGTCGTTCGGGCCGATGGCGGCAAGGGCGTCGCAACGTTTGGCGGAGAAGGCTTCGAGGCTGAACAGGGCGGCGGGTCCGTAGAAGAGGGACTGGAGCCATTCGCGGCGATTGAGAGTGGGGATTGACATGGTGGAAGGTTCCCTTTCTGACGAGGCTGGAATAGAACTCTATCAGAGTCCGGGGGAGGGGCTTTGGCGAGTGCGTCCTGCGGCGGCTTCGGGCCAGTGGCGGCGGACGTTGCCGGGGTTGAGGAGAGCTTTCCAGGCGGCGTCGAGGCGGCCGGCGATTTCGTCCCCGCGGGGGGGGCGCCCGCGGGGGGCGATGAGGACGACGCGGCCGCCGGGGACGCCGAAGTTCCTGAGGTGGGCGCCGAGGGTCTGTTCGACGCGCTCAGTGGCTTCCTCGACGACGAGCCAGCCGGGCCAGCCGCGGACGCGGACGGGAGGGAACGTGATGGTTTCGGCGATGAGGCCGGCGCCGGCCAGGTGGCGCGCGGCGAGGAACTCGCCGAGGCGGCCGCGCCGGCGATAGAGACGGCGGACGTTGCCGACGTTGGAAGAGAGCCAGTAGCCGAGGGGGACGAGGGTGACGAGGGCTTCGGCGACGAGGCGGAGGAGGCGGATCTGTTTGGCGGGGCGTTCGAGAAAGTTCCGGGCGATGGAGCGGGGGAGGTAACCTTCGAGCTTGCGAACGGCGCGCCAGATGGCGATGAGGGCGAGGATCTCGCGGGGGCGGCGCTCGCGTTTGACGACCCAATGGGGGGAAGCGTAGACGACCTTTCCGACGCCCTCGCCGAGGTATTCGAGCTTGGCGGCGGTCAACTCTTCCGGCGCGCGGGCCACCACGCGGTGGTCCGCGAAAGACTCGGCAAGCGCAGCGGCGTGCGCCATTTTGCGCCGGAATGAGAGCGCGGTTAGTGAGGATTGAGGGAGCTTACGTGGAGAATTTGGTTCTTTGAAACAGGGACTTGGGTTCAACGGTGGCGCAGCTGGGTTCGTTCTTAAGCCGACTGGGAAGCTATGGGGTTGGTGCGCCAGGTTCATGTGATTGATTCCGGGCGACATTTGGGTTCGAGTGTCGGCGCCGGCCGATTTGAGGCGGAGCGGCTGCGACGGGGCCCTCAGAAAATTCCGTAGAAGCGCTGTTCGTTTCGAGTTCGTTCCACGGGTGAAGTGTAGCATTATCAACGACTTAACCAGTTCGTTCCTTAGGATTTCGGGGGCAGACCTTGCGGAAAGCGGCAGCGACGAACAGCGTGGACGAGCGGCGCGGGCGCTTTGATGACCGGGATGAATTCCAATTGCTTGTCTCATATTTCAATTCGGAGCCGTGACGCCCCCTTCACGCCCACAAATATTCAGGGCGCGAGCAGAGGCTGGAGGAGTGCTTTTCTGCAAGTAGCTGAGG
>JACADU010000224.1 GCA_013388415.1 Bryobacteraceae bacterium
CAATTGGAGGGCCGGAGGGCCGGCTGGGGACGAGGGCGTCCGTCGCCCAGCAGAAGGGGTTTATCGGAAGTGGGTTTCGAGTTCCTCCAGGGTCTTGTTCCTGGTTTCGGGGACGCAGGTCCAGATGAAGAAGAAACCGGAGAAGCAGAGGGCGCCGTAGAGCCAAAAAGCGCCGGAGGGACCGAGCGCGCGGATGAGCGGGGGGAAGGTGAAGGTGAGGAGGAAACAGGCGATCCAAAGGGCGGAGACGGCGACGGCGACGGCGGCGCCGCGGATGCGGTTGGGGAAGATCTCGGAGATGAGGACCCAGACGACCGGGGCGAGCGACACGGCGTAGAAGCCGATGGCGGCGAGAGTCAGCACGAGGACGAAGACGCCGCGGAGCCCGGCGGAGTAAGCGAAGCCGAGGAGGGTGTGGACAAGGCCGGTTCCGGCGAGGCCGAGGAGCATCAAGGGGCGGCGCCCGAGGCGGTCGACCGTGGCGATGGCGATGAGGGTGCAGACCAGATTGATGGCGCCGGTGACGACGATGTTGAACATGATGTCGTTCACGCCATAACCGGCGTTGCGGTAGATCTCTTCGGCGTAGTTGAAGATGACGTTGATGCCGCTGAACTGTTGAAGGACGGCGAGAGTGATGCCGATGAGCAGGACCTTGCGGTGAGCGGGGGCGAAGACTTCAGTCAAGCGCGCATGGGCGCCGGCGGTTTCCGAGAGGCTGGCCTGGATTTCGGCGAGGGCTGTTTCGCCATAGGCTGAGCCGCCGATGCGTGAGAGGGTGCGCCGGGCGGCGTCGAGGCGGCCCTTGGCCGCGAGCCAGCGAGGGCTTTCAGGGACGAAGAGCACCGAGAAAAAGAAGATGACCGAGGGGACGGCGACGGCGGTGAACATCCAACGCCAGCCGAACTGGCCGTTCCAGGAGAGGCGAATCATTTCGGCGGTGGCGTTTTCGGGGACGTCGCGGGCGATGAGCCAATTGACGATCTGGGCGGCGAGGATGCCGAGGACGATGGTGAGTTGATTCAGGGCGACGAGGCGGCCGCGCCATTGGGCGGGGCTGACCTCGGCGATGTACATCGGCGAGATGCCGGAGGCCATGCCGATGGCGACGCCGCCGAGGATGCGCCAGACGATGAAGGCGGTGAAGGTGGGCGCCCAACCGGTGAGGACGGACGAGATGGCGAAGAGGAAGGCGGACAGCAGCAGTCCGATCTTGCGGCCGAAGCGGCCGCTGATGACGCCGGAGACCATCGAGCCGGCCAGGCAGCCGAGGAGGGCGCAGCTATTGGCCCAGCCGATGAGTTCCTCGGTATTCAACTGGAAGAACTTCTCGAAGAAGGGCTTGGCGCCGCCGATGACGACCCAGTCATAGCCGAAGAGAAGGCCGCCGAGGGCTCCGATGGAGGAGATGGTGAGGACATAGCGGAGGTCCGGGGTGGTCTGAAGACATTGGGAGGAGGCGGTTGAGTCGATGTGCATCATTTTAGTGCGAACGAGCGGGGCTAAGAGCCCCGCGCGGCCAGATAGGCCGCCCCACAGATGGGTCATCCTTTATCGCGAGCATTTCCAGAAGTCCTGCTGGCCGCCACCGGCGGCGACGGTGTCGTTGTCATGACGTGGGACGAGATGATGCGCGGGAACGAGAAGCTGGACTGGAGGCTGCCGAGGATTGGCGCGCATGCGAGATTCAGTGGCCGCCCCATGAGCGGCCGATCTGTTCGAGGGTTCTGCCTTTGGTTTCGGGGAGGGCGAGGAAGATGAACAGGAATGTGACGACACAGATGCCGGCGAAGATGCGGAAGGCGCCTGTTGCACCGAACCAGCCGATGAGGGAGAGGAAGGTCCATGTGACGAAGGCGCAGGCGAGCCAGAGGCTGAGGGTGGCGATGGACATGGCGCGGCCGCGCACGGCGGTGGGGAAGATTTCAGAGATGTAAACCCAGGTTCCGGGGCCGAGGCTGAAGGCGAAGCAGCCGACGTAGATCAAGAGAAGGGTAAGGACGCGCGCGGCTGGAACGGGCGAGGCGGAGAAGGCTGAGCTCAGTCCGAGAAGGGCGCACGTCATGCCTGCGACGCCGCAGAGCAGGAGGGGCTTGCGGCCGATTTTGTCGATGAGGCCGATGGCGGCGATGGTGACGGCGAAGTTGACGAAGCCGATGAGGACATTGGCCCCGAAGGCGTCAGAGGACTTGCCGAAGCCGCCGTGCTCTTTGAGCAGGAGCGTGCCGTAGTAGATGACCGTGTTGATGCCGGTGATTTGGGAGAAGACGGCGAGGAGCGCGGCGACGGCGATGGGGCGGCGGAGGCGGGGCTCGAGGAGTTCGCGCCAGGAGCCGGTTTCCTCAGCGAGGCTCGAGCGGATCTCCTCGGCCTGTTTTTCGGCTTCCGCCGGTCCGGAAACGCGGGTGAGGACGGCAAGGGCGCCGCCGGCGCGGTTCCAGCGGAAGAGCCAGCGGGGGCTTTCGGGGATGAAAAGCAGGGCGATGAAGAAGGCGAGAGACGGCGCGGCGGCGGTGGCGAACATCCAGCGCCAACTGTTGGGGCCGAGCCCGGCGAGGAGCCAGTTGATGAAATAGCTGGCGAGGATGCCGGTGACGATGGCCATCTGGTAGAGGGTGACGAGGATGCCGCGGATGTGGGGCGGGGCGATTTCGGCGATGTACATGGGAGCGACGACGGAGGCGACGCCGATGGCGAGTCCGGCGACGAACCGGGCGAGGACGAACTGGCCGAGGGAGTTGGGGAGGGCTGTCCAGACGGATGAGACGCAGAAGAGGACAGCGGACTGGAGGAGGATGCGGCGGCGGCCGAAGCGGTCGGCGAGGAAGCCGGCAATGGCGGCGCCGGCCATGCAGCCGATGAGGAGGCTGGTGGCGGCGGTTTCGGTTTGCGCGTCAGTGAGGCGGAGCTGCTGCTTGAGGAAAACGATGGCGCCGTTGATGACGGCGGTGTCGAAGCCGAAGAGCAAGCCGGCGAGGGCGGCGACGCAGGCGAGTCCGTAGACGTAAGCGGTCTGGGCAGCCGCCTGTTGGGGTGTGGTTGTCGCGGTCAAGCCGGGGAACTCCTGATCGATCGTCATGATCGTATCGAAGCGCGGGTGGGGTGTGCGGTCAGGCGCCGGGCTCGGCCGGTCTTTGTATCGCACGAATCAGGTTACGGATGCCCGCGCCGGCATTGGCGGGCGCAATGCCGAGGATGGACCACCGGGGAGCTCCCGGCGTTCATGGCTCGGAGGGGTTTTGAAAGACTGGGGCGGGCTGTCCGGCGGGACTGGAGTGGAGAGTGGGACGAACGTAGCGCGCGAGGTGCTGGCGGGGTGCGGAGTCGAGGTCGACGACGATGAGGCCGTCGAGGCAGTTGCCGAAGGCGGGGTCGAGGTTGAAGGCGCAGATGCGGCCGTTGAGTTTGAGGTAATGGCGCAGGAGGACGGGGATGCCCTTGGCGCCGGGTTCGATGTCGCGCACGAGGCGGTCGAGGTCGTCGATGGAGGTGGGTTCAGGCCAGGGGGCGGCGGTGTGGAGGGCGAAGGGTTTGCGCGGGGCGACGAGTTTGGACAGGGCAGAATCGTAGTGGTTGGCGGCGAGGTAGCGGGCGATGAGTCCGCGGGAGGCGGGGCGGTAGCTGGCGCTGATGCTGACGGGCCCGAAGAGGCGGCGGATGGCGGGATTGCGGGCGAGGAATTCGCCGATCCCGCGCCAGAGGAGCATGAGGGGATGGAAGCCGCGCTGCGCTTCAGGCCGGATGAAACTGCGGCCGAGTTCAAGCGCGGGACCGAGGCGGGGGAGGAATTCCGGAGAGAACCTGAAGAGCGAGGCAGTGTAGAGGGGGCCGCCGCCCGATTCGGTGAGGCGGTAGGCGCCTTGAATCGTGCGGCTTTCGCGGGACCAAAGAATGAGATGGAGATAGCTCTCGTCGAAGCGGTCGAGGTCGTAG
>JACADU010000143.1 GCA_013388415.1 Bryobacteraceae bacterium
ACTCAGGCGCTCAAAAATGGACTGCAGGGATCCCGATGCTTCGCCGGCGCGCACCATATTGACGTACAAATCGGAGAAGTACTTCGGATGATGCGCCAGGCTGTCGGCGAGCGACCGGCCGCCCTTGAGCACCCGGATCACGTCCTGGATGATGCCCTGAAAGGACGTATTTTCAGAGAGTTCCGAGGAAATCGAAAGCGCCCTGTCAAGCGGGACGCCGGCCGAAAGCAGCGTCGAAAGCTCCTGCGTGAAAAACAGCACGTCCCGCCGCCGTCCCGGACGGAACGACGGCAGGCGGATCTCGCCGCGCCCTTGCGGCGCCAGCCCCACATACAGCGGGATCAGCCCCTGCCGCCGCAGCTCGCGCGCCGCCGTCTTCTCGTCCGGCGCGCTCAGCACGCCCGTGCGCTGCTTGCCGTCGGCGGTCACCGCGCGGAAATGCAGTTGCAGCATCGCCACGTCAGAACTCCTGCGTCACCCGCAGCACTTCCTCCGCCGTCGTCACCCCTTGCCGCACCTTCAGCCAGCCGTCCTCCCTCAGCGGACGCATCCCGTGCCGCCGCGCCGCCTCGGTCAGCGCCGCCGCATCGGCGCCCGCCATGATGAGCTTGCGGATCTCGTCGTCCATCTCCATCATCTCGAAGATGCCCACGCGCCCCAGATAGCCGGTGCCGAAGCACCGCTCGCAGCCGCGCCCGCGCCACGCCGGAATCAGCTCGCCCGCGGGCGTCAGCCGCTCCCCGTCCCGCTCCTTGCACCCCGGGCAGATCACCCGCACCAGCCGCTGCGCCAGCACCGCCACCAGCGACGAGCAGATCAGGTAGTTCTCAACGCCCATGTCGGTCAGCCGCGTGATCGCCGAGGGCGCGTCGTTGGTATGCAGCGTCGAATAGACGAAGTGGCCGGTCAGCGCGGAGCGGATCGCGGTGTCCGCCGTTTCGCGGTCGCGAATCTCGCCAACCATGATCACGTCCGGGTCCTGGCGGACGATATGGCGCAGCCCGGTCGCGAAAGTCAGCCCGATCTGCGTATTGACGTGGATCTGGTTGATCCCGTCCATCTGGTATTCCACCGGGTCCTCGATCGTGATGATCTTCTTGTCCGACTGGTTGATCCGCTTCAGCGCCGAATAGAGCGTCGTCGACTTGCCGCTGCCGGTCGGTCCGGTCACCAGAAAGATGCCATGGGGCAGCGAAGTGAAGTGCTCCATCCGGCTCAGCATCCTGTCGTCGAATCCGAGGTTGCGCAAATCGTAGAACTCGCCGGCGGAGCGGTCCAGCAGCCGCATGACGACGCTCTCGCCATACAGCGTCGGCAAGGTCGAGACGCGCAGGTCCACTTCGCGGCCCAGCGTCTTGATCTTGATGCGCCCGTCCTGAGGAAGCCGCCGCTCGGCGATGTTCAGCTTGGCCATCAGCTTCAGGCGGGAGATGATCGCCGCCTTCAGCTCCTTCGGCGGCGGATCCTGGTCCTGCAAGACGCCATCGACCCGGAAGCGGATCCGGAAGTCTTTCTCGAATGGCTCGATGTGGATGTCGGACGACCGCTTCTCGACCGCTTGCGCGATCATCGCATTCACCAGGCGGATCACCGGCGCTTCGCTCGCCATGTCGCGAAGCTGCTCCAGATCCGCGCCGGCTGCGTCCTCGTCCCGCGTCAGCTCGTCGGACTCGCTGTGCTCCTCGCCAAAATAGCGGTCCAGCGCTTCCACAATTTCGGACTCCAGCGCCAGTTCCGCCTTCGGCGTGAGCCCCGTGACCGAGCGCACCGCGGCCAGCGTCTCGAAATCGAGCGGATCGGCCATGGCAAGCACCAGACTCTCCCCCTCCATCCTGAGGGGCAGCGCGCGCGCCTGCCGCAAAAAGCGGGCGCTGAGCCGTTCTGTCTCGGGCGTCACCGCCGGGGGGCCTTCGATCCTCGCCACCGGCGTCCCGAGCTGCTCGGACAGCGCCGCGATCACGTCCCGGTGCGAGACGAAACCCAGATCGATCAGGATCCGTCCCAGCTTGTCGCCGCGTTCGCGTTGCAGTTCCAGCGCGCGATCCAGCTCATCTTGGGCGAGCTGCCCGCGCTCCATGAGGATTTCGCCGATGCGCTTCAATTCGTTCAGGCCTTCAACATCTATTCTTCACGCATCTTCACCAGGGAATCCAAGGCCGACTTCGGTTGGCGGTTCATCGCCACTTCAACAAGCTGCGACCGGCGCGCCTGCATCAGAATGCTCTTGGGCAGTCCGGTCACGTCCTCCCAGTTGGCGTAGATGAATGAAACTCCAATGACAATCTGCTCCTCGGGCGGAACCGAATCCAGCGAAGCGGCCGAGGCCACCAGCAGCTCCCGCAGCAGGCTCCGGACCTCGGGAAGCCGCTTCAGCTTTGCGGCGCGGATCTGCACCGCCTCTTCCTTGGTGACCTTGGGCCTGAACGGTGAGATCACCGGCCCTTGCAGCAGGCTCAACTCCGCCGTAAAAACGGCCCCGTAGCCCGGCAGATAGACACCGCGCGTCAGCCCGAGCAGTTCCATCGGCTGCGAAACGTTGAAGCGCGTTAACTTGTCGTCGAAGCTCCGCTCGATGGCGGCGAGTTCGTCGCGCCGCGGAGCCGCCTTCTGGCCCGTCAGCGGCGCGGCCAAAAGGACGGCCAGCAGCAGAAACCCCGGTCGCATTAGTCGTCACCTCCATAACGGACGGCGCTCGCCTGAAGCACGGCAAGCCTGCGCTCGATAATGTTGAACGCGGATTCGAGATTCTTCAGGTCGCCGCGCCGCTCCGTTTCCACCCGGCGCTCGAGCGAAGCCAATCGTGTCTTGTCCAAGTCGTCGACCCTCCGCTCCAGCCCAGCCACCATCGCTCGCACCTTGGCTTCCACCGCCGAATCCACCGCGGCTTGCAAGGCGCCGGGCAACCTCCTGGCAACCTCTTCGCCCACTCTCCGCTCAAATGCCGCCATGTCCGCCGGCGGCGCGCCCGCCGGGATGCCCGGCGCGGCCAGTGCATGGAACAGGATCGCCGCCGACAGCAACCCCGCCGAGGCAAACGCCACCTGCGGCCCCGAGCGCCAGAATCGCTGCCACCACGATGGCTCCAGCACCGGGTCCGACACGAAGGCGATCCTCCGCGGAATCTCCCGGTCGGGGCTCAGGCGCAAAACGGATACCGTCAGCGACGCTTCCTCGGCCAAAGCCCGGCACTCGGCGCAACCCGCCAGATGGGCTTGAGCCGCTTCAAGCTCTGCCCCCTTCAACTCGCCAAGCGCAACATCTTTCGGATCAAATTCACCGCATTTCACGGATCATCCCTCCAGGACCGTCCCGGCCCGTTGAACCACCGGACCCAGCAATCGCTTCAACTCGTCCAGCGCCGTATAAACGCGGCTTTTCAGTGTCGAGGCCGGACAGCTCAACACTTCCGCCATCTCGTCGAACTTCAGTCCTTCGTAAACTTTCAGAATCACTGCTTCACGCTGCTCCGGCGTCAACCGCGCGAGCGCCGCCTCCACTGCCAGCGCCACCTCCACCGGCGCCATTCGCGCCGTCCGGGACGGCACAGGCAGATTCTCGAGATCCGTCTCCGGCCTCTTCCGGCGAACATGGCTGACCGCCTCGTTGTGCGCGATTCGATAAAGCCACGGACCAAAGCGGGCCGGATCCTCCAGCCGCCCCAGCGACTGCCAGGCCTTCAGAAAGACGTCCTGAGCCAAGTCCATCGCATCCTCTTCGTGCCCGCTTAACCGCCTTAGATAATTGAAGATCCGCTTCTCCCAGCGCGTGATGAGCGCGTTGTAGGCGTCCACCTTCCCACGCCGGGCGGCGAGCACCAGATCCCGATCGTCGGCTTCACGGAAGATCAATTCCCGGACTCCTGATTGTTTCCTTCAGTTCCTAAACCGGGCCGGACACTCGTTATGACGCGCGCCACCCGCGAAAAGACGAATCCACCGCCCCCAGCGCGCCATCCGGTCCGCCGCCGGGGGGTGTAGCTTCTAGGGTAATCCCGGCAAGTAGCAAGCGACGATTCCACGGCGGATTGTTCTCCTGCGGTGAGGCTCCGGCAGAGCCGCGAGCGCCTTCGCTAGGATGAGTTTGCGCGGGAGGAGTTCGCCTGAGCACCGCTTATCCAGATTCCGTCCGGTTCCTGTACTCTCTTGGCAACGAGTACAAGACCATCAAGTTGGGCCTTGACCGCATCGAGCGCCTGCTCGAGGCTCTCGGCTCGCCCCACAAATCGCTGCGCTTCATCCACGTCGCCGGCACGAACGGGAAAGGCTCGACCTGCGCTTTTCTGGAAAGCTCGCTCCGCGCCGCCGGCGTCCTGACCGGCTTGTATACTTCGCCGCATCTCGTCGAACCAACCGAGAGGATTCGAGTCGCCGGCGTGCCCGTCTCCCCGGAGGAATTCAGCCAGGCATTCGATCTCGTTCACCAGGAAGCGGAGAGGCTGATCGCCTCGGGAGATCTCGACGGCCATCCAACCTATTTCGAGACCCTGACTTCGATGGCGCACCTGATCTTCGCCCGGCGCGGCGTCCAGACCGTCGTGCTCGAAACCGGCATGGGCGGGCGTCTCGACGCCACCAACGTCGTCGACCCCGCGCTCTGCGTGATTACTCCAATCGACATCGACCACGAAAAATTCCTCGGCTCCACCATTCGCGAAATCGCCTCCGAAAAGGCTGGAATCCTCAAAAGGGGCCGGCCGGCTGCCTTCTCCCGGCAGCGGCCGGAGGCGCTGGCGGTCCTCGAAAGACGCGCCATTGAAGTCGGCGCGCCTGTCTCGCACGCCGAAGACTGGCTGGCCCAGGACCTGCATATCGACGCCTTCGGCAGCCGCTTCACAGCCGTCGGCCCGGGCGGCGAAATCCCCATCCGGTGCCCCTTGATCGGCCAGCACCAGGTCGATAACGCCCTCACCGCCGTCACCGCGCTCTCCGTCCTCGGGATCGAACCCGATGCCGTCAGCCGCGGCATCGCCGCCACCGCATGGCCCGGCCGGCTGGAATGCGTCCGCCAGCAGCCCGCCGTTTTCCTCGACGGAGCTCACAACGCCGCCGGAGCCTGGGCCCTGGCCCAGTACATCCGCGAGTTACATCGCGGCAAGCGCGTCTGGATGGTCTTCGGCGCCATGCGCGACAAAGACCTCGGCGTGATCGCTCCGCTGCTCTTCCCGCTGGCCTCGGAACTCATTTTGACCGCCCCGGACCAGGCCCGGGCATTCTCCGCCGCCGAGATCCGCGAAATCACCGGCGAAACCAGAGCGCGCCTCACGGCCAGCCTCCCCGAGGCGCTGGAAATCGCCGCCCAAGCCCACCCGCGCGACGTCGTTTTCATCACCGGCTCGCTCTATCTCGTCGGCGAAGCCAGGAGGGCGCTCGTCCGGTGACCTCCAGCTACCTGTTCTCCCTCCTCGTCCGTGCCCCCCTCATTGTCCTTGACACGGCCGTGATGGGCTCGATCAGCTTCGTCACTGCCTTCTTCGATCCCGGCGGCGAAAAACAATTGAAGGTCGCCCGAGCCTGGGCGAGACACCTGCTCGCCATCGCCGGCGCCCGCGTCACCGTGGTCGGCCGCGAGCTGCTCGACCCCAAGGCCGCCTACGTCCTCTGCCCGAACCACGTCAGCTACATGGATACCCCCACTCTGCTGGCGCACATCCCCAACAGCTTCCGGTTTCTCGCCAAGCAGGAACTGTTCAAGATCCCGTTCATTGGAGGCCACCTCGAACGCGCAGGCAATATCAGCGTGCCGCTCGACGACCCGCGCGCCGCCCTCCGCGTCCTCTCTCAGGCCGGCAAAGGCATGAAGGAGAATGGCGTCTCGATGCTCGTCTTCCCCGAAGGCGGGCGCAGCGAAACCGGCGAACTCCAACCCTTCAAAGACGGCGCCGCCCTGCTCGCCCTGAAGGCCCAGGTGCCCGTAGTCCCCATCGGCATCGTTGGAATCCGCGATGTCCTGCCGATGCACTCGCACTACATCCGGCCCGGGCGGGTCACCCTCCGCATCGGCAACCCAATCCCGACCGAGGGCATGGAAATCCGCGACCGCACCGCCCTCACAGAGCGCCTTTACAGGGAAATCTCCGCCCTCACCGCGCAAGGCCACGCCTAGTCCGCAGAGTGGACGCCGTTCTCGGTGTCCGCATTCAACCGCCTGCTTGCTCTGCTTTGACACCGGCGCGGTTCGCCTTGTTGTATCCTCAACCGCTATGAGATGGGGCCTTTTCTCCCTGTGCACATTCCTGGCATTCGCCCAGACCGCAAACCGGCAGACGATTTCCCTCGAGGAGTACTCCCCGAAATCGTCTCTCGTCGTTCCAGAGAACCCGCGCCCGCGCGCAAAATATCCGTTCATCGACGTCCACAGCCACCACCGCTTCCCGATGTCGCCGGAAGCGGCGCAAAAGGTCCTGGCGGCCATGGACGCGATGAACATGCGCATCCTGGTGAACCTCAGCGGCCGGTTCGGCGGCAGCCTGAAACAGGGCGCGGAATGGGCCAAGTCCACCAATGGCCGGATGGCCGTCTTCGCCAATCTCGATTTCTCCAACATCGACGACCCCGGCTACGGCGCCCGCGCCGCCGCCCAACTCGAGCAGGACGTGAGCAACGGCGCCCGCGGACTCAAGTTCTTCAAGCAATTCGGCATGGACCTCAAGGACACAAAAGGCGAGCGCATCCATGTCGACGACCCGCGCTTCGATCCCGTCTTTGAAACCTGCGCGCGCCTCAAAATCCCCGTTCTGATTCACACCGCCGACCCCAAACAGTTCTGGGAACCCGTCGACAAGTTCAACGAACGTTGGATCGAGCTCAACGAAATCCCCGGACGCCGCCGCGACCCTTCGAAAAACGCCTCCTGGGAGACGCTCATCGCCGAGCAGCACAACCTTTTCCGCCGCCACAAGAAAACCATCTTCATCAACGCCCATCTCGGCTGGCTCGGCGGCGACCTGGCCCGCCTCGGCCGCCTCCTCGACGAGTGCCCGAACGTCTACACCGAAATCGGAGCCGTCCTGGCCGAATTGGGCCGCCAACCCAGAAACGCCCGCGCCTGGTTCATCCGCTACCAGGACCGCGTCTTGTTCGGCAAGGACAGTTGGCGCCCCGAAGAGTACCCCTGCTATTTCCGCGTCCTCGAAACCGCCGACGAGTACTTCGACTACTACCGCAAACGCCACGCCTTCTGGAAGATGTACGGCCTCGAACTTCCTGATGAAGTCCTCAAAAAGCTTTACTACAAGAACGCCCTGCGCATCATCCCCGGCCTCGACGCCTCCGGCTTCCCGCAGTGACCATGTCGTTCCACCTTCCGCTAACGCCGTTCACCGCGCCCAATCTCCCGGTCGCCGGCGAATCAGTCACGCATGCCGGTGGCGCCTTGGCCTATCCCAGGCGCCCGCGGCCGCGTTGGATGGTAGGTTTGCAGGAGGCGGCTCTTTCATCGGCTTCGATGACCTCGCCGTTGGTCATGCGAGCTTGCTGACGCGCGGATCAGGCGGTCAAGGCATTAGACGACGACCCGCTTGTCCGCCAGCCGTCGCGTGACCCGTTCTTTGTCGAAATACTCCAGCAGCGGAATGGCGAACTTTCGCGAAATGCCGGTCCACTCCTTGAACTCCGGAACAGTGAACGGCTGGCCTCTGCGCGAGGCCAGCATCTGCCTGAGCTTGTCCAGAGCCTCGCGGTGATAAATCAAATCCGGCGAGATGCGCACCAGCAGACCCTGCCGTAGCAGCAGCTCCAGCAGCGTCCGCGCCCTGCCCACGTCGATGCCCGCTCCGGCGAGCGCCTCCGGCACAGCCGGAACCGCCAGCCCCGCATTCTTGAAAACCATCTCCATCCGGCTCGCCGCTTCTTCCACCTCGCCGCTGAGAGCGACGGCGTGGGTCTTCAGCCGCACCAGGTCGCTCTAGGCGGCGAAGAGGTCGGCCCGCGCCGCCAGCAGCGCTTCAAGCAGCCATGCTTCCATCGCGATCGCCCGCCGCGGCATGCCAGCCTCCAGCGGCTTCTCTTTGTGCCACGCCCTGAGCGTCTCTTCCAGTTTCGAAACCAGCGCCTTGAAAGAATCCTCCGGCACAAGCCTGGGCTCCGGGTCGCGCAAAAGGCGGCAGCCCGCCTCCTCCGCCACCGCCGTCACCCGCTCGACCGTCGCTCCGCACCTTGCCGCCAGCGCCGCCGCGCGGGCCCCATCCCCGGTCTCCATCGCATGCAGCCTGATCCTTTCCGCCAGGCTTGCGTTGACCAGCTTTGGCAGCCGCTCGACAATCGCCGCCCGTTTCCACTTCGCCGGCGGCGCGATGTCCGCCACAACGCCGCCGCCGATCGTGACCACCGGAGAGAAACTCCTCACAATGAACCGGTCGCCCGGCAGCAGCAGCACTGGCTCCTTCAAGACCAGCCTGATCCACGCCGTCTCGCCCGGCGCCACGGGCTTCGAAACCTCGCCCAGCAGCCGGACCTCGGCCTCGACTGCCGCCGTCCCCGAGTGAAAGTGCGCCGGAGCCCGGTGCTTGAGCGGCTTCGCCGTCTTCAGCAGTTCGAACTGCGCGTCGATCACCGCGGTTGCCTCCAGCAGCCCCGCTGGCGCCAGCGTCATTCCCCGGGCGATCTCGCGCGCCTCGATTCCGGCCAGGTTCACCGCGGTCCGCTGCCCGGCGCGCGCTTCTTCCACAGCGCTGCCGTGCACCTGCAACCCGCGCACGCGCACCATCCGGTTTCCCGGATACAGCGCGGCGTCGCCGCCCACGCAAAGCCTCCCCGACCATAGCGTCCCGGTCACCACGGTGCCAAAGCCGCGAATGCTGAACGAGCGGTCAACGGGCAACCGGAACACGCCCTCTGCATCCCGTGGTCTCGCTCTTGCCGCGGCCTCCCGCAGCCGGGCTTTGAGTTCGTCCAGCCCTGCCCCTGTCACGCTCGACACCGCCACCACCGGCGCGCCCGCCAGCGCCGAGCCCTCCAGCAGTTCGGCGGCTTCCAGTTGCGCCACCTCGAGCATCGCCTCGTCGCTCAAGTCCGACTTCGTCAGCGCAACCACACCCTGCCCGATGCCCAGCAGCCGGCAGATCTCGAAGTGCTCCCTGGTTTGCGGTTTCACGCCTTCGTCCGCCGCGACAACCAGCAGCACGAGGTCGATGCCGCCGGCGCCGGCCAGCATGTTACGCACAAACCTCTCATGCCCCGGCACGTCCACAAAGCCCGCCAGGATGCCTCCGCCCAGGTCCAGATGGGCGAAACCGAGGTCGATCGAGATGCCGCGCTGACGCTCTTCCGCCAGCCGGTCCGGCTCGATTCCAGTCAGCGCCCGGACAAGCGCCGACTTGCCATGGTCGATATGCCCTGCCGTCCCGACGATAATGTTGGTCATGCGGTTGGTGACCCTCATCATTGTGTGCGTGCTCGGCTGCCGCGCGCAAACTCAGGAAGCCGCCGCAACCTTCCACACCGGCACGGCCCTTGTGCGCGTTGACGTGCAGGTGCTCAACAACGGCCGGCCCGTGAGCGGGCTCGACGCTTCCGACTTTGTCCTTCGCGACGAAGGCGCCGAACGCAAGCCCGATTTCTTCGGCCGCGAATCCGAGCCGCTCGAAGTGATGATTGTGCTCGATGTCTCCGGCAGCATGGGCAGGATGCTGAAGCAGATGGCCGAAGCCGCCCGCCAGGCGCTGGCGCGCCTCGGCCAGGCCGACCGCGTGGGCGTCGCCTTTTTCGCGCGGCGGCTCACGATTGCGGAGGACCTGACGGACGACCGTGTGCTCGTCGAGCGCGTTATCCGCGACGCGCCGCTTGCACGAGACCTCGGCGCAGGGACCTCCATCAATGAAGCCCTGCTCGAACTCACCGGTTGGTGGCGTCTGAAGCCTCCTTTCGCCGGACGGCGCGCCATCGTCATCCTCACCGACAACGGCGGCATGCACTATCAGGCGCCGGATGAAAAGGTGATCGCCGCCCTCTCCGAGCTCAACATCGTGCTGAACGCCATCGTGCCCGAGAACGCCAAGCCGCCCGGCCCGGCCGGCAAGCCCGGCGAGGACGTG
>JACADU010000066.1 GCA_013388415.1 Bryobacteraceae bacterium
AGCCTGCCCCACCCAGCATTTGACCAATCATTGTGGGGCAGCCTCTCAGGCTGCGCGGGACTCTCAGTCCCGCTTGGGCGGCCTAAAAAGCCGCCGCAGGCTGAGAGCCTGCCCCACCCAGCATTTGACCAATCATTGTGGGGCAGCCTCTCAGGCTGCGCGGGACTCTCAGTCCCGCTTGGGCGGCCTAAGAAGCCGCCGCAGGCTGAGAGCCTGCCCCACCTCGGACACTTTTAGGAGCTAACCCACTCATGGAAGTCGCCATTCTCGGCCGCATCGGCTATGACCTCTACTCCGAGGAGCCCCATGTCCCGCTCCCCCAGGCGAGGCGCTTCTCGCGCTACCTCGGCGGCTCCAGCGCCAACATGGCCGTCGGCTTGTCGCGCTTGGGCGCCAGCGTCGGCATCGTCAGTTGCCTCGGCGACGACAGCCTCAGCCGGTTTCTCCTCGACTTCCTCCAACGCGAAAACGTCGATACGGCCCACGTCCATATCGCCCCCGGCTACCTGCCTTCGCTGGCCATCACCGAAGTCTCTCCGCCCGGCCACTTCCCGCAGGTCTTCTACCGGCACGACCCGGCCGACATCATGCTCGACATCGACGCCGCCGACCTTGCCTACCTCTCCTCCGCGCGAATGTTCATCTCCAACGGCACCTCGCTCTGCGCCTCGCCGTCGCGCGAGTCCGCCTATCTCGCCCTCGAACGCGCCAAGCAAGCCGGCTGCCTTGTCGTCTTCGATGTCGACTACCGCTCCATGTCCTGGCGCAAGCCCGAAGAGGCCGGTCTTGCGGTCCGGCTCGCGCTTCCTTACGTTGACGTTCTGATCGGCAACCAGCTTGAATTGAACCTCGTCGCGGGCACGACAGACCTCGACCAGGCAACCAGGACCCTTCGCCAGCGTGGCATCCCCATCCTCGTCTCCAAACTCGGCGACCAGGGTACCCGCGTCTGGCGCGGCGAAGACTCCGTCTTCCTCCCTCCCTACTCCGTCGAAGTCTGCACCACCATCGGCGCCGGCGACGGCTTTGCCTCCGGCTTCCTCTACGCCATGCTGAGAGGCTTCCCCGTGCCCGAGTGCCTCCACTACGGCAACGCCGCCGCCGCTATCGTTGTCAGCCGCCTGAGCTGTTCGGAGGCGATGCCCACGCTCGCCGAAGTGGAAGAGATGATCCTTCAGCAACGCAAGTCTCAGTAAAGCGAATGCCCCCAATGTTCACCAGTCAACAATTCCTCCCCGACTCCCTGCTGGCGCGAATCACCGAAATCCGCGTCTCCGACCCCGGCTTCTCCTTCCGCGCCGCCCGCCAACGCGTGCTCCGCATAAAACTCGCCCCGCGCGGCAGGCTGCTCATCCTTGCCGCGGACCACCCGGCGCGCAACGTCACCAAGGTTGGCAACGACGCCCTCGCCATGGCCGACCGCCGGGATTACCTCGCCCGCATCGTCCGCATCCTCCTCAACCAGAACGTCGACGGCGTCATGGCCACGATGGACATTCTGGAGGATCTGCTCACCTTCGACGGGCTCCTGCGCGAAGCCGGCGCGCCGGCTCTTCTTGATAACCGCCTCCTGATCGCCAGCCTCAACCGCGGCGGACTTGCCGGCAGCGCCTGGGAACTCGATGACCCGATGACCGGACCCACCCCCGCAAGCTGCCGCGAGTGGCGCCTCGACGGGGCGAAGACTCTCCTCCGCGTCGACCTCGGCGACCCTGCCTCCCTCAAGACCCTGCTCGCCTGCGCTCAGGCCATTACCGAGTCGAACGCCCGCGAACTGCCCATGTTTCTCGAGCCGCTCCCCGTCTCGAAGACCGACAAGGGCTACTTTGTCACGAAAACGCCCGAAGCCCTCGCCCGCCTCGCGGGCGTCGCCTCCGCGCTCGGCGACAGCAGCCGCAACCTCTGGCTCAAGCTCCCATACTGCGATGGCTACGAAACTGTTTCCCGCTCGACAACCCTCCCCATCCTGCTCCTTGGCGGCGAGTCCGCGGGCGACCCTGCTCCGTTCCTCAAGCAGCTTGCCTCGGCTCTCGCCGCCGGACCCAACGTCCGCGGCGCCCTCGTCGGTAGAAACGTCCTCTACCCCGGCGCGGAAGATCCTCTCGCAATGGCCGAAGCCGCCGGCGGCATTGTGCATAGCGGCATGGCTGTCGAAACCGCCATTGAATCAATGGACGCGGTCCGCGGCCGCGACTTGGATTGGCTCACCAGAGCCCTGTCCCACCCATGAGTTGACAATGCCCGTGGGGCAGCCTCGCAGGCTGCGCGGGGCTCTTGGCCCCGCCGGGCCGGCTGAGAGGCCGCCGCGGGCCGAGGGCCTCCCCCACATCACGCGTAAACGGCGAAAGGAGAACTTCACATGAAAACACGGCGCGCGACAGTCGCTCAGGCGCTCATCGGCTTCCTCAAGAATCAGTACGTCGAACGCGACGGCAAACAGCACGCGTTCTTCTCCGGCGTTCTCGGCATCTTCGGCCATGGCAATGTCGCGGGCATCGGCCAGGCGCTCCAGCAAAACCCGGACTTCCCTTACATCCTCGTCCGCAACGAACAGGCCGCTGTCCATTTCGCCGCCGCCTACGCCAAGGCCAGCAACCGTCTCCGCACCTACGCCTGCACCTCCTCCATCGGCCCGGGCGCCACCAACATGATCACCGGCGCGGCCATGGCCACCATCAACCGCCTGCCTGTCCTGCTGCTGCCCGGCGACATCTTCGCCCGCCGCAACGTAGCGCCTGTCCTCCAGCAGCTCGAATCGCCCTCCACGCAGGACATCGGCGTCAATGACTGTTTCAAGCCCGTCTCGCGCTATTGGGACCGCATCTGCCGCCCCGAGCAGCTCATCACAGCCTTGCCGGAAGTAATGCGTGTCCTGACCTCGCCCTCTGATTGCGGCGCCGTTACCCTTGCCCTCCCGCAAGACGTTCAAGCCGAAGCCTTCGACTTTCCCGAAGCGCTCTTCCATCGCCGCGTTTGGCTCATCCGCCGGCCCCAGCCTGACGCCGTCTCCCTCCAGCGCGCCGTGGAAGCCATCCGAAACAGCAAGCGCCCTCTCATCGTCTGCGGCGGCGGCGTCCTGATGAGCGAAGCCTGGGACGCCCTCGCCGCCTTCTGCGCCCAGACCGGCATTCCCGTAGGGGAAACGCAAGCCGGCAAAGGCGCGCTCCCCTACGACCATCCGCAGATCATGGGCGCCATTGGCGCCACAGGCAGCATCGCCGCCAACCGCCTCGCCAAGGAAGCCGACCTCATCCTCGGCATCGGCACCCGGTACTCCGACTTCACCACGGCCTCGATGACCGCCTTCCAGAACCCCGATGTGAAGTTCGTCAACCTCAACACCGCCGAATTCGACGCCAGTAAAGTCGGGGCCATTCCGCTGGTCGCCGACGCCCGCGCCGGCCTCGAAATGCTCACAGCCGCGCTCCAGGGCTATCACGTCTCCGAGGTCTACCGCGCCCTCGCCGCAGGACTCAAGCAGGCTTGGGACGCCGAAGTCGACCGTCTCTTCCACCTCAACAACCCCGGACGCCCCGCGCAGAGCGAGGTCATCGGCGCCATGTGGGAAGCTTCCGGTCCTCGAGACATCCTCCTCTCCGCCGCCGGCAGCCACCCCGGCGACCTGCACAAGCTCTGGCGCACCCGGGCTCCCAACGGCTACCACCTCGAGTACGGCTACTCCACCATGGGCTACGAAATCCCCGGCGCCCTCGGAGCCAAATTGGCCGACCCCACGCGCGAAGTCTTCGTCTTC
>JACADU010000038.1 GCA_013388415.1 Bryobacteraceae bacterium
AGCGAGAGGGTCGTTCCCGTTCGGCGTTGCGATTTCGAGAACGGGCGCGTGAGACATCCAGCGCATCGAATCGCGGAACGTCTCCATCCGGCCAGGAGGCAGGGAGCGGCCGGCGGCCCGCCTCGCCGCTAAGGGAGATTCTCTCGATTCCTCGAAAACATCCCGCGAGACCAGCGGGAAGTTCTCCGGCGGAGAGGCCACGAACCACGATGTCGAGCCTCTGTAGACCGGATCAAGCACGGCCAGACAGAGGAAGGCTGCGGTCAGGGCAGACGCCCGCCGCGCGATCAGCTTTTCAAAACCGAATCCAGCAAGCAGGCAGACTGCGAGCAGGAACGGGGCCGAGGCGAACTCCTGATAGAAGGCAGACCTGATTCCGGCAGGCAGAGCGCGGTATGCCGTCAACCCGGCAGGCGTGTGGCCCCCATCATCCAGAGCAGGTGGAAACCTGTCATCACGGCCAGGACCCATCGCCATCCAGCGCTCCAGACGATGCCCGCGAGAGCGAGGACGAGAGTCGCCAGGCCGGCATAGAGATAGAGAAACGACGGGTTGACGCCGAACTTCGGCTCGATGGAGTCGAGGACCCCGTAGCGGCCAGGCAGCAGCATTGAGACCAGCCCCTGCCATGGGATGCCTCCTCCCTCCTCTGAGAAAGTGCCGCGTTTGTAGGCCGTGCTCAGTGCGGAGAGTTCGAGAGTTGGGAGTAGTTGAACCGCGCAGAGAGCCACGGCCAGCGCTGCCGCCGAGGCGATGAAGAGCGGCGGCCGGAAGTGCGAGGGGCGCCGCATCCAGAGGAGCAAGGCCAGCAGTGCGGTGGAGGCGAAGGCCAGAATGGTGATTGCTGTGAAGCCGGCGGGAAAGGACATCGCCAGACCCGCGGCGAGCAACGCTGTCCTCCGCGCATCGGGCCGCCTGTTCAGTTCGATGGCTCCATGCCATGCCAGCGGGATCCACGCGGCGCCGCAGACCGCGCCCAGATGCTGAGCCTGCGAGACGAAGTATCCGCTGAGTTCGAAGCAAAGCCCCGCGAACAACGCGGCTGCCCGCCCGAGCCCCATTCTCCTTGCGAGTCCATAGGCGAAGAGTCCTGCGAGCCAGACATGCAACGCGACCTGCCACTCCAGAAGCCATCGAAGGCTCTCTCCGCCCAGCGCCGCTCCCGCTGCGAGAATGGGCCACGGGAATCGCGTAACGCCCGTCAAACAGCGCCCGGTGAAACAGCAACAGTGACCCCGCGAGCAGGATCGCGCCAACACCCCATCTCTTCAGCAGGAGCAAACTCACATGCTGCCGCCGTTGAATTTGAATTCTTGGGCGAGTTCCCGCGCCACCAGGGGAGCTGTGCGCTCGGAGAGCGAGCCGGATGGATCGAACGGCAGTCTCTTGGGCTGAGCCAGGCCCGCAAGTAGAGAGTCCCAGCCGAGCGTTGGCGCTGAAAGTCTGCGTCCGGTCATCTCGAACAGGATGGCTCTGCCGGCGAATCGGCGGCGGGGCGTGTAGGAGGCTTGCGCTCCGCGATAGACATTGTCTTTCTGCTCGATCGATTCGCGGAATGCGGCGATGCGGCCGGCGAGATAGGCGCGCCGCTCCTTCCAGTCCAGCGATGAAACGGCGCGCCAGTGCGCTTTTAGGCGCAGCCGGCACATGCTGAGGAAAGCGGCGGCGGCGGCGAGGGAACCTGCCGAGCGCTTCCAGGCGGGATTCAGCGTGTCGATCATGACGAGCGGTTCAACCGCGCGGCCTCTGGACTGCAACTCGCAGGCCGCTTCGTAGGCGACCAGCCCGCCAAAACAGACCCCCAGCAAACTGACAGGGCCTTCCGGCTGAAGACGCTCAATCAGGTCGGCCATCTCCCGGCCCAGTGCGGGAACCCGCGCTTCGCTTCGTCCAGCGGGCAGTTGATATGCCCACATCGGCGATTCTTTCAGCATGCCGCTCAGCCTGCGAATCCCCAGGAGAACGCCGTCATGTCCCGGAGCGCAGTAGACCGGCCGGGTGGCGCCGTCCGGCCTCACGGGGATCATGCCCGGCTTCGCGGCGCTGCCGTTGCTTGCTTCGCGCAACTCGGAAGCCATTGCGGCCAGGGTTCCCTCTTCAAGGAACCGGAGAAACGGCAGTTCGCAGCCGAAGCTCCGGTTCGCCTCGACGATGACGCGCACGGCGAGCAACGAATCGCCTCCCAGGGATTCGAAGCGGTCCTGCGCTCCAACCCGCTCGGCGCCGAGCACGTCGCGCCAGATCGCGGCCAGGCGGCGCTCCAGTTCATCCCGCGGTTCGACGTACTCCGCGCGCGCCGCGGCGTGGTCCAAAGGCTCGATGCCAAGCCTGGCCGCCAGGCCGATGCGTTGCAGCTTTCCCGTCGGGCCTTTTGGAATCTCGTCCACGAGCCGCACCAGTTTTGGAGCTTTGAAAGCGGGAAGCCGCGCGGCGGCGAATCGCCTCAGCTCGGCCTCGGTCGCCTTGCGCCCGGCGTGTAATTCCACCGCGACGCCGACTTCTTCTCCGAGTTGGGCGTGTGGAATGGCGAAGGTCACGGCCTGCCGGACGGCTTGGTGTTCGAGCATCGTTTCGTCGATCTCGCGCGGCGAGATCTTTTCGCCGCCGCGGTTGATCAGCTCCTTCAAGCGCCCGGTGAGGCGCAGGTAACCGTCCTCGTCGAGGCGTCCCTGGTCTCCGGTGCGAAACCAGCCATTGGTGAAGGCGGCCCGGTTGGCTTCCGGGTTGCTTTCGTATCCGGGGGTGACGTTGGCTCCGCGGATGACTACTTCGCCCACCTCGCCGGGCGCGAGCAGATTCCCCGACTCGTCCATGACGGCGAGCTCGGGTCCGCCCGCGGGGCCCACAGAGCCAGGTTTGCGGACGCGCGGCGGGAGCGGATTGCTCGCCATCTGATGAGCGGCTTCCGTCATTCCGTAAGCCTCGATCAGCGGCGCCTGGAAGGCCTCTTCCAGGCGTGAGAGCAGATGCGGCGCCAGCGCCGCCGAGCAGGAGCGGAGAAACCGGAGGCCGGCTGCGCGCGCGGTCTCCTTCCTCGCCGCAGCCTTGGCCAGAATGGCCTGGTGCATCGTGGGAACCGCCGTGTACCAGGTAGGGGCGAACTCTTCGAGCCAGTCGAAGAAGCTGGTTGCGTACACGCCGCCGGTGCAGACCACGCTGCCGCCCGAGGTGATGGCCGCCAGCAGCGCCGCCATCAAGCCGTGGATGTGAAACAGCGGCATGATGTTCAGGCAGCGGTCAGCCTCGCCGAGGGCCAGCGTCGCGCTAATGTTCTGTGCCGAGGCGGCGAGGTTTCCCGCGGTGAGAGGAACCAGCTTGGGACGGGAAGTGGTCCCCGATGTATGCAGCAGAAGCGCCGCATTTCCGTTGGCGGCGCGCGGAGCGCCCGGCCGGCCGTTGAACTCGAGCCGGAAGAGTCCCGCGGGCCATCCATGGTCGGTTTCCATCCGCAGGACAGGAATCTCCAGCGCTTCGGCGGCGCGAACCGCGGGGCTGGTGTCTCCGGCCTGAATGAGGAGGGCGTCGGCCTTCAGGTCGGCCAGGTAGAACTCAAAATCGCGCAGTTGATAGCCCGGGTTCAGGGGCGCGTACGCGGCGCAGCTCGTGATGGCAAGAAACGCCGTCGCCGCTTCGGGACCGTTCGGCAGAACGGCGGCGATTCTGTGTTCGCTCGAGATCCCAAAATCGCGGAGTGCGCCGACCGCCGATTCCAGGAATGCGGCCAGTTCGTGGTGCGCGAGCGCCGGCCGGCCCGGAGCAAGAATGGCCGGGCGGGCGCTCCGGTGGAATCTCCTGGTCTGCAAATCATCATTCTAGTCGGCGCCGCGGGGCGGTCACTCGCGCGCGCCCGCTTGCCGCTGCGATAGATGCGATATAAGAGAAGTGCCATGGGCACTGCGTCGAAAGGCGGTCTTTCTCCCGCGCGCTCCGGTTCGCTGGCCGGGAAAATCGCCAACACTCTCCAGGACGAAATCATCGCAGGCAGGTACAAACCCGGCCAGAGGCTCGTTGAAAGGGAGATTATCGAGCGCTTTGGCGTAAGTTCGATTCACGTCAGAGAAGCGTTTCTCGATCTGGAGGGCCGCGGATTGCTGGTGCGCCGGCATAATGTCGGCTGCTCGGTGATCGAGCTGACGCCGAAAGAAGCTGCCCGCATCTGTGAACTTCGCCGGACGCTCGAGCCCAAAGTCGTCGAGTGGGCGTGCGAACGGATTTCCGATGGCGCGATCGCAGGCCTGGAAAAACAACTGGTGAAGCTGGAGCGGGCGGCTTCGCGGAGGCAGCTCCCCTCTTTCTTCCAGGAGGACATCGCCTTCCACCGGATGATTTGGGCCGCGGCGGACAATCCCTTCGCCGCGCGTTCTCTGGACATCGTAATGGGCTCTCTGTTCGCAGCCGGACTGATCGGCGGGGAGCAGAAGGCCACCATCAACCTCGTGGCTGAAGTCGAGAAACATCGCCGCTTGGTCGAAGCCATCCGCCAGAGGGACGCGCGAAGCGCCGCAATGGCGCTCTTGGACATCGCCGTCGGCTTCGAGAAGAACGTGCCACACATGGGCTGACGCTCGCCTTCTGAGCCTCTCAGCAATCCCCAAACCGGCCAGAGTTCGCCATGCCTGAATGGCGCAGGCACAGATGAACTTTTGTTCATCAAGTGATTCGTAGAACTATATATATTTAGTTTTGAATAGGTTGCGAGAAACGCCGCAGTTTTTCAAAAGGTCCGCTCCCAGCGTTTTGCCAGGGCCGGGACACGTTCCTGACCCGAGACCGGCGAAAGGAGCGGAACATGAGCGAGAACGATCCCATCATCATCATCATCCCCCCGTTCGGTTTCTGATTGCGGGTTGATGAATTTCTCATGGGCTGAGAATCACCGCCGCCGGAGGGCACTACATTAGTCAACGCGGTTGGAATCACCGGTCCCAAGAGAAATAAAAATTAATGAAAGTCCGAGGATTAATCCGACTGGGTCCTGATAGTACTATTGGTATTAGTACTCGGGGTCCTGTCGGAATTCCTCGGAACCCAATTGAGTGATTTCGACCCCGAGACGAAGCCGCTGAGGAGGTAGGGGCCAGATGCGCCCGAACGGAAAGCGGAGAAGGATCTCCCTTTCAGCCGCGCTGCTGCTGCTGTTGCCGTACGTCCAAATCGCGGATGTCGGAAACCGGCTGGACGAACTTGGCAGGCGCGCGATGGCGGCGCTGTCGCGTCAGGACTACGGGGCAGCACTAAGGCAACTGCGGGAAGGCGCGGAGTTGTCCCGCCGCGAAGGGAATCTGCGCAGAGCGGCGCTGTTTGAGAACGCAATATGCGGCGCGAGTTTTGCTGCGATGGAATACGCGCCTTCGCTGAAGGCGTGCGCGAGCGCCGTCGAGCTGGCGATTCAGGCGAGGGAGAGCGAGATCGCCGGTGTCGCGGAGCTCAATCGCGGGAATTTCCTGTTGACCCTTGGAGACACTCGGGCGGCGGAACCGTGCATCACCAACGCGCTCTCGTTGCTGGATCGTGATTCGCCGCGCCGCGCGATCGCCCTGACTGCATTGGGCGCGATCCTCTCGCGGCGAGGCAAGCACGACAGGGCGCGGCAGGTGCTCGAGGATGCAGTGGAACTTGCCGCCGTCTCTCCGGACAGGAGCGTGGAAGCGTTCGCGCGCGGAACGCTCGGGGAACTTGAACTTTCGGCAGGGAACCTTGACCGTGCCGAGGCTGCGTTTCTGTCCACGTTCCGGATCAGAAAGCTGCACAGACTGCCGCAACTAGAAAGCGCGTGGTGGAAACTGGGCGCATTGCGGCTGGCCCAAGGCCGGCCGGAGGAGGCCTTGCGCTGTTTCGAGCACGGGCTGGAATCACGCACTCAGTCGCGCGCCTCCTTTGCGAACTTCCTCACGCTTCACGGGAAGGGAAGGGCGTTGGCCGAGCTCGGGGACCGGACGGGCGCGCGCGCGGCGTTACAGCTCGCGCTGCGCGAATCGCAGATTTGGCGCAACGAGATGGCTCCGGCCGAGGGGATCGAGATCGCCGCCGATGTGCGGCTGGCGGCGCTGGCAGAAGAATTTGCGGCGGTTTCGGAAACGGCGGGCGCCGAGGCATGGGAAGCGTTCGAGGCACTTGAGTCGACTCGGGCGATGGGGCTGCGGCGTCAGATGCTGTCCAATCTCGCGATGGGGGGCCGGATTCCAGACGACTATCTCGAACTGGTGCGCTCGGCGAGAAAGCTGACGCGAGCCGTGGCGTCCGGCGACCGGGCTGCCGCCGGGCAATTGCGGGCGGTGGAGGCGAAGATCGGCAGAGTTGAAGGCGAGCTTCGCATCGCCGTGCCGGGGGGCGCGACAGAGGGGACAGATCCGGACAGGATCCAGGAGGCGCTATCCGCCGACCAGGTTCTGATCTCGTTCTTGACCGGCCAGCGGTCATCCAGGGTATGGGTGTTGACCCGCGAGGGGCGCGCCTCAGCCCGGATCCCCGGCGAAGCGGCGTTGGCGCAGGCCGTCGAGGATCACCGCCGGGCGCTTTTGTCGGGCTCGGATTTCCGGGTTGCGGGCCGCCGCCTCTATCAGTTGCTCCTTGGCGGGATTCCGCCGGCGCTGTTGAAACGCGCTCACTGGCATCTCGTCGCTGACGGGCCGCTGTGGTCCGTCCCCTGGGCGGCTCTGGTTCAACCTGAGGGCGGGCAGTCGCGCTTTCTGATCGAGTCGGCTTCGCTTGAGATGCTCCCGTCGGTTGCGTGGCTTTCGGGCATCTCGCCTGAGCCACGCTCACGGCTCCTGATCGCCGCGGGCGATGCGATTCACAACCGGGCCGATCCCAGGCTCAAGGCCGCCTCGGCGGGATTGTCCGGAGCGCCGTGGTCCTTCTGGTTCATGCGGCAATTGGGCCCGCAGGCCAGTCCCGGCCCGCTTGAGCTTCCCACGCTTGCCGGCAGCGTGGACGAGCTTGCGGAAGCGTGTAAGGCCTGGGCGAGCGGACCTTGCAAGGTGGTCAGTGGATCTTCTCTCACCCTGGAGCGTTTGGAGGGCGAACTGGCCCATACGCCGGCGGTTGTGCATCTGGCCACGCACATGATCGCAGGCGATGAGGCGTCCAGCCCTCCGCTGCCGGCGCCGGAGCTTGGGCAGAACCTGCTCTCCATCCCCAAGCCGGCTCCGGCGTTTCTCGCTTTGACCCTCAAGCCTGATCTCACGCGGGACATCATCTACTACAGCGATGTATCCCGTATGTACACTCCGGGGGCCCTGATTGTGTTGAGCGCCTGCGAGTCAGGCCGGGGGACGGTCCTGCCGGGGGCGGGCCTGCAAGGATTTGCCAGGGCGTGGCTGGCGGCCGGTTCGCGCGCCGTTGTCGGATCCCTCTGGCAGGTCTCCGACGGCACGGCGGAGTTCTTTAAGGAGTTCTACAACAGTCTGGCCTCCGGGATCGCTCCGGCCAAGGCGCTGAGAAGCGCCCAGATTCGATCGATCCGGGCTCGGAACTGGCAATCCCATCCACGCTTTTGGTCGGCCTACATGCTTCTCGGGAAGGGTTGAGCGATGCTTTTTTCACCGCAGCTTCCAATCGACGACGAAAACCAGAGCCCTCCTGAGCGAGAGCGCTCCCGCCGGCAGGGGGGCTCGCGCGAGCCGGCGGACATCCCCGTCCATCCAGCCTGGTCCGATCTCGTGGAGCGGATCCGGTCCGGGGACGAACGGGCGATGGAGGAACTGTACCAAGTGTTTTCCAGGGGTATCCGGTATTACCTTTGCAGGCATCTTGGACCCCAAGAACTTGACGACAAAGTCCACGACAGTTTCCTCATCGTCGTGCAAGCCATCCAGAACGGTAACTTGCGGGAGCCGGAGCGGCTGATGGGTTTTGTGCGCACGGTTGTCCGCAGGCAGGTGGCTGCCTACATCGACCAGGCTGTCCAGAACCGTCGAGATTTCACCGACATGGAGATGGGCGGGCGCGTGCCCGACCAACGCCAGAATCCGGAGCAGAAGGCGATCCAGGGAGAGAAGGCGGGCATCATGCTGAAAGTCCTTCGCGGCATTTCAGCGCGCGACCGGGAGATCCTGACCAGGTTCTATCTGTATGAGCAGACTCAGGAACAAATCTGCGCTGAGATGAACCTTTCGGAGACGCAGTTCCGGTTGTTGAAGTCGCGCGCGAAAGCGCGCTTCGGACAATTGGGCAAGCGGCGGCTCAGCAAGAATCCCGTGAGTGAAATTTTTGCGAGAAAAGCCACCGGAACAGGGCACTAACCAGATGATCAGACAAAGATTGAGGTCCAGGGCCGGGTTACGGATCGGTGCACGCTGCAGGAAGCGTTTTGAATAGAACATACTGGGCATAGCGCCCTTGCCCGGCAAGGAGGTTCGGTTGACTGGATTCGCTTGGGAGGACGAGGGCGCGCACGGAGGCCTGATGAACCGCCGTTCGAACACCTCGTGCCTGACAGAGCAGGAGATCGAGGAGTTTCTCTTCAACCGGCTCTCCGGGGTCACCCGGGAAGCCGTCGAGGAGCACCTGTTGGTCTGCCAGACCTGTCTTGATCGCGTTGAAAAGGAAGAGGAATACGTCAACGCGAGCAAGGTGGCGGCACGCGTGATCGAGGGCGAAGATCTCGAACGCGCCTACGGAGAGCGCTTGCGGACGGGACAGGCCGAGGGGTGGAAAGCACGGCTTGCCCGCTGGTTTGGCGCCGGCAGGTCGAGGTCGCTGACCGTCGCAGTGGCCAGCATCGCCGTGATTGGCATGGCGGCGCTGTTCCAGGTCAGGGTTGGGCAACATGACCGTATTCAGGAGGTCGCCCTGGAATTGCACCGGGGTCCTCTCGCCTCCGCTCAGGCGACCTCCGGCGTGGAACTCCGGCTGAACATCCAGGCAGATGACCTGCCCCCCGGGGAGTACAGGATGGAACTCGTGGATGCCTCCGGCGAATTGCTCCAGTGGAGCCGGGGCGCCAATGAAGCCGGCAAGCTCTACTGGCCGCTCAACAAGTCGTATCCCGCCGGCAACTACTGGGTCCGGCTCAGGCAGCCGGGCGGTGGAGGGAAGCTCGTCCGGGAGTACGGGCTGGTCCTGCGCTAAGCGGACTTAGAAGATTCTCCGGGTGAGCCTCTCGACGTTGAATTTGGCGGTGTCGGCGATGGCCATGACCGTCATGACGCCAGCTTGAACGGGGTCGCTGACCACAAGGTCGGCGGCGTCGGGCACGGAGCCCGCCATATTGAGGCTGACGACGAGCAGACCCTGCTGCCGCACCTCCCGGACGGCCTTTTCGATCTCTCCGCCCATCAGCGAGCCTGCCAGCACGAGCGCGCGGGCGCGAGGCAGGCGGGCGACCGCGCGGACGGCGTCGGCGAGCGGCTGTTCGCCCACCAGCGGGATGGTGTCGACCGAAATGTGCTCGCCACGGATGTTATGCCGGTCCGCCTCGCTGATCGCTCCGATGGCAACCTGTCCGACCTGTGCGCCTCCGCCCATGATGATGATCCGCTTGCCGTAGATGCGCTGCAAGCTCATTTCCGCGGAGACCGAAGTGACCGCGGGGTCGGATTTGAGGTCGCCCACAAGCGCATCGGGCGGCTGTTCGAGCTCGACTTCGAAATAGATCCGCCGGCTGCCCTCGCCAGGACCCTCAAGCATCTCGACGGACGTGATGTTGCCGCGGTGGGCGGCAATGATGCCGCTCAGCCTGTGCAGCACTCCAGGTTCGTCTTTTGCGGTCAGAACGAGGCCGATAAGTTCCATCGCTCGATTGGCGCTCCTTACAGTTCAACCTCGTAGTGCTTGAGGACCTGTTGCCAGAGTCCCTTGGCGTCGAGAATGATTTCGGTCACCTCGCGGAGCGCTCCGCGTCCGCCGCACACAGAGGTCACATAATGCGCGCATGCTTTGACCTCCGGCTTGGCGTTCTGGACTGCGACGGCTAATCCTGCCCTCTTCATGAGGATAGCGTCGGTGAGGTCGTCGCCGAGGTAGGCTACCTTCTCCGGCGCAAGCCCGGCATCGGCCAGGATCTCGTGCCAGGTGGCCAGTTTCTCGGTATTGCCCTGATAGTTGTAGGTCATCTTTCCTTGAACGACCCGCATCGTGGTCGCCTCGCTCGTGCGCCCGCTGATGACGCCGGTCCTGATGTTGAAGCGGTGAAGCCAGTGCAGGGCGATGCCGTCCTGACTGTCGAAAGCCTTGACCTCAAAGAGCGATCCGTCCGCCTTGGGCACGTGGTAGTAAGTGCCGTCGGTGAGGACCCCATCGACGTCCATCAGGACCAGCTCAATCTTGGCGGCGCGGGCGCGCAAATCGGGGCTGACGACAGGGGGCATGCAACAGTTCCGCTTTCGGGTTTGTCTGGACTCGCCCGGCGTACAATGGCGGCTGTGGCAGAGCGAGTAAAGGAGATCGTTGTCCGATCTCTTTCCCGTTATAACATGCTGCGATTCGGGCGCCGGATCGGCGTGGCGGTTTCGGGGGGAGCGGACAGCGTGTGCCTGTTGCATGTTCTCGCTTTGCTGGCTCCGGAGCTTGGGCTTGAGTTAAGAGTTCTTCATGTCAATCATGGGTTGAGGGGCGAGGAGTCGGACGGGGATGCCCGCTTTGTTGAGAAACTGGCGGGCTCGTTAGGACTGGCGGCGTTTGAGGCTAGTCTCGATCCTGCCAGGTTAAGAAAAGGCAATCTCGAACAAAACGCGCGCCGGGAGCGTCTTCGGCTCTTCGCGCAGTGGCGCGCGGAATTGGGGCTTGACGTGATCGCGCTGGGACACACGAGGACCGATCAGGCAGAGACAGTCCTGCTGCGGCTGGTGCGAGGCTCGGGACCAGCGGGGCTGGTTGGGATTCAACCGGTGACGGACGACGGGCGCATCCGTCCGCTGATTGACGTTTCCGCACAGGAGGTTAGGCGCTGGCTCACGGCGCACGGCTTCGAATGGCGGGAGGACTCATCGAACCGCTCAGGGGAGCTGGCGAGGAACCGCGTTCGGTTGAAGATTATGCCGGTGCTGGCGGCGGAGAATCCTCAGGTGGAGCCGGCGCTGGCGCGGCTTGCCGAACTGGCGTGGGAGGATGAGCGGTATTGGGCGCCTCTTGTGGAAGCGAGCCTGGAATAAGCCGGGCATTGTGAAGATACCTCAATCATTCTCGATCTGAAGGCAATTGCCCGCCTGGAACCGGCGCTGGCGCGGCGGGTGTTGCGGGCGGCGGCCAAGCGCGTCCGGGGGGGAGCGGAGGGCCTGGATCTTGATCATTATGAAGCACTTTATCGCCTCGCTTCCGCGCGCCGGGACGGAATGGTCAAGTTGGCCGGACTGACGGCGATGAGAAGTTTCGATCAACTGCGGATTGCGCGGGAGGAACAAAAGGAGCGGCAGGATGTTGAGGTGAAGATTCCGGGGCTGGGGGAGTTTGGAGTGTGCGGGGTTGCGGTGCGTCTGAGTGCGTGGAGGCGGCGAAGCGAGGAAATCCGTCAGAGTCAAGAGTTTTCGCCCGTGTGCCGATATAATGGTGGCAGACATTGGTTGGATGGTGACCGGATCGCATTTCCGCTCGTCCTTCGAGTATGGAGAGCCGGCGACCGCTATCAGCCGCATGGGGCGAGACGAGAGTATTCGCTTCACGAGTTGTTTCAGCGGGCGCGGGTGCCGCGTTGGGAACGCGGCTGCTGGCCGGTGATCGTCTCGGGCGAAAGGATTGTCTGGTCGCGCCGATTTGGTGCAGCCGATTGGGCTGCCGCCGCGCCGGATTCGGCCAATGTGGTTGAAGTCAGGGAGGCTGGGACTGGCGAGTGAAGTGGATGGCGGCCGGATTCTGGCGCGGCGTGAATCAAATGACACGCGCGCAGCGTCTGAGACAATAGCGGGTAGCGCAGCGTCCATGTTCGCCGGGCGCAGGAGAGGGAATGAATTCTAACGTAAAGACTGCCGTTTTTTGGCTGGTACTGGTTTGCGTGGCAATCCTCCTATGGACTGTCGTGAAAACCAATAACTCGCGCAGCGTCCAGGATCTGGCTTTCACGGACTTTCTTCGCCAAGTAGAGGCTGAGCGGGTCAAAGAAGTCACGATTGCGGATACGGAAGTGACAGGCACCTTCCGCGATGGCAAGAGCGAACTGCGGACGTCCATTCCCCGCGGCTACGACAAGGTTTACGACCTGCTGGACAGCAAGGCTGTGACGGTGAAGATCAAAGAGCCGTCTTCGGGCAATTGGGTGGCGATTCTGATCAATGGCGTTCCGATTCTTCTGTTGCTGGCTTTCTGGATCTTCATGATGCGGCAGATGCAGAGCGGGGGGAACAAGGCGCTGAGCTTTGGCAAGAGCCGTGCGCGCATGCACAGTTCGCAGCAGAAGAAGGTCACGTTCAAGGACGTGGCGGGAGTGGATGAAGCCAAGGAAGAGTTGCAGGAGATCATCGAATTCCTGCGCGAGCCGCAGAAGTTCCAGAAGCTGGGTGGGCGCATTCCGAAGGGCGTGCTGCTGATCGGACCGCCGGGCACGGGCAAGACGCTGCTGGCGCGGGCGATCGCTGGGGAGGGCAACGTTCCGTTCTTCTCGATCTCCGGTTCGGACTTTGTGGAGATGTTTGTGGGCGTCGGGGCAAGCCGGGTTCGCGACCTGTTCGAGCAAGGGAAAAAGAACGCGCCCTGCATCATCTTCATAGACGAAATCGACGCCATAGGGCGGCACCGCGG
>JACADU010000009.1 GCA_013388415.1 Bryobacteraceae bacterium
CCACCCTTTCATCGCGGGCTCTTCCGCCCGGTTTCATCCGGCAATCGCCGTAGAACGGAAGGGGGGATCGCCCAATCCTTGCGATCCCCCTTCCATTTCACTCCAACAAAGGCCGTCAGGCTGCGACGAGCCGCCGGTTCCGTTCCGTTGCGGCCGCGGCTCTGCAAAGTCAACGGCTTGCACGGCAGCTAGGAGCAGCCGCTGGTTCCGCCGCAGTTCTCGCACTTGTAGCAGGAGCCGTTGCGGATCATCAAACCACCGCATTCCGAGCAGACAGGGGCGTCTTCCATCCCTTCGGCGGGAGCGAACTGGAGCTTCTGCTGAGGTTCAGGTTCGGTGGGCCGCAGTCTGGTGGTGACGGTGTCGGAGACTTCATTTTCGACGGCGTTCGGGCCGATGAACTTCACCGCCAGCCAGCGGAAGATGTAGTCCATGATCGACTTCGCGTACGGGACCTGCGGGTTGCCGGTGTAGCCGCTAGGCTCGAAACGCACATGGCTGAACTTGTCGACGAAGAATTTCAGCGGGACGCCGTATTGCAGCCCGTAGCTGACGGCGGTGGCGAAGCTGTCCATCAGGCCGGAGATTGTGGAGCCTTCTTTGGCCATGGTGATGAAGATCTCGCCGGGGCTGCCGTCCTCGAACAGGCCCACAGTGATATAGCCTTCGTGGCCGGCGATTGAGAACTTGTGGGTGATGGCCTGGCGCTCGTCGGGGAGCTTGCGCCTCACGGGGCGGTAGACGATCTTTTCTTCGACGCGCACGGGCGCCATTGTCCCGGCTTTTTTCTCGCCTTTGGCGCTGCCTGAGCTGAGCGGCTGGACGCGCTTGGAGTTGTCGCGATAGATTGCCACAGCCTTCAAGCCAAGCTTCCAGCTCTCGATGTAGGCGTTCATGATGTCCTCGGGGGTGGACTCCTCGGGCATATTGATGGTTTTCGAGATCGCGCCGGAGATGAATGGCTGCACGGCGGCCATCATGCGCACGTGGCCCATGTGGTGAATGAAGCGCCTGCCGTTTGGCGCCTTGAAGCTGCAATCGAAGACCGGCAGGTGCTCGTCCTTAAGACCTGGCGCGCCTTCGATCGTGCCCGTCTGGTCGATATGGTTCACGATCTTTTCGACGACATCGGGCGCGTAGCCCAGCCGGATGAGGGCCTGAGGCACGGTGTTGTTGACGATCTTGATGACGCCGCCGCCGACGAGTTTCTTGTACTTGACGAGCGCGAGGTCGGGCTCGATGCCGGTGGTGTCGCAGTCCATCATGAAGCCGATGGTGCCGGTGGGGGCGATGACGGTCGTTTGCGCGTTGCGGAAGCCGGTGCGCTGGCCAAGTTCGTAGGCGAGTTTCCAGACTGAGGCGGCGGCTTCGAACAGGGGGGGCGGAACGAGCTTGGAGTCGATGGCGTTTACGGCCTCGCCGTGCATGCGAATCACGTCGAGAAACGGCTCTTCATTGACGCCGTAGCCGGGGCAGGGGCCGACGACTTCGGCCACGCGGGCGCTGGTCAGATAGGCCTGGCCGCACATGACGGCGGTGATGGCGGCGGCCCACGCGCGGCCCTGGTCGCTGTCGTAAGGTACGCCCATCGACATCAGGAGGCTGCCGAGATTGGCGTAGCCGAGGCCGAGGGGGCGGAAATCGTGGCTGTTCCGCGCGATCTTCTCGGTGGGGTAACTGGCGTTATCGACGAGGATTTCCTGAGCGAGGATGATGGTGTCCACGGCGTGGCGGAAGGCCTCGACGTCGAACTGCCCGCCGGGGGCGACGAACTTCAAGAGGTTGAGCGAGGCGAGGTTACAGGCCGAATCGTCGAGGAACATGTACTCCGAGCAGGGGTTGGAGGCATTGATGCGGCCAGTGTTCTTGGAAGTATGCCACTTGTTGATGGTGGTATCGAACTGCATGCCGGGGTCGCCGCACTGCCAAGTGGCCTCCGCGATGGCTTTCAGCAGGTCGCGCGCCTCGTAGCGTTTCACGGGCTGGCCGGAGACGACG
This sequence comes from Bryobacteraceae bacterium, assembly GCA_013388415.1. GTDB lineage: Bacteria > Acidobacteriota > Terriglobia > Bryobacterales > Bryobacteraceae > JACADU01. The sequence goes on from JACADU010000009.1 coordinate 1,999, forward strand.
GACTTGGTCCACCAGTCCTTGCCGTCGACGACAGCCTGCATGAACTCGTCGGTGGCTCGGACGCTGTTATTGGCGTTCTGGAAAAAGATGGAGGCGTAGGCCTCGCCGTCGAGGGAAGGGTCATAGCCGTTGTCGATGAGGACGTGGGCCTTGCGCTCTTCCTTCGCCTTGCACCAGATGAACTGTTCGATATCCGGGTGTTCGGCGTTCAGAATGACCATTTTGGCGGCGCGCCGGGTTTTGCCGCCGCTCTTGATGACGCCGGCGAAAGCGTCGAAACCCTTCATGAAGCTCAAGGGGCCTGACGCGCGCCCACCGCCCCAGAGCAGACCGTTTTCCTCGCGGAGGGTCGACAAGTTGGTGCCCGTTCCCGAGCCCCACTTGAAGAGCATGCCTTCAGTCTTGGCCAAGTCGAGGATTGACTCCAGAGAATCCTGCACGGAGTTGATGAAACAGGCTGAACACTGCGGCTTGTGGATGGAGCGGTCCAGTTTCTTGACCGTATCCGTCGCCTCGTCGTAGTACCAGCCGTAGCCCCTGTTCTCTTCCTTCACACCGACGTTGAACCAGACCGGCGAATTGAAGCAAGCCTTCTGAGTGAGCATCAGGTGGGCGAGTTCATTCCTGAAATTGGCGGCGTCTTCGAGGCTCTTGAAGTACCGCCCCTCGATGCCCCATTCGGCGATGGTGTCGACGACGCGGTGGACCAACTGGGCCACGCTGCGCTCCCGCTCTGGGGTTCCCATTCTGCCGTGGAAGTACTTGCTCACCACGATGTTCGTGGCGGTCTGCGACCAGTCCGCCGGAACCTCGGCGTCCTTCTGCTCGAAGATGACAGCGCCCTTCGAGTCGGTGATGCTGGCGGTCCGCAGCTCCCATTTGACCTCGTCGTATGGGGTCCTTCCTCCCTCCAACCGCGCCGTGAAATAGCGCGGGAAGGTCAGACCAATGCGCTCCTCCTTCTTCAGATTCCGGCGGAACCTGTTGGCGTGCGCGCCCAAATCAACGCTCAATTGTCCCATTTCCAAGCTCCTAACAAGGTGTATCAGACCACCACTGCTTCATGGTGTGAAGGCGGCGGCCATAGCGGGCTTTTAATGTGTGAAGGAACCCGTTCCCGCGGCGTTTTTCGACGCTGGTCGAGGCCAGTGGCAGCCGGGGTGCGCTTGTAACGGTACCCCAACATATTGTGGCAGGTCAATACCCTAATCTATAGACAGTGTCTATGTGCTTGATTTTGGGCGGAATCGAGATCTTGCGAGAGGGGGAGTTCAGCGCAAGGAGTTGAGCAGTTCGACCGCCTGTTTGAGGGCGGTCCAGCGCTGCTGTTCGCCATGCACGCCGGTCTCGACGCAGACGGGTCCGGTATAGCCGGTTTCCTTGAGCGTGGACATAAATTTAGGAATATTCACGGAGCCTGTCCCCAGCGGCTTTTCCGTGCCCAGGGCGCCGGGTTTGGCGGGGTCGGGCCAATCGCCGTCCTTGCCGTGGACGCTCACGACGTGCTTGCGAAGGAGGCGGAACGCAGCGATGGGCTCGCCGGAGCCGTAGAGGATCATGTTGGCGGGGTCGAAGTTGATGCGGAGGTTGGGCCGGGCGGCGTCTTCGAAGAAGCTCAAGAGTTCTTCGGCCGGCTCCTGGCCGGTTTCGAGGCAGAACGTCATGCCGTAGGAGGCGGCGTAGTCCGCGACCCTGCGCACGAGTTGAAGCACAGGCTGGTAGATGGGATGAGACTTGGATGACGGGATGCAACCGACATGGCAGCCGAAGCTCTTGACACCGAGGGCGGCTGCGAAGTCGATGACCTGACGAGTGCGGACCTCACGGGCGGCCCTTGTGGCTTCAGGGACGAAGCCGACGGTGCGTTCGACGGTGGGGATGTCGGCGTAGCTTTCGCCGTCGTAGGCGGCGAAGACGGTCCAGAGATGGAAGTCTTCAGCCTGAAGGGCGGCGCGCCAAGCGCGGGCGTCGAGGTTCGCGCTGCCGTCGACGCCGAGTTGGCCTGATTGCACGCCCAGAGACCGCAGGGTCCTGACCGTGGCGAGGGCGTCCGGCTCGGCCCAGAAGAAGACTCCGATTTCAAGTTCCTTCAGAGTTGGCATGGGATCAGTTTTCCTTTCTCAGTTCGGGCCACGTCCAGCAACCGGGCAAGGGCGACGGCCTGTGCGGAGGACTCGGGCGAGCACCGGCGGGGCTCTGCTCCGGAGCGGACGCACTCGACGAAATACTCGATTTCGGCGAGGTAGCCATCCTTTTCGGGCATTTCGGGCCGGCGGTCGGCGCCGGGGCCGTAGAAGCGTGGCGTTTCCGGGTTCGCGCTCGAGAACTCCATCGCGCCGTGTTCGCCGACGACGGTGTACTCCATCGAGAAGGGGTAGGCCGAGGGCAGATGCCATCCGCCTGTGATCTCGACGTTCAGCCCGCCGTGGTAATGGAGCGAGGCGTCGAGGATGTCCAGACCTTTCTCGAGGTCCTCGTGCCCGGTGGCGCTGACCGACTCGGGGGCGCCGAACAGCACGAGGGCCATGTCGATGTCGTGAATCAGGAGGTCGAAGACGCCGCCGCCGGAGACGTCCTTTTTGCTCAGCCATGCCGACCATTTGGGGGCAGCGCAGCGGCGGCGGAACAGGGCGTGGCGGACCGGCCCGAGTTCGCCGCCAAGGACCGCGGAGATGAGAGCGGTGTAGGCCGGGAAGAAGCGCAGCACCTGAGCGCACATCAGCGTGCGGCCTGCCGTGCGGGCGGCTTCGATCATGCGCCGGCACTCGTCGCCGTCCATGGCCATCGGCTTTTCGACAAGAGCGTGGAGTCCGTGCTCGAACGCGGCGACCGTGACGGGGGCGTGCATGGAGGTCGGCAGGCAGATGTCGACCGCGTCGAGGCCTTCCATGCGAATGGCCTCCATGGGATCGGCAAGCCGCGGAACGTTGGTGATGTCCGCGGGCGTGGAGCCAGTGTCGAGGTTCCCCTGAATGTGGGAGACGTCACCCTCGAGGACGCGCGGGTCCGCGCTGACGATGGCGGCGATCTCGATGTCCTGAATCTGTTGCCAGGCCTTCAAGTGAGTGAGGCCCATGAAGCCCAATCCGACGACGGCGACTCTCATGTCACCGGCCATCGTAACAATTCGGACGGCTCAACTTCAGACGTGGCAGACCTGAAAGGTAAACCTTTCGGGCGGCAGGGAGGAGACCGGTTCCGGCGTCAGTCTGGCCCACACGGCATAGGCGCTCACGGCGAGGTTCGGGTTCAGGTAGAGCAGGAATTGATCGGAGCAATACCTGAGCGGGGGCGGCTGGCGGAAGGTCAGGCGCAGACCGACCGCCTCTTCGGGCGCGATGCCTTCGACGTCTACGGCTTTGTCCTTGAGCAAGGTCACGAAGCTGGAGCGGCCGGCGTGGGGCCAGAGGTCGGGCTTCAGCAGCGGGCGCAGTTCGGGTCTCGCCTCGAAGGTCGTTTCGCACTGCCTGATCCACTCGAGGATGGACTCGCCGGCTCGCCAGTGGTCGACGAAGACCTGATACTGCTGGACCAGTTGCAGGGCGAGGTCGAACTTGCGGGACTGCTGTTCAGCGGAGTCAGCGCCGGATAACGGCAGCATCTCCTCCGCCTCAACCAGTTGAGTCGCGTCCTGGAGCGTCTTGCTGGTTCGGCGAGCCTGCGGAAGGGCCGGCAGCAACAAGGGCGGCAGTTCGTGCAGGCGGTCGCCGGGGATCTCAACATAATGCCGGTCGCCGATGGTCGCCATAACGTACTTTCCGGTCATTATGTAAGACGCAACCGGGCCGGGGCAAGTTGCAGCTTGTGGGCTGAGGCGAAAAATGGCAGCGAATCAGCGGGACTGCTAACAGTCAAAACGACTCGCGCGTTCTTGTTTCCCATCCTTTGCCGGAGATTGGCGAGAGGCGGTAGCGGAAGCTGTGCGGTTCGTCGGACGGGATGCGATACTGCGGCAGCGGCAGGGCGTTGAGGCTCCAACTGTCGATTCCGCCGACGCCCATCTGCTTGTGGTCGAGGTGGAGGTGAATCGAAGGCGACGGTTTCATCTTCCAGGTGTAGTCGGCGCGGTCGATTTCGTCGTTGGAGTACTCCCGGGCGGCGATGCTGAGAGGCAACTGCCCGATGGCAAGCAGTCCGACCCCTTTCGCATCGGTGAGCGCGACCCAGCGGACGCCGGTCTTGTTGCCGTTCTCCTGCGGCTGCGAGTAGTCCACCCACTCTTTCGCCACGGTCGACTTGTAGAGTCCGATGCGTTCGAACTGCCGGTCCTGGTAGGTCTCCGCCGGTCCGCGCCCGTACCACTCGATGTTGGTCAGGGTCCTGCTAACGAGCAGTTCGGTGCCGAATCGCGGCATCATGGCGAGCTTGGGGTAGCCGGGGGTATAAGAGGTCTCGACGATGATGTCGCCGGAAGAGTATACGGTATAGCTCTGCTTGAGGGTTGCGCCCGACTGCGGCAGCGAGCCTTCGAACACGATCAGAGCAGATTCGGGCGAAGGCTGGGTTGCCGTCATGGAGGGCTTCCACTGCGCGCCTTCCGTTTTCCAGGGCGAGAGGTCGAGCCGCCTCCTCTTGCGCTCCTCCAGCGGAATGCTCTTGAGCGCGCCGATGTCGTTGTCGGTGGGAGCGCGGAAAAAGTCAGGGCGCGGACCGCGGTCGATGAGTTTCACGGCGCCGAAGGTGTAGGAGGTGAGAGTGCCGGCTTGCTGGTCGAAAGTGGCGGAGAATCCGGCGGTGGAGACCGTCGCCTTCGCGCCTTCCTGCTTCAGCGTGAGGGGCGCCGCTGGCGGCTTCATCATCGGGCGGGCGACTTCGATTGGAAGCGGGAACTGGTCCCAGGCGACCTCGTGGCCGGCTGGCGCCCAGCGCTCGGCTTTCTTGAGCGTGAAGCGGAGGGTGAGGAAATACTCGGCTCCGGCTACGGCCTCGATCTTGGGCAGGTCGAGGGCGAACTCCTTTTCCTGCCTCGGTTCGATGTCGAGGGGTGGGAGCGTGCCCGAAGCGGTAAGCGTGCCGGAGGAGTGGACGGCCCAGCTTCCTTCGATCAAGTCCTTTGGATTGATGAAGTCATACCAGTTCTTGATTTTGATCCGCCGCAGCGAGGGCTCAGCGGGACTGGCGTGGAGGTAGCGGTAAACGTACTTGATGGCGTGCAGGCCGGGGTGGGGAATGCGGTCGGCGTTCACGAGACCGTTCATGCAGAAGTTGTTGTCGTTGCGGACGCCGAGCTTGTCTTCCCACCAGCCGCCGTAGGCCAGGAACTTCCTTTCCGGTTTGGAGCCGGGAACGGTCTGGCGTATGCCCTGGTCCACCCAGTCCCAGACGTAGCCGCCTTGCATGTTCTTGCCGGAATAGAACAGGTCCCAATAGTGGTCGAGGCCGCCGTTGGAGTTCCCCATGGCGTGCGTGTATTCGCAGAGGATGAGGGGCATGCCGGGGCGGGCGGCGGCTTCTTTGGCCATGCGTTCGGCGCTGGGGTACATGAAAGAGTTGACATCCGCGTTCGGCTGTTTGGCGTGCGCGCCGGTCGTGCCCTCGTAGTGCACCGGGCGGCCGGGGTCGCGCTGTTTGGCGAACTGATAAGCGGCTTGCAGGTTGGGGCCGTCGCCAGCTTCGTTTCCGAGCGACCACATAATGATGGAGGGGTGGTTCTTGTCGCGCTCGATCATCCGGCGGGTGCGGTCCACGACCGCCTCCTTCCACTCGGGTTTGGTGGCGATCCAATTGGGGCCGTAGGAGCCGTAATGATGCGTCTCGTGGTTCGCCTCATCCATGACGTAGAGTCCGTAGATGTCGCAGAGTTCGTAGAATTCCGGGACATTCGGATAGTGCGAGGTGCGGACGGAGTTGACGTTGAAGCGCTTCATCAGTTCGATGTCCTTGATCATGAGGGCGCGGGTCATGACTTTGCCGGCGTCGGGATTGGTCTCGTGCCGGTTGACGCCCTTGATCAGGATCTCTTTGCCATTCACCAGTAGGCGGGCGTTCCGGATCTCGACTTTGCGGAAGCCGACGCGCTGGGGGATGACCTCGACGACAGCGCCCTTGCCGTTTCTGAGGGTCAGCAGGAGGGTGTAGAGATACGGCGTTTCGGCGGTCCACTTGGCGGGGTTGGCCACCGGAATGGAAATGGTCCCGCTGCCCTCGCCTTTGGCGACGCTCCTGCCGGCGGCATCGAGCAGTTCGGCAGTCACGGTTCCGCCGTTCGACTCCGTCTTCACCAGCAAGGTCGCATCCCGATACGCCCCATCGAATTCTGTCTGCACCTCGAAGTCGCGGATATGGGGCGTGCCGGCCGACCAGAGGTAGGCATCGCGGAAGATGCCGGACATGCGCCACATATCCTGGTCCTCAAGGAAAGCGCCGTCCGAGTACTTGTAGACTTCGACGGCGAGCAGGTTCGCTCCGGACTTCAAGTGGGGCGTGATGTTGAATTCCGCCGGTGTGCGGGAATCCTCCGAGTAGCCGGCGCGCTTGCCGTTCACCCAAACGTAGAAGGCGGAATCGACGCCGTCGAAATGGAGGAAGACCTGCCTGCCCTGCCACGCCGGGGGGACGACGAAGGTGCGGCGGTAGGAACCGACCGGGTTGTAATCCTTGGGGACATTGGGCGGTTCCTTGGGCGATTGTGGCCAAGGATAAATGATATTGGTGTAGATGGGGTAGTCGTAGCCGTGCATCTGCCAGTTGGCTGGCACGGGGATTGTCTTCCAGGCGGAGTCATTGAATGCGGTCTCGAAGAAGTTCACTGGCCTCGAGGCGGGGTTTTTCGACCAGTGGAACTTCCAGGTTCCGTTGAGCGACAGGCGCCATGGGCTCCTGGCGGGGTCGAAAGTCAGAGCCAGCGCCCTGGTGGGGTAAATCATGGCCGTGGCGCGAGGTTTTTCCGTGCCGGTCTGAATGATGGCCGGATCGTCCCATTCGGGTTTCTGTTGGGCGAAAAGGGAGGAGCAAATGAGCGCGAGCGTGAGTGTGCGCATGGCAATAGGAATCGAGGCCACGATATCACCCCGGGAAAGAGAGTTCAATTCGCAGGCGCGGTCGCGGGTGAACTCGGCTACACTGGATCAGCCGAGCCTGCGGGATGAGGGCCGAGATAGGGGAGCCGCCATGGATGCCGAGGTTGTGAGGATCTATGAGGAGAGCCTGGAGAGGTGCTCTTCGAATCCTCGTTTTCTGGAGCGCTTTTACGAGATTTTTCTCGCTTGTTCGCCCAAGATCGCCGAGAAGTTCAAGAATACCGACTTTGCGCGTCAGCGGGAGGCGTTGAACGGGTCACTGCACGCGATGGTGCTTGCGGTGAGGGACGAGGGCGGGCTGCTGGAGAAACACCTGGCGGAGCTGGCCGAGAAACACAGCAGCCGCGGTTTCGGAGTCGGCTCCGAGCTGTACGACTACTGGCTGGACAGCCTGCTGGCGGCGGTGAAGGAGACCGACCCCCAATACGACAAGCGAGTCCATGACGCGTGGGAGCGGGTGATGCTGATTGGCATCGAGTATATGCTTTCGCGCTACGCCTGAGAGCCGCTTGGCGCTTTTCCTCAATCTCCGCGGCCGGCTGCCGAAGAGCGAATTGCAGGAGGCCCCGATGACCTCTACATTCGTCAGACCTCAGGCGCCGTGGGCGCTGAGGCTTGTGCCGCCACTGCCGGCGTTCGCCCAGCGGATTCTGGCGCTGGCGAGTCAGGAAGATGTGAGCGCGCAGCAGGTGAGCGAGCTCACGCGCATGGATCCGTCCTTCTCGGCGGAGCTGCTTCGCGTGGCCAACTCGGCGCTTTTCGGCGTGCGCCGGGAGGTCACGAGCCTGTCGCAGGCGATTGTCATTGTCGGGATGGACCGGGTTCGCTCGATGGCGATGCTGTTGTGCGTCAACAAGATGGTTCGTTCCTCGCTGAGGATTCAGGCGTTGCGCCGGGTGTGGCAGCACAGCGTAGCCACAGCGATTCTGTGCGAGGAATCGGCGCGCGCGGCGGGGTTGCCGCGGGATGAAGCCTACACGGCGGGGTTGCTGCACAATCTGGGTTCACTCGGGCTGATGTCGGCCTATCCGGATGAATACGCCCGAATGTTGCAGGTTTCCGACGACTATGGTTTCGACCTGCTCAAGACGGAGCGCGACCTGTTCGAGATTGACCACTGCGCCGCCGGCGCTTACCTTGCGCAGGATTGGGATTTTCCCGACGAACTCGCTGCCACGCTGGCGACGCATCATGACGAGCCCGAGGCGGGCGTGTACAGCATGGACAACATCGTGCGCATCTGCTGGCGACTGGCGGACAGTCTTGGCTTTGCGGCGTTTTCGCCGGCGCGGGTCTGGCGAGCCGGGGAATTGCTGGATCTGGCTCCAGCGTTGAGGGGCGGGTGGCTCGGCGGGACGGAGGAGGAGTTGCGATCGGCATTGCAGGAGCGGCTGAAAGAATCGCCTATTTAGGCTGGCCGTTCTTGCCTGGCCGGCTCGCGGCGGGCGCTGCCTGCGCAGGCGGCATTGGGCTGGAGGGTTTGTCTGGCCGGACGAGATTGGCGGGCGGTGCAGCCCAGCAGTTGGGACTCACCTCATCCATCCGGGCGGGCGTTCGAGCTGGAGGGATTTCAATCCGGTCCTTGAAGTCCTTTGGAATCGGAAAGATCCGGATGAAGTAGCAGTGTTTTTCCGCCGGCGGGTTGGAAGATGGGGCGAGCGCTGGTTGGGCCAGGAAGAGAGCCGTCAACAGGGAAGTCATCTGCCACCCCCGCCCACATTGTAGTACCGGCGCATCCGAACTGAATCAGGAATTCAATACTTTACAGTTGTCAAGTCGCCGAGGCGATCAGCGAAACACCGCGACCGCTTCAAGCGGCTTGCGGGAGATGTCCGGCACGAGGCAATTTTCGGCAGGATAGCCGACAGGAATGAGCAGAAACGGCCTTTCATTCGCCGGGCGATCGAGAATTGACGAGAGGAAGCCCATGGGGCTTGGGGTGTGGGTGAGTGTGGCCAAACCCATCGTGTGCAGCGCGGTGAGGAGGATGCCGCAGGCGATGCCAACGGACTCCTGAACGTAATAGTGCTTGATCTTTCTCCCGGAGGAGCCGATGCCGTAGTCGATGCGGAACACGGCGATGAGCCACGGGCAGATCTCGAGGAATGGCTTTTCCCAGGTGGTTCCAAATTGGGCGAGAGCCTGGAGCCATTCATCTGGGAACCGGCGCTCGTAATTCTCCATTTCCTCGGCTTCGGCGGCGGCGCGGATGGCGCGTTTGGTTGCGGGGTCGGAGACGGCGGCGAAAGTCCAGGGTTGCTGGTTGGCGCCGGAGGGCGCGGTTGCGGCGGCTTTGATGGCGTGTTCGATGAGAAGGCGCGGGACCGGCTCGGAGGAGAAGTGGCGAACCGAGCGGCGGCGCGCCATCAACGCTGCGAACTCGGCGGCGCGGCGCGCCTGCTCTTCCGGTTCGAGCCGCAGGAAGTCAAGCGGAAGGAAGGAAGGCTTACTTGCTGTTTTTGACATCTCCAGGGAAGACGAGATCCTTGCCGCGTTTGGCGCGGAACTCAGACAGACCGCATGAGCCGAGGGTCTTATAGCCTCTGGCTTCGAGGAGGGCCGCCGCACGGGCAGCCCGGCCGCCCTGGTTTCAAAGGGTGACGATGAGTTTATCTTTGGGTATTTCGCTGAGGCGGGAGTCGATCCGGCTGAGGGGGATGTTCACATAGCCCTTAACGGAGCCGAGCCGCGCAATCTCTTCGGGCTCGCGGACGTCGAGGAAGAAGACCTTTCCGGGCGTTTCCAGCAGTTTGGCCAACTCCTCGGAGGATAAGGTCTTGGAAGCGGCGGAAGGAGCCTGAGCGCAGGCAATGCCGAATGCGATTACGCCGGCCAGCAGGCAGGCGCCACAATAGAGCCTCATGGGCGGAGTGTAGCATAGACATAATGGGATCTTCGACTGAAGAATACTATCGAATCGGGAAGCTGCCGCCTTACGTCTTCGCGGTTGTGAACGAGATGAAGGCGAAGCTGCGCGCGGCACAATACGACGTTGTCGATTTTGGAATGGGCAATCCGGACGGCGCCACGCCGCGAGTGGTGGTGGCGAAGCTCGCCGAAGCAGCGCGCAACCCGAAGAACCACCGCTATTCGGTCTCTCGCGGCATTCCGAATCTGCGTCATGAGATCACCAAGCGATACGCGCGGAATTACGGCGTTGAACTCGATCCGGAGACTGAGGCGATTGTGACGATCGGCGCGAAGGACGCGCTGGCGCACCTGATGTTCGCGGTGATCGGTCCTGGCGACGCGGTGGTGACGCCTTCGCCTTGCTACCCGATTCACCAATGGGGCGTGATCATGGCGGAGGGGGAAGCGGTTCCGCTGCCAGTGGCGAATCCGCCCGAATTCCTCAACCGGCTTGAGGACGTTTACCGCAAGGCGGTGAAGCCGCCGAAGTTGATTCTGTTGAATTATCCGCACAATCCGACGACGGCTACGGTGGACCTCGAGTTCTTCAAGTCTGTGATCGCGCTGGCCAGCCGCCACGGCACGATGGTGCTGCACGACTTCGCCTACGCCGACCTGTGTTTCGACGGCTACAAAGCCCCCAGCATCTTGCAGGTGGAGGGAGCCAAGGAAGTGGCGGTCGAGATCTTCTCGATGACCAAAAGCTACAACATGGCGGGCTGGCGGGTCGGTTTCTGCCTGGGTAACGCCCGCATGATCAAGGCGCTGGCGAGGATCAAGAGCTATCTGGATTACGGGATCTTCCAGCCCATTCAGATCGCGGCGATCATCGCACTGCGGGAGTGCGAGGAGGAGGTCCACAAGATCTGTCATGTTTATGAACGGCGGCGGGATCTGCTGTGCGAGGGGCTCACGGCAGGGGGCTGGCCGGTCGGGAAACCGAAAGCGTCGATGTTCGTCTGGGCGCCGATTCCGGAGGGGTTCCGGGGGATCGGCTCGCTGGAGTTTTCGAAACTGCTTCTTGAGAAAGCGCTGGTGGCAGTCAGCCCTGGGATCGGGTTCGGGCCGGCGGGGGATGGCCACATTCGTTTCGCATTGATCGAGAATCACCACCGCACGCGGCAGGCAATCCGCTGCATCAGGCAATTTCTGAAGGACGCGAAGAGCTGAGGCTGCTATGATCAGCCCATGGCGGCGCGCCCCGAGGCGTCAGGACTGCGTGTCGTGGAGCTGGCCACGCTCCACGCGGGATCTCTCAGCGCGCTGCTGAGGGAAGAGACAGAACGCTGGCGCATCCTGCTCGACTGGGACTTCAGCAGTTCGGCCGAGCTGGTGAGCCGGTACGCTTCGTGCCGCGCGCTGGAGGGTTTTGCCCTGCTCGACGAAGACCGGGCGGTCGGCTACAGCTACTGGGTGGTGGATGAGCGCAAGGGTCTGATCGGAGACCTGTATGTTCGCGACGCCTGGCGAAGTCCGTTCAATGAACTGACTCTGCTTGAAGCCACATTGCGCCAACTGCGGCGGCAACCTTGGTTGCGCCGCGTGGAAGCGCAACTGATGCAGCTTGGCATCCGCGGACCGCTGGGAGATTTGCAGCCGCAGCCGGCGCGGTTTCCGCGGTGCTTCATGCTGGCGCAGCTTGAGCGGCTGAACAGCCACAGGCCGGTCGCATACGCCGGGGAGCTTGCGTTCGCGCCCTGGCACATGCGGTACGCCGACGAGGCGGCTGAACTGATCGCCAGGGTCTATGCAGGGCATATCGACAGCGAGATCAATGACCAGTACAAGTCTGCGGCGGGGGCGATGAAGTTCTTGCAGAACATCGTGCAGTACCCGGGCTGTGGCCAGTTCTGCCCCGAGTGCTCGCTGCTTGCATTCGACCAGGATGGGCGCGCCTGCGGACTTCTGCTGGCCACCATGGTCGCCCGCACGTCCGGGCACGTGGCTCAACTCTGTGTGGAGCAGGGACGGAGGGGGACCGGGCTGGGTTACGAACTGCTGCGCCGCGCTTTGGAGCTGTTCGCTTCACGGGGCGCCACATCGGCGTCACTGACAGTGACGGCATCGAATCGTCCGGCGGTCGGGCTGTATGAAAGATTCGGCTTCCGGACGATTCACCACTTCGACGCCTACGTCTGGGATCCGTTTTAGGGGCGCGAGCCCCAGATGAGCAGAAGCGCTGCGAGGGCAATGGTGACGGCGCGGGGCATTCCGAAGGAGGCTTCGTTGCCCGCCTCGAGTTCGGCGCTTTCCTTGTAGGGGGCCTTGCCCTGGGCAAGGAGGCGGAGGATTTGTCCGATGTTGAGCAGAGTCCTGCGCACACGCCCGCGGACGATCACGCCGATGAGGGCGACGATTCCCCCGAGAATCGCGTCTAGGACAAACACCACGAGCAGATTCGCCGGACCGGCGAAGGTTCCGACAGCCGCCATCAGTTTCACGTCTCCGCCGCCGAGGAAGCCGAGAAGAAAGGGAATGAGGAACAGGAGCGAGGCCAGGAATCCGAGGCCGGCGGTTTTGAGTCCGGCGAGGCCGGCGGCGTAAAAATTGATGGCGAATCCAAGGAGGATGCCGCCCAGGGTCAGCCAATTTGGGATGGACCGGGACCTGAGATCGCTGAGCGCGGCGGCGAGAACCACCGCGGCAAGGGCCCAGGATACTGAAACGGGCAGTGGAGTCATGCTGCGCGATAAAATCCTATCGTCATGAGTTCTTATTCTCGCAGAGGCTTTATCGCAGCGGGCGCTGCGGCGGCGTGGACGGCGAAATCCTACGCTTCGATTCAAGGCGCCAACGAGCGGGTTCGAATGGGCGTCATCGGCTGCGGCGGGATCGCCGGCCACCATATGCAGACGCTGCTCAGGATGAAGGAGCCGGACCGCATTGACATCGCCGCCGTCTGCGACGTCTACACAAAGCGGCGGGAGGCGGCCGCAAAGCTGACCGGTGGGCGTCCGGAGAAAGTCTACAAAGCGATTCTGGACGATAAGAACATCGACTATGTGCTGATCGCGACTCCCGAGCACTGGCATTGCCAGATGACGCTGGACGCGCTCGATGCCGGCAAGCACATCTACGTCGAAAAGCCGATGACGCACTCCATCGAGGAATCCAAGAAAGTGCTGGCGAAGCTCGCGACCAAACGCGGGATCCAACTTCAGGTTGGCGTTCAGGGGATGAGCGACAACAGTTACGTCTCCGCGTGGGAGTATGTCAGCAAGGGCGCCCTGGGCAAGGTGGTCCTCGCCCAGATCGATTACTCGCGCAATCACGTGAAGGATTACTGGGACTATCCGATCGACCAGGACGCCAAGCCGGGCCCGGATCTCGACTGGAAAGCCTGGCTTGGGCCCGCGCCCAAGCGGGACTGGGACCCCAACCGGTATTTCCGCTGGCGCTGGTTCTGGGACTATTCCGGCGGCATCGCGACCGACCTATACGTTCACCGGGCCACGCGGCTGATCAAAGCGCTGAACCTGAGGTTCCCGGAGAAGGTGGTTGCCACCGGCGGGAAGTTCGAGTTCGTCGATTCGGCGGCCGAGGTTCCGGACACGTTCAACGTGCTGGCCGATTACCCCGGCGGTCCGACCATGCAACTGGTGAGTTCTCTGGCCAACGACACGCCGGTTGAGCACATGCTGCGCGGGCACAAGGCGACGCTGCGATTCACGCGCACAGGCTTCACGATCACGCCGCAGCGGCTGTTCGCGAAGGAAGCGCAGACGGTCGAGTTCAAGAAGACGGGCGCGGAGAGCACTGAACTCCATCACCGGAACCTGCTCAACGCGGTCCGCAAAGGCGAGAAGCTGAACTGCGACGCGCAACTCGGCTTCTACGGCGTTGTGGTGTGCGAGATGGCCGTTCAAAGCTACCGGAAGAGACAGTATCTGGTGTGGGACAACACAAAGCAGAAGGCGAAGAAGGCCTGAGGCGGCTACAACGGATCTTCAGCGCCATAGCCTGGGGGGGCGGCGCAAGGTTCGCCGGTCACAAACAGGCGGCGCATGGCGCGATGAACGTAAGGCCCGATGAGTTCGCGGCCCCTGCTGCCCAGGCTGGCGATTTACGCCTCGACGCGCTGCCGGAGCAAGATTCGCGGCCTGGCTGCCAGAACCTCTTCGAGGAAATCAGCGAGCCGTTCGCCATAACTGTCTGCGTCGAAGCGGGATGAGGAGTAATCGCGCGCGGCGGCGGCGGTCCGTTCGCGCAACGCCTTGTCGCTCACGACCCGGAGAAGCAGCTCATGAAGCCTGTCGAGCTTGTCAGGCTCAGCCTGGACGACGGCGCCGTCGGGCAGTTCGGCGTAGAAGCCTTCCCGGATCACGACGACCGGCTTGCCGTGTCTCATCTGTTCGATCACGGAGCAGGATGCTCCCTCGGTATTCGGGCGACGGAGATTGATGCAGATGTCCGCGTTCTGCAGCCAGCCGTGCAGGTACTCCTCGGTCTGGTATCCGGTGAAACGAACGCAGTCTTCGAGATGGAAATCCCGCACCATCGCCCTCAGCCGCGGTCCCTCGACAGGGCAGTCCTGTCCGACGACGGCGAAGAGGGCTTGCGAGGAGAGTTGGGGCGAGCGATGGAGGGCTTCGATGACCGTGTGGAGCAGCTTTGTCCGGTTGATGTAGCCGGAGGCGACCATTAGGACGCGGTCATCGGGAACGCCGAGAGCGGCGCGAGTCAGGCAGGTTCGCGGCGGGACAGGCGCCACAGCCAGATCGATCCGTGTGGAGGGACCGTCGAAGACCGCCTGGACCGCCTCCAGGTGGTGGTTGGAATGCACGACGGCGCCCAGAGCGTTGGCCAGCACGGGCTCGAAGAGCGGATACCGGCTCACCAGATCCGTCTCCCAGAGGCCGTTGTTTCTGCCGGCTACGGTTTCTTCGGCGTACCGGCGAACCGCCTTGCCGTAGGCCTTTTCGATCTCATGCAAATAGCCCATTGGGTGGCGGAGGAGTTGAAGGTAGTAGTTGGAGACGAGATGATGGAGGACGAAGTCATGGAGGATGTGAACTCCTGGTCTCTGGAGGCTCAGCTCCAGGATACGGGGGAAGTGGTTGGCGTCGTTGCCCATCTGGTAGAGGAGCAGATCGTAGGCGTCGAGCCGCGGGTCACCGAGCGCCAGACTCGATTCGAACGGGATCACGGGCGTCTGCGCCTCGATCAGCCTTGAGGAGAGAGGGCACCAGACATCGACATTGTGCCGCTTGCAGAGCGAGGGCAGGATGAGGCGGGCGTATTTGCCCATCGTGGCGTCGGGATCAAAGGGCGTAACGAGCGCGATTCTCATGAGAGCAACTTGCCGATGACGTGTTCCCAACTGTTGGGTATGGACAGCGCCCATTGGCGGGCATTCTCACCGAGGAGGCGGGCGAGCGCCCGGTCGCTGTAGAGACTGTCGAACGCCTCGGCGATCGCGCGAGGGTCCGGCTCGACCACAAAGCCGTTCAAACCGCTTCTGACGGCGGAAGTCACGCCCCCCGAATCGTGGCACGTCACGCAGGCTTTTTGAGAGAAGAAGGCTTCCGCCGTGACGTAGCCGACGGCGTCTTCGTCGAAGGGGACGTAGACGGCAGCCAGGCAACTGGCCAGCAGAGCGGTTTTCTCCTCTTCGGAGATGAAGCGCGGTTCGAAGGTCACCTTGTCTTCGAGCTTGCGGGCGCGGATCAGCGCGCTGATGGATTCGGTCAGTTCCGCCTCTTCGCTGAAGCCGGCGACGTGGAGCTTGACGGGCGTCCGGGTGTAAGCCATCGCCTCAACTGCAAGCGCCTGCCGTTTGACCCGGGAGATCCTTCCGATGGCAACAATGGTGTCCCCATACCCGGCGCAATGGAAGCGGCTGGAGTCGCCGAAGGGGCAGGTCAACGGCTCGGCCAGGATTCCGTTGTAGCGCCGCAGGCGGTCCGCGGTGGTTGCGTGGTTTGTGTAGATCTTTCTGACTTCGCGCAACGCTTCGTCGTCGGCGCGACGGATGATCTGGCGGATCCGCCTGCCCTCTTCGTTGACCGGGAGCGATTTGAACGGCGTGTTCCACAGCTCGTAGGCGCCGCGATACTGATGAAGCAGCCAGAGCACTTTGTCTTCATGAGGGATGAAGTAAGTGGGAAATCTCATGCAGATGATGCGGCCGGCGAGGGGGATTCGGAGGAGCCTGGCGGCCAGGATCGAGCGGGCGACGGCGGCGTGGGGAGTCTGGATGAAGGGCAGTTTCAGCAGAACCGCATCGTGGCCGAACTCCCTCAGCTTCGCAGTCAGGCTGCTGGCGAGGTGCTCCGCGCCCCCGTAGAGGAACGGCCATGCGTGGTTGACGACTGCGACTTTCATAGTGCGGTGATGGCCGAGATGGCGTAATCCCAGTTCGCACCCCACTCGCCGAGCCGCTCGCGGCCTGCGCGGCCGAGAGATCGCATGGCATCCGGGCGGGAGGTCAATTGGGTGAGGATCGAGGCGAGCGCGTGGCTGTCGAGCGGAGAGAGCAGGCCGTTCCGTCCGTCTTCGATCCATTCGGCAGCCGCTGGAGAATCGAATGCGACGACGGGCGCATCGCAGGCGTGAGCGTCGATCGCGAGACGGCCGAGGACACCGGCGTTGTCAGAAAGCCCGATGACACCCATGGCCGCAGGGAGAGATTCCGCCCACTGTGCCGCGGGCAGCACCTTCACGCGGTCTTCGAGGCCCAGGCGGCGCAGCAGGCTGCTCCACTGTTCGGCGGAGAACGGCAAGTTCCCGAAGAGCCACAGCAGAAAGTCTTGCGGTACGGCGGCAAAGGCCTCGAGCGACAACAGGAGCTGAACGCGGGATGCGCTGTGGAGGCTTGCCGCCAGGATCTTTTGCTTTGGCATTTCCCGGCGGGCAACACACGAGGGAAAGGGGAGGAACGACGCCTCGATGCCCTCTTCCCGCTTGAAGCTTTCGCAGGAGGATGGCGAATCGAAGAAGATCTTGCGCGCTTCGGCGAACGCCATCCTGTCACTCACCCGCATGGATGCGAGAACGGAGTTGGAAGCCGGGTCTTGCCTGAAGTAGCCCTCGGGCATCAAGTGGCCGCAGCGGAATGCCTTGCCGCCGGCCCAGATGACTTTGCGGCGGTGATGGACGACGTGACAGGGCGGATGAAGGCTAATCAGGAGATCGCCGTATTCAACCGGCTCCAGCAGCCTGAAAGCCAGGATTTGCTCCAGGGGAGGGGATGCCGGGTCGAAGGGCATCCGCATCTCCTCGCACTTGTGGCCGCGGGATTCCAGTTCGCGCGAAAGGGCGGCAGCGATGTGGCTAACCGAATCGCCGGCCGAAGGGCAGAACGTGTGCAAAACGATTATCTGCACCCGGCCTCCTCGATGATCTCGCGAAGGGCGGACGCAACGTAGGCGGCTTCTTCGCCCGACAGGTTCTCCGCCGTCGGCAGGCTCAATCCGCTGTCAGCGGCCAGATCGGATCCCGGATAGCCATTCTTCTCGTTGTATGCGGGCAAGCGGTGCATGGGGATCACGACCGGCCGGGTCTCGATTCCGCGAGCGGCGAGGCGCGCTGCCAACTCGTCGCGGCCGATGGGCGCATCGGGCGCCACATGGACGGTATAAAGCCAGTGAACGCGTCTTGCCCAAGAGCGCGTCTGCGGCAGCAGCAGCCAACGCGACAAAGGAGCCAGCAGTTGATCGTAAAGCGCGCCGACACGGTCTCTCGCGGCGAGCTTTTCGGCGGCGCATTCGAGCTGCGCCAGACCCACCGCTGCCTGGAGATTGGTCATCCGGTAGTTGTAGCCGATCTCGGGAAACCAGTATCGGCGGTTGGGGTCCATGCCATGCGCGCGGAGGATTCGCATGCGGGCGGCCAGGCGCTCATCGCCGGTGAGCACCATGCCGCCCTCGCCGGTCGTGAGGATCTTGTTACCGAAGAACGAAAACACGGCGGAGTGCCCGAGCGCGCCGACACGTTTCCCCTTGTATTCCGCGCCGTGAGCCTCAGCCGCGTCCTCCAGCAGGAGCAATCCGCGGCTGGCTGCGATTTCGCGCAGCGGGTCCATGTCGGCGGGGTGTCCGTAGAGATGGACGGCGAAGATTGCGCGAGTCCGCGGCGTGATCTTTTCGCGCAGCCGGTTTGGATCAATCACCATCACCCGCGGATCGCAATCGGCGAAGACGGGCGTCGCGCCACAGTAGCGAACGGCGTTCGCCGTCGCGACGAAAGTCAAGTCGGGGACGATGATCTCGTCGTCCGGGCCGATGCCCAAGGCGTCGAGCAGGAGATGAAGCGCGGTGGTTCCTGAAGACGTGGCGACGGCGTGGGGCGCTCCGCACCAGGAGGCGAAAGCATTCTCAAACCGGGTGACGAAGCTGCCGATGGAGGAGATCCAGTTGGTTTCGATGCATTCAGAGACGTATTTCAGTTCATTGCCATTCAACAGAGGGCGCGAGACAGGGATGTGGCGGGGCGCGGTCATTCGCCGCTCTCCACGATCTTCAGCTTCCTGGCGGGAAGGCCGACCACCGTGGCGCCGTCTTCGACGTCGCGCATGACGAGGCTTCCTGCGCCGATGGTCGCCCACTTGCCCACTTTCACTCCGAGCCCGACTGTGGAGCCGGGCCAAACGTTGGTTCCCTCTCCAATCACCGTCCGCCCGCAGATGATCGATGCTGCGATGTGGGCGCCGCGCTCCAGACGGGCATCATGGGCGACGGCGGTGCGGTGATTCAGAATGACGCCGTCGCCGAGATCGACACTGACGCCTACGACAACTCCATGCATGATGACGACGCCTTGCCCGAGGCTGGCGTGAGGCGACACATAGGAGCGCGGGCTGATCGCGTTCGGCAATTTGAAGCCCATGCCTCGCAGCTTCTCCATCAGGTCGAGACGGGCACGGTTATTGCCAATAGCCACAAACGCGTGGTCCACGCCCTGCTGCAACAACTCGGGGAGGATGGCATCCGCGCCAAGATAAGGATGGCCGTACAACGCGCCACCTTCAGGCGGCTCGTTCGCGACGATCCCCGCGATGCGATAAATGGCGGCTTGCTCGAAGACATCGATCACCTCTCGCGCCTGAGGTCCGCCGCCCAGGATGACAACTCGTTCTTTCAACCCGGCTCCTCCTTGGATTCCTCATCTCGCGCAATCCACAATGAAAGGCGGCCCGCAGGGGATTGCGGGACCGGAAGCAGAACCCCGGTATCGGGACAGATGCGGGAACTGCGGAAGCCCGCGCCGCGCAGGGCATCGAGCAATGCTTCGGCCTCTCCCGCTGCGAGCGATGCCCGATCTGCATCAAATTCGCAGAGAACCTTCAGGCCCGGATGCAGAGCGGCGAGCCGCAGGATCGAATCGGCCACCCCAGTGGACGCCGCCGTTGAGCCTGTGAGCCGCACGAGATCCGGGCGGAAGCCGTCCGAGCGCAGCAAATCCTCGAGAGGGCGTGTCGCCCCGGAACCTGACGGAGCCATCACCACGCAAATTTGGAGCAGGTCATTGGCCTCCAGATTGCGCGTCAAAAATGAATGATGCAGCATGTCCGCCGCAACGGCCCAGACCTTCCCGCTGGGCATGACCAGTCTCGCTGCGATCAGCGAGAACACACCGCAGCCCGCGTCGGAATCGAAGACGGTCATGCCGGGACGAAGCGTCCGTTCAAGCAAGCTCTTCGTTCCGGGAAGAATGTGGCGGCTGACGGCTTGCCGCACGAGTTCTTCCGATTCCGCGCGTGGAAGCGTGATCCGGAGACCGTCGAAGCGGATTCCGCCACTCGAGTCCCCCGGGAACTCCGCGTCTGCTGCCGGTTTGAATTCACGGTTCAGCCGCCCGAGTTCAGCTTCGATCCGGCTCAGGTCCCGGGCCATCTCGCGGCGCCAGAGATGAAGGAGCGATTCGAAACGCTGTTGGCGGTGCAAATCGCTGACGGAGGACTTGTAGGCCAGATCCCAGTATTTTTCAGGAGCGGCCACGGCGATCAGTTGTTCTGCGATCTCGTTCGGCCTCTCCCAGAACCACCAGAGGAGCCAGCGTGTTTTCAGCCATGCGAACCGGCCAAGCCTTCGCCAGAATCCGAGCGGCGTTTGGGCCGGCAGATTCACGACCCGCACCGCTTTCTCTCGGGCTTCCTCAGATTGCGCCAGCGACCGGAGAATCTCCAGCCGTGGATATCCCGCTCGCAAAAGGAAACGGTAATCCACCAGGCCAACGGGGTCTGGAACCCTATTGAAGAGCAGGGAATAGGCGGCGGCGATGAACTCGGCATCTCCCGCCGTGGCAAGCAGCGGGCTGGCATCCACCTCCAAAGGAGATTCGCGGTATTCCGCGTTGACATCCCGATGGCTCCGCGTGTGTGAGTTCATCCTGGTCAGTTCAAGCCCGGCGGCCGTCAGGCCTATGCAGAAGCCCTGGCCATCACCTGAGCCGGGTCGAGCCCGGAGAGCTGAA
The DNA here is from genome assembly GCA_013388415.1 of Bryobacteraceae bacterium. Classification (GTDB taxonomy): domain Bacteria; phylum Acidobacteriota; class Terriglobia; order Bryobacterales; family Bryobacteraceae; genus JACADU01. Next base: position 22,341 of record JACADU010000009.1, read on the forward strand.
GGTCGGCTTCGACCATTTGACGGACCAGGTTGTCAAAGGATGTTCTGGACCGCCAGTTCAGCTTCTGCAAGGCGCGGGACGGGTCGCCGGTCATCGCCGGCTCGCCGGAGCCTGTTGCGCTCGCGGCAGCCCCGGAGGCGACGAATCGGGTCCAATCCAGCCCGGCTGAAGAAAACGCAGCTTCAGCGAATTGAGCAACCGTCCTGGCCGTGCCAGTGGCGAGAACGTAATCCTCCGGTTCCTCGGCCTGGAGCATCAGCCACATACCCTCGACGAAATCGGGCGCAGCGCCCCAATCGCGGGCCGCGGAGACGTTCCAAAGGTCAATCGTTTCTGCGCGGCCGGCCAAGATCGCCGCGACCGCCCTGGTGATTTTGCGTGTAACGAATTCCATTCCCCGCCGCGGGCTTTCGTGGTTGAACAGGATGCCGGTTGCGGCAAACAAGCCGTGCTTTTCCCGGTAGTGCCTGGCGAGCTCGAAACCCGCGAGTTTGCTGATGCCATAGAGAGAGCGCGGCTGGAAGGGGGAGGTTTCAGTGCGAGGCGAGCCGTCGCCGGCGCCGAAAATCTCGCTCGAGGCGGCGAAAAACATCTTGCAGCGGGGCGCCAACTGCCGAAGAGCCGCCAGCAGGTAATGCGTTCCGGAGACGTTCACGTTCCAGGTTTGGAACTCGTCCTGCGCGCCGTAGCCCACCGAGCTCTGCGCCGCGAGGTGATAGCACTCGTCCGGCCTTACCTTCTCTACAACATTGAAAACACTGGGCTGGCACTCAAGCGAGCCCGCCTGAATCTGTATTCTGGGCAAGATGTGAACAATCCGGCTATACCGCTGGTCAGGGTCTTCCGCAGCAACCCGCCGGACCAGACCATGGACCTCGTAGCCCTTGGCGAGCAGGAGCTCGGCGAGATAGCTCCCATCCTGGCCAGTGATGCCGGTGATCAGCGCACGCTTCGACATCTGTCAATCCAACTAAACTATCACCCTGGGTGCATCGGATACCACTCTGCACTCTCTTGTCAGGCGGATGACACCAAAAGATGGGACGGCTGAGCGCAGACCGGAATCATCGTGAACAAAGGGGCTCTTTTCTCCCTGCCCGGGGTGATTGCGGCGGCCCGGATCACGGCGACATCACCGCTAAGTCGATTCAGGACAAGCGCATAGCTCTGGTCTGGCGTGACGGCGATGGGGCCGGGGCCCATTCCTACCTGCGTCACGGCTACCACCTTTTGGGTCTCGAGGTCGAAGACCGTCAGTGAATTCGCCTCGGGGTTGGAGACGAAAAGATAGGCGGGCGCCACTGAATCCGCCATCTCCCCGGGTTTGCGCCCGCTGAGGAATGTCTGGGCCACTTCGGTGCGGTAGGGGTAGACGATGGTGATCGCGTCGCGGCCCTCGCCCGTGATGAAGATCTGCCCGCCGTCTCGTTTCATCCACATGCGGTCGGGTCTCAGGGGAAGCGGCAGTTCGACGACCACCCTTCCGTTGCGCGGTTCCAGGATCGAAACGGCTATCCGGCCCTTGTTGGCGGCGATGGCAGCCCGCCCGTCCGAGCGAAATCGCAACTGCCCGAGATCAGGCCCTAACTCGATCCGGCTCAAGAGACCGCCGGCTTCGAGATCGACGAAAACCGCCTCGCCTGAGCGGAGGGTCGCCGCGGCCAGAGGCGCCGCGGGGGAGACGTCCAAAGAGACCGGATCAGAGGGCAGGAGGACCGCCCGGCCCTGGCGCAGCGTTTCCAAATCGATGGGCGCGATTCGCGGTGGACTACAGGCCGCCACCCAAAGTCTGTGCGATCGAGGATCCGGCCGGACTCCTGTGATAGGCCCCGAGATCTGCATGAATCTCGACCGCCTGGCCGCCGCGCCATCGACTTCTTCAATCAGACCGGCCAGGAAATCGCAGGCGTAGAGGAACCTGGCATCCTCCGCCCCGCGCCGCACCAACCGTTTGGGCCTGCCCTTGAGTTCCACGCGCCGTCTGACTGCGAAGGCAAGAAGATCCACGACAGCCAGCACAGGCTCCACTTCGCTCGCAATCCAGGCGCTGCCGTGATAGCCCTCGCCGGGCTTGCCGCGGCAAGCGCTCAGCGCCGGCAGGGTCAGGAGGAAATCACGGCGATTCACAGGAACGCCAGCGTCTTGATTCCGGACACTTCGAAGGTCCGCCCGCAACGCGCGGACTTGCAGCGCACCTTGTCGTCCATCAGGACCATGTAACTTTGCGCTTTGGCGAACTTAGCCCTGTCCCGCTCATCCGCGCCGGGTGGGAGGCGGTCCTTCTTCTTTCTGACCAGCCATCGCAACTCGTATTCTTCGACTCCGCGGCAGAACTGGCAGTTCAGGCGGGCGGTCTTCTTCACCTGGCTTTCGACGTAAAACAGCCTCTCGTCCACGAACAGCTCCTTCTCGATTCTCACACGGCGCGGCGCCGGTCAACGTCCGGAAAGCGATAGCCTGAAAACATGATGGTCCTGATGGCGCTTCTGCTGGTCCCGCCGGGCATTCCGGAAGCCATCAGCGCGTGGCGGAGCGATCTGGAGCGCCAATTCGGCGTGAAGACGCCGATCGTCTATGTGGGGGAGAGGATTCAGGGCGATCCGGAAGGCCTTGACCTTGCCCGCAATCAGCTCAGAAATCCGGATTTCCAGCGCCAATTCGCGATGATGCAGGCGGCCATGGTGAGCCATCGTACGGGCGGGACCGACCGTTGGGTCGTCATCCTGAATATGGATCTCTACGAATCCTGGAAGGGTTATGAAGAAGCCCTGCTTGGGCATGAACTGGGCCACATCTGGCTGCGGGCCAGGAGGCTCCCTACGCCGGCTTTTCGCGGCGGAGACTACGGGTGTCTGGCAGTGCACACCGGCGATGTCGTCCAACATGTGCTGATTCGAGCGGAAATGGACCGGCGGGGGATCGATCACAGAGGATTCCTGATGAAGAACCTGGACGACTCCGCGCGCGCCATGGAGGAGCGGCAGGCTGCCGGCGACCCCTGCGCGTGGGCGCGACAGGCCGCGCTCTGGGTGGATGCCAGGCTGGCCTTCGCCGCTCATCCCTGGCCCGGCCGGGCCCGTTATGAGGCGGCCGCGGCAGCCATGTTTCCGGAGTCCGGCAAGGCCGCCGCCGAGATCATCGATCTGATTGCCGGGCTCGACCTGGACGACCCGCTCGTTCACCGGCAAGCCCTCATGGACGTGTTCTCGATTCTGAGCAAACTCGCGGTCAGGCAGAAAGATCTGAGCGGCAGATAGCGCGTCAGCGCCAAAAACGCGATATCCTGAGCCTTGGGAGTCAGGCCATTCTCAAACTGACGGGTGTGCGGAAATCCTTGCGCGCACCCTAACGTAGTACAAAATCCTTCCGAAACAATGAACATCCGCTCGCTGTTCAGCCTGTTTTCTTCAGATCTTGCCATTGATCTGGGCACAGCCAATACCCTCGTCTTCGCCAAGGGCAAAGGCATCGTTGTCAACGAACCATCCATTGTCGCGATTAACAAGAACACCGGTGAGGTGGAGGCGGTCGGCAAAGAAGCCAAGGAAATGCTCGGGCGGACGCCGGGCAACATCGTCGCCATTCGCCCGATGAAGGACGGTGTCATCGCCGACTTCAAAGTGACGGAGCGGATGTTGAACTACTTCATCCAAAAGGCGCATGGCCGGAAGATGCTGGTTCACCCCCGGATCGTGATCGGCGTTCCGAGCGAGATCACGCAGGTGGAGAAAAGGGCGGTGATCGATTCCGCCTACCGCGCGCGCGCCAGTGAAGTCCATCTCGTGGAGCAGGCGATGGTCGCGGCGATCGGCGCAGGGTTGCCGATCACCGAGCCGAGCGGCAACATGGTAGTCGACATCGGAGGCGGCACGACCGATGTCGCGGTGATTTCGCTTTCCGGCATCGTCTACTCCCGGAGCGTGCGCGTGGCGGGCAACGAGATGGACGACGCCATCATGCAGTACCTGAAAAAGAAGTACAACCTGCTGGTCGGCGAGCGCACCGCCGAGCAGATCAAAATGCAGGTAGGAAGCGCGTTTCCACTCGACAAGGAAATCACGATGGAGATCAAGGGGCGCAACCTGATCGAGGGCGTCCCGCGGACCATCACCATCACCGACACCGAAATCCGCGAGGCGTTGGGCGAGTGCGTCGCGACGATTATGAACGCCATCCGGGTGGCGCTCGAACGGACGCCTCCGGAACTCAGCGCGGACATCAGCGACCGCGGTATCGTTCTAACCGGGGGCGGAGCTCTGTTGAAGAACCTCGACCGCCGCATCCGCGAAGAGACCGGGCTGCCCGTCTCGATCGCCGAAGACCCGCTGTCTAGCGTCGTTCTCGGCACGGGACGCATGCTCACCGACTTCAAACTGCTCCGCCGAATCGCGATCGAGTAGCCCATCTGGGCGCGACGAGGGCGCATGGAATCCTTCCCGAGCCGGTACCGAAACCTCAGCGTCCTGCTGCTGCTTCTGGTGGCCCAACTGTTGCTGCTGGCCTACCAGGTGAAGACGAGCCAGGACGTGCGGCTCATCCGGCTGTGGGCGGTGACGGCGGTGACGCCGGTTGCCCGCGCGATCGAATGGGTGAGGAGCGGCGTCGCCGGCGCCTGGGAAAACGTCTTCGTGCTCGGCGACGTCCGGGCCGAAAACAAGCAATTGAAACGCGAATTGGCCGAACTCCGGCTGAAGAACCAGCTCCTTGCCGCTGAGTTACAGACCGCCGACCGCACCAAGGCGTTGATCGAGTTCCGCTCGCAGGTGCCGTCGAAGACCATCGCCGCCAGAATCATCGGCACCGGCACCGGCGCCAACGCCCGCACGGTCTTTGTCGACCGCGGCAGCGTCGAGGGCGTCAAGCGCGGCATGGCAGCCATTACGGACAAGGGCATCGTCGGCAAAGTGGTCGCTGCTTACCCCACTGCCTCGCTCGTGCAATTGATCACCGAGCAGGGTTCCGCCGCCGGAGTCATTTCCCAGAAGAACCGCGTGAGAGGAACGCTGAAGGCCCAGGGCTCGGGGACGCTGATTGTCGACTACATCCGGAACGAGGAGAAGGTCGAAATCGGGGAGTGGTTCTACACGAGCGGGACCGACCGCATTTATCCGCGGGGACTGCCTGTCGGACGCGTCAAGTCGACGCGAGAGGGCCGGGGTTCAAAAGAGGTCATTATCGAGCCGAGCGGGTTGCAGGGCGGGCTCGAGGAAATGCTCATCGTGCTGGACGGCGTTCATGGCTCCGTTCCCGAACCTGAGACGCCTCCTTCCCCAGGGATCGCCATCCTGCCGGCTCCGCCGGAGGCGGCTCCTGCCGCACAAACAGCGCAGCCCGTGGGGGCTCAGCAGGCAGGTGGAACCCAGCAATCCGCGGCTCCGCCCGCTTCGGCTGCGCCATCTCCGAGCCAGCCTGCGCAGGCGTCCTCGAACGGGCTCGCGACAGATGCCGACCGGCTTCGCGAAAGGTATCGCCGGGTGGGCGAGTCGCAGGGCATCGTTCTCGGCACGACGAAGCTCCGCGTGCCGGATTTCAACAAGGCTCCCGCCGACCCTCCGAGACCCGCCCCACCAAAGCCTGAAGCGCCGCCGCCCGCCTCGCCCAAACCGGGCGCTGCCGATCAGACGCCGCCGGCGGTTCCCAAGCAATGAGCTCGTACGATGAGAGCCTGATTCCGAATGCTCCGCGGCGGCAGAAGGTTTCTCGTTTCCGCATCGCGGCGTGGGTTCTTATTCCTCTGGCGGCGATCCTGTTTCAGGTTTACGTCCGGCGGTTTGCGGAGTTCCTCGGATACCTGGAGCTCCCCCTGCTCGTCACGGTTTACTTCTCGCTGATGCGCCGGCAACCGGTGGGCGGGGCGTTGATTGGGGCGCTGATCGGCTTGGCGCAGGACTCGCTGTCGCAGCATCCGCTGGGAATGTTCGGAATCGTCAAGACCCTGGTCGGCTACTTCGCCGCCTCGATCAGCATGAGGTTCGATGTCGACAATCACGCGCTCCGGTTCATCCTCAGCTTCTTTTTCTTTCTGTTTCACCAATTCTTCTTCTGGGTGCTGACCCAGGCGCTGCTCGGCCAGTCGCTTGACGTGCCGATCCCGCAGAGCATCATTTTCGCTTTCCTGAACGCTGTTGTCGCGGTTCCCCTATTCATCATCTTGGATAGACTGAAGACTGAGGAGCGCTGAATCGTTGGCCTATGGCCGGCAGAACCATCCCCCAAGAGCGGCCGCCCGATTCCACCGAATCGCGTCCACTGGTGCGCGACGACATCAAATTCGCGCAGAGCAAGATTGCCGCGTTTCAATACGTCACCGTGGCCATCTTCGTCTTCCTGATCACCGGCTACTGGGACCTCCAGGTCCTGAAGGAGGAGATCTTCAAGGCGAAAGCCCAGCAGAATCAAATCAAGTCCCTGCCGGTGCCCGCGCCTCGCGGCCGAATCCTCGACCGCGACGGACGCGTCATCGTGGACAACCACTCCTCTTACCGGCTCATTCTGTCCCGCGAGAGCCTGCGCGAGGAGCATATCGCGCCCATCGCCATGGGGCTCAACCTCGACGCCGACGAGTTGATGCGCAAAGTCGACCGCTTCCGCAAGCAGCCCACATACTTCACCATTCCGCTCAAGGAAGACCTGACGCCGGACGAGCTTACGTTTGTGGAGGCTCACCGCGGCGATGATGCGTTCCCGGAAATGGAGCTGATTCGAAGCCAGCATCGCCTGTATCCCCGCGATGGAGTCGCCGCTCACTTGCTCGGCTATACGGGTGAAATCAATGATGCCGAGTTGAACAGCCAGGAGTTTGCGAAACACAACCCCGGCGAAATCATCGGAAAGATGGGCATCGAGCGCTTTTACAACGATGTCCTCAGCGGCATCGACGGGCAGCGGCAGGTTCGAGTCGACAACCGCATGAACACGCGGGAAGTGCTCGGCATCAAGGAAGCTCAGCCCGGGCGTGATCTTCGTCTCACCATCGATCTCGATTTGCAGGTGGTCGCCGAACTCGCCATGGAAGGCAAGAGCGGTGCGGTCGTCGCCCTCGATCCCAGGAATGGCGAGGTCCTGGCGCTTGTTTCCACTCCCGCTTACGACCCGAATCACTTCGTCGGGAGAATCAACGCGCGTGAATGGCGCGCCTTGAATGAGAACCCGAACCTCCCGCTGCTCAACCGGGCGATTCAGGCTCAGCTTGCCCCCGGCTCCACCTTTAAACCGATCATGGCCCTGGCGGGTTTGGAGGAGGGGGTGATTGACGAGACCACCACCGTCTTCTGCCCGGGAAGCGCCACGTATTACGGCCGTACGTTCAAATGCCACAAGAAAGGCGGCCATGGTACGGTCAACCTGCACCGAGCCCTGGCTCAGTCCTGCGACGTGTTCTTTTATATGGTGGGCAACCGGCTTGGAATCGACAAGATCGCCAAGTACGCCGAGATGGCCGGTTTGGGCAAGGAGACAGGCATTGACCTGCCCCATGAAAAGGCCGGCGTGGTCCCCTCCAGCGCCTGGAAGGTCCGGCGCTACCGCGAGAAATGGTACGCCGGCGAAACCATCTCGGTTTCCATCGGCCAGGGCGCTCTGACGGTCACGCCTATCCAGTTGGCCCATGCCATCGGTGGAATCGTCACCGGCGGCGTCTGGATGAGGCCACATCTTGTCAAGGACGAAAAGCAGACGGTCCCGGCGCGGAAGGCTGAATTGAACTTGGAGAACGTCAACCGTGTGATGTACGGGATGTACGCGGTCGTCAACGAAGGCGGAACGGGCGCTGGATCCCGGATTCCCGGCGTTGAGTTCTCTGGCAAGACTGGTTCCGCTCAGCGCGCCTCCAACGAGTTCATGAAGAAGAAAGACCCCTCAGCCGACTATCGAGACGACGGCTGGTTCGTGGGCTTTGCCCCACGCTCGCAGCCCGAGATCGTTGTCGCCGCACTCTTCGAGCATGGCGAGCATGGCGATCTCGCGGCGCCGATTGTGCGCGATGTCATCAAGGCCTGGCACGACAAGAAAATCCGCCTCGAACGGCCGCGGCCTGCGCCGAGTCTCGCCAAGGCGCTCTCGCCGCTCCAACCTCTCTCCGGGAGTCCTGCCCGATAGCAATGGCCGGATATCGCAGCTTCCGCGACTTCGATTGGGCCCTGATCATCCTGGCCGTGGCGATTTGTGGACTGGGGATCCTGCAAATATACTCCGCCACGCTGGATACGGCCTTTCGAACGGCCTGGTGGAGGCAAATCGTCTGGATGGCCGTGGGCCTGGTGGTGATGTGGTTTTCGTCCCGGATCGATTACCATACGCTGATGGGGCAAGTCCCCATACTATATGGGCTTACGATTCTCCTCCTGGTCCTGACGCCGTTGTTTGGGCGCTTCGTCTGGGGGTCGAAGCGTTGGATCCCGGTTGCCTTTGGGTTCCACTTTCAGCCGTCGGAGTTTGCCAAACTAGTGATAATATTGCTTGTAGCCCGCTACCTGTCGGAAATGAACAAGGACCGGCTGGACCTGCGGGATGTGCTGCGGCTGGCAGGACTGGTCGGATTGCCTTGTGCGCTTGTGCTGGCCCAACCGGACTTGGGGACGTCGCTGACGTACATACCAGTCGTGGTAACGGGATTGTTTTTGGGCGGGATCCGCTGGCAGCATGCTGCCGCGATCATCGCTCTAGCGGTGGTATTGGCGCCTGTTAGCTACTTCCTGATGAAGCCTTATCAGAAGGCGCGGATTGAGAGTTTTTTCGATCCGCAGAAGGATCCAACCGGTAGGGGCTACCAGGTGATCCAATCGAAGATTGCCGTGGGCGCCGGAGGAATGTGGGGCGCTGGAGTCACGCAAGGCTCACAGACGCAACTCCGGTTTCTGCCGATCGCCCATACCGATTTCCTGATCTCGGCATTTGCCGAGGAGCATGGATTTGTCGGGGTCCTCGTACTTCTGGGGCTCTACTTCCTGCTATTGATGCAGATTGTGCAAAACGCGCAGACAGCCCCTGATCGAGCCGGCATGTTCGTATGCATGGGAGTATGTTCGATTCTGCTGTTTCATGTCCTGGTCAACGCCGGCATGGCGGTGGGCAGGATGCCGGTGGCCGGTATTCCGCTGCCGTTGATGAGCTACGGAGGGTCGAGCATGATTTCGTTCTTTATGATGCTGGGGCTGGTCCACAATGTCCGGCTCCGGCGGTTTGTGTCGTGAAGCGACGTCGAGCGAGAGCAGCCGGGAAGGGAGACTTTCCGGCACAGGGATCGAATCCTCGGGATTATCGGCTGCTTCGGCGGCCCCGGTGAAAGGTCAGTTCCACCAGGATGTGAGAACGCTGGCCCGGACCGGCAAAGAGATTGTTTGAGCGAGCGGCGAATCTGATCAAGTCAGCCGCGCAAAGACGCCAATCGGCGCCCCCTGGATAAGACGGCTTCCCTCGACCGGGCCGCTCCGGCCGCGCGCCGCTTCACCCGCCTGATGGAGGTGAAGACCATGGTGTCGAAAGAATTGGTGGTCAGCCAGAACCGCCACGAGAAAAAAGTCGGCATTCTCGAAGATGGCCAACTGGTGGAGATCTATCTCCAGCGCGCCAACGAGTACTCTCTTGCCGGCAGCATTCACAAAGGCCGGGTCACCCGCGTCCTTCCTGGAATGCAGAGCGCGTTCGTCGATCTCGGCCTTGAACGCGACTGCTTCCTTTACGTTTCGGACTTTTTCGAGGAGAACGCCGACGAAATCGACCGCATCAGCGGGGACGACCGCGGGCGCGGGCGGCGTCACGGGCAGCAGAATCCGGCCTTGATCCAGCAGGCCGCTCCTTCAGCGGCGGTGTCGGAAGTGGCCGGGATTGAGCTTCCGCGCGTCGACGGGCCTGCGCCGGCCGAAGGCGCCGAGCCGGCCGACGACTCACAAGGCCGGGGGCGCGGTCGCCGCAGCCGCCGCCGCCGCCGCGGACGCGGGTTTCCGGAATCGAAGTATGCTTCCGAAGCTCCGCTGGCAGGCGCCAGCGAGCCGGGCGGCAACGAAGTGGATGAAGCGGCGGAAAGTGAATTCGCCGGCGATGCGGTGGAAGAGCCTCGGACGAGCGGCGAGGACGAGGAGTTCCTCGTGCTTCCGGGGGAATCTCTGTCCAAGTACCGCCGCAGCGCGCCGGCTCCCACGGACGCCGCCGCGGAAGAAGTAGCCGGCCTGACTGCGGAGGAGATGGAACTCGCCGCGGAAGCCGCTGCCGAGGACGCCGCGGAGGCTTTGCTGGATCGCGTCGACGAGATAGACGAGCGCGAGGCTCACTCGGGCCTTGTCGAGTCCTTCGAGCCGGAGCAAGAGCCGGGCGTAGTGGATGAAGGGCCGGAGGCGGCCGCGGATGAAGAGGTCGAAGACTCCGTCGATGAGGACGAATTGGACGAGGTGGAGACGGAGGTCGAGGCTGAAGTACCCGAGGCGCGGCTTGAGCCGGAAACCGAGGTCTCCCTCTCCGCCGAGCCGTTCGCGGAGACCGCGGCCGGAGCTGAGGCGGGTATTGCCGCGGACACTTCGGCCGCCCCGGGTGAACCTGCCGGCGAAGCCGGCGAGGAGCCGGTCACTGAAGAAGAACCTGAAGGTCCGGAGCCGGCTCGAATGCCGCAGAGCCTGACCGCGACGCTTCGCGCGCAGGGCGGCAGATTGCCGCACAGGATCTCCCGCAGAAGCCGGCGCCGCCGCGGCGGCCGCGGCCCGGAGGTCGAGGCGCTGTCCGCCCCGGCGGAGCCGCCGGCGCCGTTGGAGGAACGTCCAATCAATCTCGCCGAGTTTGGCGAATCCATCGAAATCGCTCGTCCGGCGCGGGAGCCTGCGCCGCCTTCTCCTGGCCGCCCGGAACGCACCGAAGGGGACCGCGACCGCGGTGGACGCGGCCGCAGGGACCGCGACCGCGCCGAACGCGGCGAGCGGGAACGCGAACGGCCCGCCCTGCCCTCGATCGCTGAACTTCTGAAGGAGGGGCAGGAGATCATCGTTCAGATCGCCAAGGAACCACTCGGCCAAAAGGGCGCGCGCATCACCTCTCACATCGCTCTGCCGGGCCGCTACGTCGTCTATATGCCCACGGTCGATCACCTGGGCGTTTCCCGCAAGATCTCAACCGACGAGGAGCGCCAGCGCCTGAAGCGGATTCTGCAGCGTCATCGTGAAGGCGTGCAGGGCGGCTACATCATGCGCACGGCGGGGGAGGGCCGCACCGAAGAGGATATCGCCGCCGACATGCGCTATCTGGCCAACCTCTGGCTCGACATCCGCGAGAAAGCCGAAAAGCGCCGTGCGCCCGCGCTTCTCCATCACGACGTTGAGATCGTGGAGCGGCTTCTGCGCGATCAACTGACCGAAGGCTTCAAGGCGGTCTGGGTCGACAATGAGGATCTCTACGAGCAGGTTCTGCACGCCGTGGAGAGACTTCAACCCGCGCTCCTGGGCCGGGTCAAGCTCTACACGAGGCCCGAACCGATCTTCGAGGCGTTTGGCATCACCCAGGAACTCGAGAAGGCGCTGCGTCCCAAAGTCTGGCTGAAATCGGGCGGCTACATCGTCATCAATCAGACGGAGGCGCTCGTCGCAATCGACATCAATACGGGCAAGTATGTCGGCAAGTCCAACAAGCTCGAGGATACGATCGTCAAGACAAATCTCGAGGCGGTGAAAGAAATTGTCCGGCAATTGAGGCTTCGCGATCTGGGCGGCATCATCGTGATCGACTTCATCGACATGGAGGAGCGCAAGAATCGCCAGAAAGTGATGCAGGCGCTCGAAGATGCCATGCGGGCCGACAAGGCTCCTTACAAGGTGCTCCAGTTTAACGATTTCGGCTTGGTCGCGATTACGCGCAAGCGTGTCAAGCAATCTCTTGAACGCGCGCTCTGCTCGCCCTGCCCGTATTGTGAGGGCGCCGGCTACGTCAAGAGCGTCCAGACGGTCATCGGCGAGATCCTGACTGAAGCCCAGAAGTACGCCAAGGTCGTCGACACCAAGGATGTCGTCTGCCGCGCGAACCCGGAAGTGGCGCGAGTCCTCAAGTCAACCGAAAACGAATATCTCGAAGAGCTCGAAGAGATCCTCGGCAGACCGGTCGCCGTCATCAGCGACCCGAATCTGCACCAGGAGAAGTTCGACCTGGCATAGGGATCGCAGTGCGCAGGCTCGCGGGTTGGATCGTTGCGCTGGCCGCTGGGGCAATCAGCCTGGGCGGACAGACCGTGATCGTCACGAGCGAATTCGTGCGTTACCGGCCCGACGGAACCGTCGTTGCGGTGGACAAGGCTCCAAAGCACCGCGAGCTTCTTTCTCCGGCGGTGGCGCGAAATGCGCATTTCACCTTCCGCGCCACCGTTGTCTTTCCCCGGGGGAAGGGCCCCGGCGAGGTTTGGCCCGAAAGCGCCCCGTACACAATCCATATCGCCCAGAATCCCGAGGACACCGCGAAAATCGCTCTGTATCAAGAGCAATACACGAGCGTGGGCGGTGAGTGGATCCCGGATCGGCTCAAGCCGGTCGAGATGCCCCACGGCGCCGCGCTCGAAAAGGGGCAAGCGGCGCAAAGCTACCTGGTCGATCTCTTCATTCCTGCCACCGCGGCGGCGAATCAGCGCTTTCGGGTCGAGGTGCAATTCCACCGTGGCGATGGTTGGATGATCTATCCAATGGAATTGCGAGTCAGGCAAGCAGCGGTCGATTCGCGGATTGAAGTCAAGGGAGTTCTGCCCCCGGTTGGCCAACCCTTGGCGGCGCTGATCGAGGGACCATTGAGGAGCTACGCCTGCGGCGGCAAAGCTGTTGCAGCTCCTGCGCCCGCGATGGACTCGGGCCGCGCGCTGCTTCTGCGGAACATCCTCGAGGACCTCAATCTGGCCCGGCAGCGCGAGCAGAGCGACACGCGCGATGGTGTGGTCTTCATGCTTCTCAAGGCGGCCGGTCTATCCGATTTGCCTGCATTCTGCGCCGCCAAGGCGCAGCCCCGCGCCGAAACGGAGTGGTGGCTTAAGGCGCGCGACTATTTGTATCAGGCGATCCCGGTCCGCTAAAAGCCGCATGGTAAACTGGCCTTTAGACCCGCCTTCACGCTTCAGCGTGACTTCCCGGAGAGGTGGCCGAGTGGTTGAAGGCGCACGCTTGGAAAGCGTGTATACGGGAAACTGTATCGAGGGTTCGAATCCCTCCCTCTCCGCCAGCTTCAAACACCTCATTGTAAACATCTTAGTGGCGTGACATAATCTCTTGTACGATTCGTGTACGACGGACCGGCCATGGGAGCTCCTCATGTTTACCCTCTACCGCCGACACCGGCAATCCTGCGAGCATAAAGCCGACCGCTTCTACCGCCGCTGCCGCTGCTCGATGTGGATCGAGGGCACCGGGCCGGCTGGCTACATCCGGCGCTCCCTCAAGGTGAGTTCCTGGGAGAAGGCCGAAGCCCTGCGGCGCGAGCTCGAAGACCCCAAGGACCCCCAGTCTCCGGAGCTTCGGGCCATCACCGTCGCCGAGGCCGCCCAGAAGTTCCTGGGCGAGAGCATCGCCCGCAATCTCGCCCCGGCCAGCCTGAAGAAATACCGGGCCTTCTGCGATCTGTTGCGCCGATTCGCCGAGCGGCACTGCCCGCTACTGACCAGCTTCACGCCCGAACTGGTCCGCGAGTTTCGCGACAGCTGGAAGGTCGGACCCTACACAACCGCCAAGCGGCTGGAACTGGTGCGCTCGTTCTTCCGGTTCTGTGAAGAAAATGATTGGATCGGCCGAAGCCCGGCTCGCGGGCTGAAGGCGCCGGTCCTACGCCAGAATCCCACCCTGCCATTCACCGCCGACGAGATGGAACGCATCCTTGAGTGCTCGGGCGATCTGCTGACCTTCGTCCTGCTGCTGCGGCACACGGCCCTCCGGATCAGCGACGCTGCCCGGCTGCGGACTTCACAGTTCGATGGAGAGCGCATCTTCTTGTACATGCAAAAGACGGGTGTACCCGTCAGTCTGCCGGTGCCACCGCAGTTGTCGCGGCTGCTCAAAGAAACGACGCCTCGCGGCGGCTACTTCTTCCTGCGCGGGCAGTCGACAGCGCTCGATAACTGGACCGATCTTTGGCGGCGGCAACTGGCCAAGGTGTTTGACAAAGCCGGGATCGTCAACGGCCATCCTCATAGATTCCGCGACACCTTCGCGGTCGACCTGCTCGAGAACGGCGTCTCGCTCGAAGAGGTCTCGGTGTTGTTGGGACATGCTTCGATC
>JACADU010000180.1 GCA_013388415.1 Bryobacteraceae bacterium
AGTCTCAGAGGTTCCCGATGTCCGGACATTCCAAATGGGCGACAATCAAGCACAAGAAGGCCGCACTTGACGCCAAGCGCGGCAAAGCGTTCACCCGGCTAATCAAAGAAATCGTTATCGCCGCCCGTGGCGGAGGCGACCCCGACTCCAACGCGCGTCTCAGGACCGCCATTGCCGCCGCAAAGGCCGTTTCCATGCCGTCGGACAACATCAAGCGCGCGATTATGCGTGGAACCGGCGAGTTGGAAGGCGGCCAGATCGAGGAGATCATGTTCGAAGGCTACGGTCCCGGCGGGGCGGCGATTCTCGTCTCGGCGGCGACCGACAACCGCAACCGCACAGTCAGCGAGATGCGCCATCTGTTCTCCAAAAACGGCGGAAACCTGGGCGAGTTGGGCAGCGTCGCCTGGATGTTCGACCGGAAGAGTCACGTCGTGATCGAAAAAGAGCACGCGAGCGAGGAGAGGATGATGGATTTCGCGCTCGAAGCCGGCGCGGACGACGTCAAGGACGAGGGCGACAGTTGGGCGATTCTGGCGGCGCCCGAGCTGCATGCGCACATTCTCGAAGCGCTTGAAAAGGCGAAGATCCCCACGGTGTCCGCGGAGATAGCCATGATTCCGAAGACGCCGATGGAGATTGACAGCAAGCACGTCAGCGGGATGATGCGCCTGCTCGAGGTGCTTGAAGAGCACGACGACGTGCAGAACGTTTACACCAACGTGGAGTTTACGGAAGAGCAGATGGCGGCTGCCGAAAAGTAACGGCCGGCCGGGTGCTGGAGAAGCAAATCGAGTGAGGGTGCTCGGGATCGACTGTGGGAGTCAGGTGACGGGTTACGGTGTGATCGACACCGACGGCACGCGCCACAAGCTCGTGGAAACGGGCGTGATCCGGACGGAACCCTCCGAGGCATTGCCGCGCCGGCTGCTTGTGATCGGGGACCGGCTGAAGGAAATCATCGCGGAACTTGCGCCGGACGAAGCCGCCGTGGAAGACACTTTCCACAACGTCAACGCCCGCAGCGCCCTGCGGCTGACCCACGTCAGGGGCGTGGTGCTCTACGTCGCGGCGCAGGCGGGACTACCCTGTGGAGAGTATGCGCCGGCGGCCGTCAAGCGGGCGGTTGTCGGGAACGGGCGCGCCGAAAAGGAGCAGGTGGAGTGGATGGTAAGAGTCTTGCTGGGGCTGACTCAGCCGGTTCGCCCGCTGGACGCCTCCGATGCGCTGGCGGTCGCCATCTGTCACGCGGCGAACACGGCGGTTGTTGGGGTGTCGCGATGAAAGCCGCGTTCGCGCTTCTGGCTCTGCTGACTTGCGCAGTGGCGGATGACGCCACCGCGCCGCGCATGATCCTGAAGAAGGAATTCCCGGGCAGCAAGCCCCCTTATATGGAGATCCGCCTCTCAAGAGACGGCCAAGTGGAGTATCTGGAGCAGGCGGACGACGATCAGCCGGTGAAGTTCAAGCTGGGACCGAACGAAACCGAGACACTGTTTCTCCTGAGCGACAAGCTGGATCACTTCGCGCGGCCGCTGGAGAGCGGGCTGAAGGTTGCCCGTGTCGGAGACAAGACGTTCACCTGGATCAAGGGCGACGAGCGGCATGAAGTGAAGTTCAACTACACGCTCGATGCCGACGGCCAGACGCTGCTTGATTGGTTCGAGCGGATGTGCGAGTCGGCATATTACAAGCTTGACCTCGAGCGGGCCGTGAGATTTGACCGGATCGGCGTCAATCAGGCGCTTCTCAAGCTGGAGGCTGCCTGGGACAGGAAGCGGCTGGTGGCGGTGGAACAGTACCTGCCGCTGCTGGACCGGGTGGCGAAGAACGAGAGTTATCTCAACATGGCCCGGGAAAGGGCCGAGAAACTGGCGGCGATCTTCAGGACGCCCGCGGCGCCGCAGGCCGCGGCGGGAGAGGCGAAGCCTTGAAGATCGCGGGCGTGATTTGCGCGGCGATGCTGCTGGCGCCGGGGGCGGCGGCGCAGAAGCCCGCGAAGAAGAACGCGCCCGCATCGAAAGCGGCATCCCGGAACACCGCTGAAAGAAAGGTGGAAGAGCCGCGGCCGGCAGCGGCGGAGGATGACGCGCTCGAAGAGGCGCTTCGCGAAGCCGGCTCGAGCGCGATCGAGTATTCCAGGGCCTTGGAACGCCACCTCAAGCTGTTTCCCAACTCGGAGAGGAAGTCCGAGATCCTGCGCGTGCTGGCGCAATCGGCTCTGGAGCAGAAGGATTCGAAGCGGCTGTTGCGTTACGGAGTGCCGGTTCTGGATAATGGCGGCAACAACATCGCCTTGATGGACTATGTCTGCCGCGCATTGCTGGACCGCGGGACTGAGGCGGATGCCGCGAAAGCCCTGGGCATCGCGCGCCGCATGGCGGAAGTGACGGCGGAGCAGCGCAAGGAATGGCTGGCGGACAAGACAGCCAGAGTGGGGCGCGCGCGCCGGATGGAGGAGTTCGACGCGGCGATGGGCCGCGCCTATTGGCACGAAGCCCGGGCGCTGCGCATTGCAGGGGAACGGGAGGCGGCGCTCCAGGCAATCGAGAAGAGCTGGGCAGAAGCCCCGCTGGAAGAGACCGCGCGGGAGCGCAGCAGGCTGCTCGAGATGATGGGCCGCAAGGCTGACGCCGCAGCGGCGTTCGCCGATGCGATCACGACAGGCGGCCTCGACCTGCGAGACGCGGCCGACCGCGAGCGGCTTCAAATGCTGGCGGGCGACCGAGCGGGGGCCGTGCTCTTGGAGGCGTGGTCGCGATCAGAAGCTCGCCACAAGCAACGTGAAGCGCGGTTTCTTTCGGTGGATCCGAACTACGGCGCGAGGCGGATTTCCGATTTTACCCTCAGCGCGGTGCAGGGGGAGCCACTGGCTTTGAAGACCCTGCTCGGCAAAGTGGTGGTGATCGATTTCTGGGCGACGTGGTGCGGTCCATGCCGCGCGCAGCATCCGCTTTATGAAGTGGTGAAGAAGCGCTTCGCCGATCGCCCGGAGGTTGTGTTTCTGTCGGTCTCGACAGACGAGAATCGCGAGGCGGTTCCTCCGTTTCTCGAGGCGATGGGCTGGTCGAAGGCCACTTACTACGACGACGGGCTGGCTTCGAATCAGCGGGTTTCTTCGATTCCGACGACGATGATCCTGGACAAGGACGGCTCCGTGGCGAGCAGGCTTCACGGCTTCGCTGCGGATCGCTTCGTCGACATGCTCACCGCACGGATCAAGCTCGCGCTGGGCGAAGGAGAGTAATCCGGCCGGATGTGTTTTTCGCGGGTCGTGTGGATCGTGCTAGACAGTGTGGGCATCGGCGCGATGCCGGACTGGCGCGATTACCTCGACGACATGCCCGGGGACACGTTAGGCCATTGCGCCGGGCTAAGGCCCCTGGTCCTGCCGAACCTCTGCTCGATGGGGCTGGCGAACATCCGTGCGTTCGCGCACCTGGAAGCAGCCACGCGGCCAACGGGTTCTTACGGAAGATGCGCGCTAGCCAGCCCCGGGAAGGACACCACAACCGGCCACTGGGAGATGGCGGGCATCGTCCTGGAGAAGCCCTTTCCGCTCTACCCGAACGGTTTTCCGCCACAGGTGATCGGGGAGTTTGAGAGGCGGATCGGACGCAAGACGCTTGGCAACAAGCCGGATTCCGGGACCGAGATCATCCAGGAACTCGGACCGAGGCACATGGAGACGGGCGAGCCCATCGTCTACACGTCGGCGGACAGTGTTTTTCAGATCGCCGCGCACGAAGATGTGATTCCGGTCGAGGAGCAATACAGGATCTGCGAGATCGCCCGCGATTTGCTGCGCGGCGAGCACGAAGTGGGCCGGGTGATCGCGCGGCCGTTCACCGGCAGACCGGGCGGGTTCGTCAGAACCGCGAACCGGCACGATTATGCGGTTCCGCCACCGCCGGGGATGCTGCTCGACGCGCTTGCCGGGAAGGGCGTCGAGGTGACCAGCGTGGGCAAGATTGCGGATGTATTCCTCGGGCGGGGAGTGACGCGCGGCTTCAAGACCAAGTCGAATGCCGACGGGATGGCGAAGACTCTGGAGGCGTTGAGGGCGGCTCCAAGCGGACTCATCTGGGTCAATCTGGTCGACTTCGACTCGCATTTTGGGCACAGAAACGACGCCGAGGGGTATTCGCGGGCGTTGGAGGAAGTGGATGCCTGGCTGCCGTCGCTGTGGGCGGCTCTTGGCTCCGGCGACCTGCTGGTCCTGACCGCCGATCACGGCTGCGATCCGACAACGCCCTCGACCGACCACAACCGGGAGTACGTCCCGTTGCTGGTGCAGGGGGCAAGGGCGCGCGCCGGCGTGAACCTGGGAACGCGCGTCTCGCTTGCCGACATCGGCCAGACCGTAGCCGAGAATTTTGGCGTCCGCGTTCCGGCTGGAGAGAGCTTCCTCCTAGCGATTACTTCTTAGCGGGCGCAGGGCGCCCGGCGCGCTCAGTTTCCGGCGGGACGAACCCTTCAAGGCATCGGAGACAGGATTGGAGGACGGCGTCTGGGCGGGAAGCAAAGCGCCGGAAGCGAGAGCGATCAAGAGAAGGCGCATTGGTAGAGTTCAGCCCGGGTCTGTCCGGGAGACTGCAACAATTCGAGCGAGACTTGAAGGACTTACTTCTTCCCGACTTTTACTTCCACCGGCGCTGAGAGCGTGAAAGTGAGGAGCGACTCGGCCGGGATGGTGGCGGGTTCGCCGCGCGTGGCCATCACGACGCCCGTGCCGCCGGCGGCGCCCGCTCCAGCGCCGATCGCAGCCCCCTTGCCTCCACCGGCAATGGCCCCGATGGCGGCGCCGATGCCCGAGGCGATCCCAACCTTCATCGCGTCCTTGCCCTTGCTGGTCTTGGCCTCCCTGCCGACGGAGCCTGTCTTGATGGGGAGCCGGTTTCCGTCCTGAAGCACGATGCTGCGGAGAGCCACAGAGATGGTGGCGACCCCTTTCACGCGCCCGCCCGGATCGGCATTGGTGACGACGCCCTCGACCGCGGCGCCCTTGGCGGCCACGACATATCCATCCACCTCGAGCGGCTCAGCGAGAGTCGCTTCAAATGTGGAACCCGGCTGGCTCGTCTTGGTGGAGACCGCGCCGACGGTGCGGACTAGCCGGCGCGCGCTGCCTTCACCTGCGAAGAAGGTTTGCGAGCGCGTGAACAACCAGCGGATGGCGCCATTGCGGCGTACAATCCGGTGCTCAACATCGAACAGCCCATCAC
>JACADU010000181.1 GCA_013388415.1 Bryobacteraceae bacterium
CTGCTGGCCCCGGTAGTAGAAGTCCGCGGCCCATCCGCCGCCGATCTTGTCCATCTGCCCCGTGAATCCGCCGGAGTACTCGGGCCGTCCTCGATAGGAGCCGGCTTGGGCGTCGAGCCGCAAGTGATTCCCGCGCGGCTCCCGCCGGACCAGGTTCACCACTCCGGCCACCGCATTCGGCCCGTAGAGCGAGGATGCGCCGCCCTTGACGACTTCAATGTTCTCGAAAAACTCCGTGGGAAGCTGATCGAGCGCGTAAACCATGCTGGCTCCCGAGAGCGTCGGCAACCCGTCCTCGAGGATCTGTGTGTAGGGGCCTTCCATGCCGTTCATCCGAATGGCCGTCCAGCCGCAGTTCTGGCAGTTGTTCTCAATCCGCACGCCGGGAAGGCTGGCTGTCAGCGCCTCGGCGAGGCTTCGCGCGCCCTGCGCGGCAACGTGCTCCTGCGTCACCAACTCAGTCCGGACCGGCGCCTCGACGAGCAGCGATTGTGTCCTCGAACCGGTCACGACGACGCTCTGTTCGAGCACTGCATCGCGCTGGAGCGTGATTTCCACTTCCGCTCTCGGTTCTAAGGAAAGGTCGAGCTCGGTCCTGGCGCCGGAGAAGAACCCCTTGGCCGTTACGGTCAGCGTGACGGGGCCCAAAGGCAGCGGCCACAATCGAAACCGCCCATCCGCCCCGGTGACCGTCTGCCGGCCGCCAGGTTCCACACGGATTGACGCCGCCGCAACCGGGACTCTCTCCGAATCGGTCACAATTCCATCGATCGATCCCCCTACGGGGAGTTCATCCGCGCCCAGCTTGAATGCCAGCGCGAACAGCATGACGAGCCGCATTGTTTCTCCACGCTCTGACCGGACGGTCGCACGAATGTTTGTTGTTCGCCTGATTCCTCAGGCAACGCTGGGGAGAAGTGCTGCGGCCGGGGGCGCACGCGGCGAAGAGTTGCGGCCGGATTCCTGCTCCGCCCACGCGCCGCAGGAAAAGCCGGCCTCGGGGTTGGAGTAGTTGTGTGGCCCGTCGAAGCTCAGAATCGACTGGATCTCCGCCTGAAGACCGTCGAGATGGTTGAAATTGCAGGCTCCCGTCGTCCGGTCATGCCGGTGCCACGCGGAAAACATCGCGATCGAAACCAGCAGGACGGCCGAGGCCGTCAGGACAGCCAGCGCCGTTCGCCGCGGGTGGAGGACCCGCATGCCCCGCGCGCCAAACTTGCAACTCATTTGCATGTCCTGATCCCAATATAGGAGTAGCAGGTCTGGTTGTCAAGAGCGCATCCTGTGCGAACCCTGCGAATCATCCTGTATCATGTGCAGCACCGAGAGGCTCCCATGATCCGTTTCCTGTCCTTGCCGCTGTGCGCCGCCCTGATCTCATCCATCGCGCCGGGCCAGAGTGCCCCTCGCATCGAACGCGATATCCCTTATGCCGAGCCCAGGAACGAGCGCCAGCTCCTCGACATCTACGCCCCGGCCGGCGCCGCCCGGCTGCCCGTCGTCGTCTGGGTCCACGGCGGCGGCTGGATGAGAGGCGGCAAGGAGGACATGAACCACAAGCCGGCGGCTTTCACGGAAAAGGGCTTCCTCTTCGTTCCCGTGAACTACCGGTTCATTCCCGCCGTTGCGATGGACACGATCGTCCGCGATGTCGCCAAGGCCGTCGGGTGGGTGCACAGGAACATCGCCAGCCGCGGCGGCGACCCCGCGCGAATCCTCCTGATGGGGCATTCAGCCGGCGCCCAGCTCGCCGCCCTCCTCGCGATCGACAGCCGCTACATCGAGGCCGAGGGCGTCCCGCGTTCGAGCATCAAGGGCTGCGTTCCGGTCGACGGCGACACCTATGACGTCCCTCTCCAGGTCGCTACAGCGGCCGCCCGCCGAAAAAGCCTCAACCAGCCTCCGCCAAAGATGGGCCACCCGGAGAAGTTCGGCAACCTCGAACGGCAGCGCGAGTTGTCCGCAGTGAATCACGTCGCCCCCAACCGCGGCATCCCGCCCTTCCTTCTCCTCCACGTGGCCAGCCACACCGATACAACTGCCCAAGCCTACCGGCTCTGGGCGGCTCTCGACCAGGCCGGAGTGCCTGCCAGCCTGTTCGGAGCAGAGGAAACCGATCACGTGAAGCTCGACCGTGACCTCGGCCTCCCCGCCGACCCGGCAACTCAGGCGCTCTTCGCTTTCACCTCCAAGGTCCTCCGCTAGCCCGTTTCGACGGCGCATCGCCGGTTTGCCGCCATTCGGCCGCGGCTACGGCCATCTCGATCGTTCGCCCATCTTCCTCACAACCAGATCAAGCGGCGGCACGGGGTACAGCGCGCGCCCGCCCGGCCCCGTCTTCCAGCGCGCCCGGAATGCGCCCGTCCTCTTCCCCACCAGCCCTCCCGAAGCAGCGGCGGTCAGTGGCGCTGCTCCCGCAAGGCCCTTCAATGTCGCTCGCCTCGTCACGCGCAGCCTCGCTTTCTTCGCGTCACGGCTTCCCACGCGCGGCGCCGCCCTTCTCCTCGTCGAACAGCCGTTCGTAATCTTCCCAGTGCCTGACCATGATCTGAACCTTGCGCCGCAACTGGCTCGCCAGATCCGGACCAAGCTGGCGGATATTTTCTTCCGCGCTCGTCTTCGTCATGTCGATGAGCGTTTCCTTGGTGGCCTCGATCAGGTTGGCCAGCACGATGCTATTGTCCATCTCTTTGCGCGCGATGTCTTTGATCGCGCGCCACTCGGTGATGTCGGTCAGATGTTCCTGGAACTCGATCGGCCTCAGCAGCCGCCCGTTCTTCATGAAGTCAAGCAGATACTGGTACTCCAGTCCGTTCCGGCAGTTGTCCACCAGGATCGCGAACGCCTGAATCCGCTTGTCCAGCAAATCCAGTTGCTGCCTGACTCCAGCCGCGGCTGCCGCGATGGCCTGAAGGTCGCCGCGCGCGCGCTTGAGGTCGGCCTGCATCCGGCTCAGCAATTGGCTGGAAACGGCCATGCCTCCCAGTCCTTGATACTGCCTGGTCCCTTGAATATCGCCGAGGTCCCTTGCTCGCTCCTCGCTTCTCGCCTGGAATTGGAATATCCGGTAGTAGCTTCTCTCCTCATCCGTCAACTCTTCCGGGAAGGGCACGAACGGCCTTGTCAGCCACCGCTGGTGGACGCCGCCGATGTAGAACAGCGTTCCGCCGAAGTTCAGAATGTCCGCATCCCGCTGAACTCGATGAAGCGCCATCCAGGCATCCACAAGCGCTCCGGCGCCGGCTTCGCCCACGCGCCCGGCGGCAATCGACCGCAAAAGCTGCATGCGCGAGACATCGTCGTGCGTGGGCTTCTTCTGGAATGCGTCGTAGATCTGAAGGTAGAGATCGCTGTCGTGCTTGTCTCCGATGAGGTAGAACAGCCGGGGCGCCTTGCTCGATGAGGCTTGCTCAAGTTCTTCGAGATAGCGGACCGGCAGCGGCAGTCCTTGCGCCGGATAAAAAGGATAGAAATAGTCGAGCAGGAAGCCGGCGACAGCCTTGTAGATGGTGGCGTTGGGGCCTTCGAAGTTCGCCACCGCCATGCCTGGTCCGAGCTTGCCAGCCACCAGTTCGGGAGTCGCTTCACGCACCCATTCGGCGTCGATCTCCAGCGGTCCCGGCCGCGCGTCGCTGGCGCCCGCCTGGAGCGCGCCGAAGAAATCCCGGTAGCGCTCGTACATCTTTCGGTCACGGAAGAGCGAGTTGCCGTTTGGTCCCTGGTACAGCCCTCCGCTCCAGCTCATGCCCGACCCTGAATCGTTGGTGTGCAGCGACAGGATCTCGATCTCCGGACAGAGGGTGAGCAGCTTCCGCATTGACTCGCGATAGAGCGCCAGCACCTCAGGGTTGTCGATCGAAGGAGCGAAACGCGGCACTCGGGATCTGAGCGGATGGTCCACCTGCGGACCCCGCCACAGCGGATGCGCCTCGTACACCCTCTCCGGCAGAATCTGCGGCTCGAAGGTGGTGAACGCCGCCTTCAGTCCGAGCTTGCGCAGGACTTGGCAGCGCGAGCGCAATATGCCGCTCACCGTGTCGGAGTACTCCTTCGGCAGGAACGGCTGGAGAGCATCGGGGATCGAAACCTTCAACAGCCCGGCATTCGACACCGCCCACGCCGGGTACGGATCGCCGGGCGTGTCCATCTGCCACATCGCCCACGGCAGATCCTCCGCCGTGATGACGACATGCGTCGCGCCCGATTGCTTTGCCTGTCTCGCAAAACTCTCGAAACTCGCCAGTGAATCGGAATAACGGCCGAAGATGACGGCCTTGAAGCGGCTGTTTCCGGCGCCCGGGGCGGGGAGCGCCGCCAGCGCCACCGCGCACAACAGCCCGCGGATGCGAAGACTCAACTTGCGGTTCATGGCGTGATTCTACAATCACGGTCCGGCGCCGCAGTTGCCTATCCCCACCACGTCTCGCCCGGCGCCAGGTTCGCCTTCAGGGACTCCTCCTTCAGATCCAGTCCAAGCCCCGGCAGCGTCGGCGCCTTCATCCGCCCGTTCCGGATCACCGGCGCATTGCTCGCCGCGGCCGTCAGGGACAGTTCGCATGGGCCGCCGCGCCGCCGCAGATCCTCCGCCGCATCGGCAGAATTGTTGAACCCGCTCGTGGGTTCCTCCCCCTCACTTGATGCCCGCCAATTCCTGGAGCAGCCGCCAGTTCTCAAGGCGTTCGGCCTGCGTGGCCAGAAGCGTCGGTGACGGATTGCCGTCCTTGTCGAACTGCTTCGCGAATCGCCCCTCCGTCCGGGCGAAGTAAATGAAGTCGATCGGTTCGCCTGTCTTGGGATGAACGTACCAGTCGTCCTTCACATTGGGATTGCCCACCAGGCTCAGGCGGTCCTTGATCCGCGGCCCTTTCCTCGGGTCGTAGATGAATACCGGGAAGGCTCGCGAATCCGCGGCCAGCTTCGCCTGATGCTCCGCCATGTTGTCGCCCACGCCGTGCTCGGGCTGGCATGTCGTGAATACGTTGATCACCGCCGGTCCGGGATACTGGTTGGCTTCCATCACGGCTTTGAAAAAGTGGTTCATGTGCGCGCACGTCGTCTGCGCGACGTAGACGTCCTTGTGCATCAGGCAGATGTTGCCGAGCTCCTTGCGGTTCTCCTTCTTGCCCGGAATCGCGCTGCCGTGGGCGCTCATCTTGGCGTCCTGGCCCTTGTAGGAGCCGGTCGAGGTCTGGCCCCCGGTGTTGGAGTAAACCTGCGTGTCCAGCACGAGCACCTTGATGTCCATCCCCGACGCCAGCATGCGCGAGAGCGATTGGAAGCCGATGTCGAGCATCGCCCCGTCGCCGCCGACCACCCACAGGCGCTTCTCCTTCCACCCCATCTGGTCCCACCGGGCTCTCACGCCCATCGCGTCGGCGGGTGCGTTCTCGAACAAAGAGTTGGTCCAGGGGACCCTGTACGGGTTGTACGGGTAGGTGGAAGTATAGACCGTGTTGCACCCTGTCGCTGCGACGATTCCTACGTTCTCCTGTCCGTACAGAAACCCCGTCGCCGCCAGCATCATCCGCAGCGCCGTGGCTTCGCCGCAACCCATGCAGGAGCCCGCGCCGCCAACGTACAGCAGCGACCTTTCGGCCAGCATCATGTCCGCCAGCGCCTTCTCGTTGATGAACTTCTCCGGCGTCTCCGGCATCGAGCGGTAGAAGTTGAAGCTGCGCCTGTACCACTCCAGGCTCTTCTGGCTCTTGCTCACCATCCTCAGCGCCTTGTGGTCGCCGCAGGCATCCACGCACTCGGCGCACCCTTTGCACTTCGTCGGGTCGATGAAAATGCCGAACTTGCCCCCGCCCACGCCCTTCTTCTCGAGCACCGTGAAGTACTTCTGCGTCACCGTCCACTGCGTCGCCATATCTTCGCGCTCGGCTTCATCCTCGATGCAGGCGAGCTTGCTCTCCAGCACGCCGGGTTCGGCGACTTTACCCAGAATCGCCGTGTCCGGGCACTCGACCACGCACTCCATGCAGCCGACGCAGTTCGCCGCAATGAACTCCGGAATGTCGGGCGCGATGTAGCTGAAGTCCCGCAGCGCGCCGGTCGCCGCCGGAATGATGCTCCGCGCCGTCGCGTCGTCCGCCGGCAAGCCCTTGTCCGCCAGCCCGTTGTTGTACGCCCCAACGACACGCTCGTTGAAGTCGGCCACATCCACCACGCTGGCCTGAAAGTCGGCCAGCCTCGTCTCCAACGGCAACATGGAATCGCCCATCGCCGCCTCCTTACATCACCCGGAGCGCCGCGTTGACGCTGTCCGGGCTCGCCGTGCTCTGAATCACTTCGCGCGGGACTTCAATCACCTCGTTGTAGCCTCGCCTGACCGCGTGCAGGTTGTCCTGCACGACCCGGTCGCCTCGCTTGCCGAAGTACTTTCGCAGCGATTTCTCCACACCTTGGAAGACCGCTTCCTCGGTCAGCCCGAGTTCCGTCTGAAATGGCGTGACCCGTAGGAAGACGCCCAGCAGCACAATTCCCTGCATGCGCTGCTGAAGGTCAGCCCGCGAGGAGACCTCCTTCGCGATCGCTACCGTGTCGAGCCCGAACAGGCGGGCATGCTTCTCCGCCAGCGCTTTGCGCGCCCAGGCGGGAATCGAGTCCCAGATCTGGCGCGGGTCCTTCCAGTGGCTCTGCACGAACACCGTGCCCTGCTCGGCCAGCCCCGCCAGCGGGTTCTCCAGATTGAAGGCGTTGACGTCGTTCAGCGCCACGAACTCCACGCGCTCGAACTCGGAGTGGACCCGCACGTGTTCCTTCGCGATCGTCAGATAGTACGTTGTCGGCAGGCCTTTCTTCTCCGATCCGTACTTCGGGTACGCCTGAACGTCCATGCCGAACACCTCGCCCGCGATCGTCGCGATGACCTTGTTGGTGGTCACCGAGCCATACCCGCCCACCGAGTGGCCCCGCATCGAGAACGAGCCTGGAGCCCGGACGTCCGGGTCGTTTGTCACCGGAAGCGCCAGTTCGTGCTTGATGCCGAGAGCGAAATAGTGCCGCGGCTTGGCGCTGAGCATGTTCTCCACCGCCGCGATGAAATCGCCCGCCCGCACATCCCGGCTGCCCAGCCCCGCCGAGCCGCCGTAGAACTTCGGAAGATGCCGGATGTGCGGGTAGCCCGGCGCCTCCGTGATGGCGTCCGCGAACGCGGCCTTCAATTCGCACAACTGCGGGTTGGACTGCATCATCGGAATGTCCAGCCGCTCCAGCACGGTCACCGCCTTGACGTGTTGCAGTGCTTTCACGATCTCCACCGAGGGGAACGGACGGAAACAAGTCAGATGCAGCGCGCCGGCGCGGATTCCGTGATGCGTGCGGATGTAATCGACCGCCGCTTCCGCGGTCTCCATCATGCAGCCGGAACCCACGATCGCGTACTCCGCGTCCTCCAGGCGGTAGGGCATCACCACGTCGTAAAGCCTGCCCGTGTACCGGCCAAACTCCGCCATCACCTCCTTCAGGACATTCAGCACCCGCCCGTAAAAACGGCGCTGCGCGATCTTGCCCTTCATGTAACTGTCCTGGTTCTGGACCACGCCCGACATCACCGGAATCTGCGGATCCATCAGGTTCCGCAAACGTTCGGATGGATGGCCGGCAAACTGCTTCATGAACTCCGGTTCAAGCAGCCGGACGTTCTCGATCGTGTGCGTCGTCAGGAAGCCGTCCTGCACGTTCAGAAACGGCGTTTCCGTCTCCTCCGCGGTTCTCCTGGCGATCAAGGCGAAATCGCCCGCTTCCTGCGCGTTGCGCGCATACAGCACTCCCCAGCCGCAGTCCGCCACGCCCGCGATGTCGTCATGACCGGCGTGCACGTTCAGCGAATGAGACGTCAGCGCCCGCGCCCCGATGTGAAACACGACGGGCAGGCGCTTGCCCGCGATCGTATATAGGACTTCCTTCATGAGGATCAGCCCTTGGCCGGATGTGAAGTTCGTGACGCGCCCGCCTGCCACCGCGAAGCCTTCGCACGTGCTCGCCGCGCTGTGTTCGGACTCCGGCTCGATAAAGGCCAGCTCCTCGCCCCACAGGTTGCGCTTTCCATTGGCGACCTCGGCCTGATACCCTCCGCCCATGGTCGTGGACGACGTGATCGGATAGGCGCAAGCCCCCTGAGTGATATGGGTTTCCACCCACACGACGGTCCCCGCGCCATCTGACGTTGTCGGAATCCCGGGGTATTGCGGTTTGGTTTCGGCGGCGGTGCAAACAGGGACTGTTTGCGGCGGCGACCCGTGGAGAGTAGTGGCCATTGAGCCCTCCTGACGCCTACAGATCTACGGCGCTCCCTGGGTCAATGGAAACGAACGGATCAGCGCCCACTTTCCCAGTTCCCAGACGGCGCTCTGAATTGTCCACAAAGTAACACAGATTCAATCCGGTTAAAAGGGGAAAGTCTGCCGCGTGCCTCCCCGCCGCGCTCGCCTACACTCCGGCGCTCACTACGTTCCCCTCCGCCTGCGCGCCCGCTTCGGCCGCCAGCCTTCGCCGGAATCGCAGATGCCTCATCCGTGAGAGCTCAATCAACGGTCTCCATGCCGCCTGAACCAGATGCCGCCTGATCAGAAAGCCCCATAACCCGTTGGATCGTTTGTACAGATACGACATGGCGAGGTATGGCGCAACAGCCGGCCAGCCCTCAGGCCGCCGCCGCCAGATCGAGGCGTGCGAAAACAGCCTCCGGTAAATCCACGCGTAGCCGCTCTCCAGGTCCTCCGGCGTCATGTGCATCGGACGGAACACCGCGTGCGCCGTGTCGTACAACGTCCAGTCCTTGTGCAGCAGCCGCCCCTCCGCTTCCAGCCTCCGAAACAGCGGCGTCCCGGGATACGGCGTAAGAATGTGGAACGTCGCGCACTCCAGCCGGTTCTCCTCCACCCATTCCGCAGTCCGCGCGAATACGTCCTTCCGGTCGTGATCGAATCCAAGGACAAACGAACCGTTCACCTGAATGCCGTGGTCGTGCAGCATGCGAACCCGGCGCCCGTAGTCACCCGCCAGCGGCGTCTTCTTTCTCGCGTCCTAGAGATTCGCGTCCGTCAGCGACTCGAATCCCACAAACACGCCCGTACACCCTGCTAGCGCCATCGAACGCACCAGCGCCGGATCGTCCGTCACATCGATGGTCACCGCCGCGCTCCAGATCTTCTTCAGCGGCTCCAGCGTCCTGCACAACCGGCGCAGATACTCGCGGTCCGACCCCAGGTTGTTGTCGATAAACACTCCGTAGGGCTGCCTGTCGAGGATGAACTCCGCCGCGACCTGCTCCGGATCGCGCATCCTGTACGGCATCCGCAACCCCTCCGTCGCCAGATAGCAGAAGCCGCACCGGTTGTGACACCCGCGCGTGGCCATCAGGCTCGCCGTCGTCAGAAAACTGCGCCGCGGAAGAATCGAACGCCGCGGCGCCGGCTCGTCGCGAAAGTCCCCCGTGTAGCCCGCCACATACCGGGTCCGCAGACACCCGGCTTCCACATCCGCCAGAATCCTCGGCCAGAGTTGCACTCCGTCGCCAATCGCCAGCGCGTCCGCATGAGGCGCGCACTCCTCCGGGCATGACTGCACGTGCAGCCCTCCCAATACCACCTTGCTCCCCCGCCTCCGGTACCACTCCGCGAGCGCATACGCCCGCTTCGCGAACGTCAAATGAACCGTGATCCCCACCACCGCCGGCAGCGGATCATATGGCGGCCGCCCGTCCAGCAGGTTTTCGTCCCAGTACCGGATCTCCCAATGAGCAGGCGTCGCCGCCGCAATGCTCGTCAGAGCCAGCGTCGGCGTCAGGACGTGCTTCCCGAAACTCGCATTCGGATCCTTGGGATAAAACGGATTCACCAGCAGCGCCAGCCTCGGCTTCACGGGTCCCGTCTTCGTCCACCTCCTCAGCAGCGGCGGATGCGTCATCTCGCGCGGGATGGTCATGTCTTAGACTTTATATTACAAAGTACTTTGCGTCAAGAGGCAGGTTACAATTGGTCCATGCTCCGTCGCGATTTCATTCCCCTCTGCGCGGCCGGCGCCCTCGCTCCCGATCCCGTCCCCGGCAGCGTGCTCGTCCACGAACACGTCCTCGTCGACTTCATCGGAGCGGACCTGATCGCCCCCGGCCGCTATGACGCCGGCGGCGCTTTCCGCGCCGCCCTCCCCAGACTCGAAGAGCTGAAGCCCCACGGCTGCGTGCGCCTGCTCGAGTGCACGCCGAACTTCATTGGCCGCGACCCCCGCCTCCTCGAACGCCTCGAGAAGGCCGCCGGCATCGAACTCTGGACCAACACCGGCCTCTACGGCGCCGCCAACCACAAATACCTGCCCGGCTTCGCGAAGGACGAGACACCCAGGCAGCTCGCCGCCCGCTGGATTGCCGAGTTCAGGCAGGGCGTCGATGGCCGCAAGCCCCGCTTCATCAAAACCGGCGTCAACATCGCCCCGCTCCACCCGTGGGACCGCAAGCTCGTCGAAGCCGCCGCCATCACGTCGCTTGAAACCGGCCTCACCATCGCCTCCCACACCTCGGGCGGCGGACCCGCAGCCGCCGCGCAAATCGAGATCCTCGAGAAACTCAAGTGCCCGCTCACAAAATTCGTCTGGGTTCACGCCCAGAATGAAAAGGACTTCTCATGGCACGAGCGGCTCGCCCGCGCCGGTGCCTGGGTCGAGCTCGACGGCATCAATGCGAAATCGGCCGAGGCCCACCGCAACGCCGTCCTCAACCTTCACGCCAAAGGGCTTCTCCGGCACACTCTCGTCTCTCAGGACTCAGGCTGGTACCGCGTTGGCGAGCCCGGCGGCGGCAACTACCGCGGCTACACGTACATCTACACGGATTTCCTGCCCTCGCTCCCCGCTGAGATCCACAAACCGCTCATGGTCGACAACCCCCGCCGCGCATTCGGCGCATGAAACGGCGCGCCGCGGCGCTCAGGATTTGCCCCTGAGACGCATCAGTTCCGCCTTCAACTGCGACTTTATCCCCTGGTGCTCCGCCTCCGCCGCCAGATTCCTCCATTCGTGCGGATCCGCCCCGTGATCGTACAGCTCCTCTTCGCCGTTGCTGCAAAGCGTATACCGCCAGCGCCGGCTTCTCACGGTATAGTGGGCCCTCTCCCCTCCACCCAATTGCGTCAGGGCGGCCTCCGGTCCGCTCCACTTTCCCCGCTCCGGATCCTCGACCAGCGGCCGGATGCTGTGCCCCTCCAGCGCCTTGCCGCCTCTTCCCGCGTTCGGATCTCCCGTCAACCCGCACAGATCGAGCACCGGCGGATACATGTCGATCAGCGAAACCGGCGTGTCGCACTGCTTGCCCGCGCCTCTTCCGTCCGGCATCGCCACGACCAGGGGCACGCGCGTCGACTCCTCCCACAGCGAGTTCTTAAAGATGTAGTCCTTCTCGCCCATGTGGAAACCATGGTCGCTTGTCAGGATGACAACCGTGTTCTTCGCGTGCGGGCTCGACTCGAGCGCCCGCAGGACCTTCCCCACTTGGTCATCCACGAACGCGACGCACGCCAGGTACGCCTGAATCCACCGCTTCCACATCGTCTCCCCGCCCGCCGCGTGCAGCAAATGGAACTTCTCCAGCCCCTTCGCATCGGCCAGCAGCAGCGCCCGCGCGCAATCGTCCGTGTCGTTCGACAGGTACGGCGGAAGCTGAATCTGTTCGGCAGGGAACATGTCGAAATACTTCTTCGGCGCATACAGCGGAATGTGCGGCCGCGAAAAGCCCACCCCGAGGAAGAACGGACGCTCGCGCCGCGCCCGCCGCACCTCCGCCGCCCAGTCCGCGCAAAGTTCGTCCGGCAGCCGGTCGCGGTCCTCCTCGCTCACATACCGGAACGGCCGTTTGTACATCCACCAGCCGTTGTGTCCGGGCGCGCCGCTCGCCGGGTCAGGCGCGTAAGACGGCACATCTGACAGCGGCCCGAACGTCTGCATGGGCGGGTCCTCGTGCAGCTTCGGCAGGTTCTTGTAGTACGCGGTCTCAAACAGGAACCTCTGCGATGGGTGCTCGCGGTTCCGCCGGCCGTCCCACGGCCAAGGTCCGAAATCCGGGTCGTGCCCGTACTGCGTGTAGTTGTGCTTCTCCTCGTGCCCGTTGTGATAGAGCTTCCCAGTCCCGAAAACGTCATACCCGCTCTTCATCAGGTGCTGGTTGAGAAAAACATGGTCCGCGAGCGGCGGGTGCTTCCGGAAGTGCCCCCCGCCGTGATATCGGCTCGTGAACGGATACAGGCCGCTCCACATGCTCGTGCGCGCGGCGCGCACCACGGCTGGTTGTTGTGCGCGCAGGTGAATTGAACCCCCGCTGCATCAGCGAGTGAATGTTCGGCGTATGCGCCTGCGGATGCCCGCCCATCCCCTGAACTGAATCGTTCAGGTCGTCGCAGATGATGAACAGCACGTTCGGCCGCGCCCGCTCTGCCCAACGCGAAGTGAAAACGGCCGGCGCCGCCGCCGCTGCCTTCAGAAACCCGCGCCGGCTCTGTGGTTGAACCATCTCACCCTCCCGAATCGCCAACTGGGACGGGCGCTCCCGCCTGCGGCGGGCGCTCAGTCCGCACATTCCGTAACATTCATACCACCACTTGCACGCCCCATCCCCTGTCGCTTGCCTCCAACGGGCTATACAATCGCATCAGCACATACAGGTCATTCAGAGCCGAATAACTGCAAAAGAGCAGGTTGATGGCCGCCTTCGCGCTGCTACCTGGAGATCATCGGCAATGATGACAAAACCCGGTTCGGCTATCGGTTCGACTACTTCTGGACCGAATCCCGCTCCGCCCACGGCCTCTCCCCCGCCGGCCGCACCCACCTCTGTGATGCGTTCTCTTCGTTGTCCGAACCGTGCCAACCGGGCCCTTTCAGGCTGAAGCCCGGCGTCCTCGAGCCGGATAACTCCAAGGACCCGGCCCTGCCCTACACCGATCAGCAGAACCTCTTGCTCAAGGTGATGCGCGTCGGATTCCAGCGCATGGCCGTCAGTGATCCCGGCGCATGGGGAGTCCCGGATGCCATCGACGCGGTCGCGCTTTTTGGATTGAAGATTCTACAGAACCCCAGAGGCGGCGCCCGGGAGCTTCGGCTCGTTTTCCGTGGGAGATGACCGCCCCTGCTGCAAGCTGTCGGCCGGCGGTTTTGTGGCCAAGGCGAGATGCCACCCGGAACGGGACGCCATCCACAGAAGCTGCGGATTTGAAAAAGTGGCATCCCTTCACCCTCCCCATCTACGCGGATTCGATGTTCCTGCGCAAAGGCGGGAGCCGTGACAACTGCATCGATACTGGCGGTCAGCGTCGGAGCCGGCATGGCGACCGTGCTGAACTACCCGGTCATGGCCGGCCCCCACGTAGTTCCGCCTCGCCTTCGAGCAGTACGAGACTTGGAATGCGCTTGACGCGCTCTACGCCGGAGAGAAGAGGTTCAGAATCGCCCGCGAGCCGAACAAGGTCGTCGAGCTGGTCGGGCAGGAGTGCGTCCATGTGCTCGGCGTATCCGAGCGCCTCGGCTTTCATACGCAGGCATGGCAAAAGAGTTTGAAGGGACAAAACCCCTGCAACGAACGGGCGCTGGATTCCGTGCTGCCGGAACGGATTCTGGCCCTGGTTGTCGTCTTCAAGCACTACTTGTACAGAACCTACTGGGACGGCGCCAAACAACAAGCGGCCCACGAATTGCCGCTGTTCGGCGTCACCAGCAAATCTCCTCTGCTTTTGCCGCCGGCACGGGCGGTCATGGCCGGAATCCGCGATTTCCACCTCGAGCTCGTTCATGCGCGCAGCGCCTGCGACGCCGTCAACCATGCCGCTGCTCAGCCAGCCGTCAAATCAGCAGTCCCCGCCCCGTCACCGGCGGGCGTGAATGAAGTCTGTCCAAAGTGCGGAAAGGCGTTCGGCAAGCTGCTGTCGGAAATCCACAAGCGCGGCTGCAAAGGCAAACCTGCCGGAACCCACTGGTGCGGCGATGCGCCGGATCATCCGCCGCTCTTCCATCCCCTCCTCCAGCGAAGAGCGCAACCGTCCCAGGAATCGCACCGGAATCCTGGTCGTTGTTCGTGCTGATAGAGATCCAGCGGAAGCCTTCGAACGCCGCATTGAACTTGCCCGATTTGAGCAGGATGCCGTCGCGCTTGAGCGTGGATTCGCCGCCGGAGGCAGCCTCCCGTTCCAGGCTGGCGCCACGGGCATCTTGCTCCACTCCTGGCAGGTCGCCTTCGGCCCTGATCGCTTGAGGTATCGCCGCTTGGCGCTACCTGGAGCTTCGGAATTACGAATCTAGATGCTATGATGACTATATGCGTACCACACTTGAAATCGATGACGACGTGATGGAGGCCGCCAGGCAAATGGCCCGGCTCAAAAATCAGGGAATTGGCCGTACAATTTCTGATCTTGCGCGTCGCGGATTGATGCCCGACCCCGCTCCGGCCAGGGAACTACAGTTCGGCATTCCGGTGTGGAAACACGGTCCTGGAGCCGTTTCGGTAACGAATGAAATGGTGCGCAATCTGGCAGACGACGAATGAGCGTCAGATTGCTGGACGTCAATGTTCTGGTCAGCCTTCTCGATTCGGCACATGTGCATCATGACGCTGCCGTCACGTGGTTCCGGGCTGTTGCCGCAGTGGAAGGCTGGGCCACGTGTCCCCTCACGGAAAACGGGCTGATTCGCGTTGTTTCTCATCTGAACTATCCAAATCTGCGTTTGTCGCCGGCCCACGCTGCCGAGTCTCTGGCCCTCTTCAAAGCCGGCTTTCCGGCAATTCATCACTTTTGGCCGGATGCGATCAGCCTGACTGATTCCGCCATCTTTGATCTCGCCATACTGGCCGGATCGCGGCAGACCACGGACGCGTACCTCGCCGGTCTTGCATTCCACAACGGGGGGCGCCTCGCGACGCTCGACGGCGGCATTCCCTGGCGAGCCGTGCGTGGCGCGGATTCGAGACTGGTCGAGCAAATTGTTCGCTAGCGTGGTGTAGCGCAAATGGATTGTAATAACAATGCGCCCGTGCTACGCTCAAGCATGGCCCGTCCGGTTTCCGTCCTGGAGCTGTCGGCCGGCGAGAGCGCGGAATTGCAGCGCCGGCTCCGCGCAACGACGACCAGCAAGCGGGATCGTGTCCGCGCCGAGATTGTCTGGCTTCGCGCTCAGGGCGTTAAGGAGACGGAGGTGGCCTCCCGCTTAGGCATCAGCCTGCCGTCGGTGAGCAAGTGGTCGCGGCGGTTTGCGCAATCCGGTATGGAAGGACTGAGAGACCAGCCTGGGCGCGGCCGGAAACCTTCCTTGCCCGCCGAGAAGGTCTGGCAGGTGATCACCAAAGTCAGGCAGCCGCCGGCGCCGCGAATGCGATGGAGTGTCCGCAGCATGGCCGCCGCCATGGGGATCTCGCCCCGTTCGGTGCACCGCATCTGGCAACAGAACGAACTCAAACCACA
>JACADU010000010.1 GCA_013388415.1 Bryobacteraceae bacterium
ATGGATAGACGGGCGGCGTTTTATGACGCGCGGCGGGGGGAGGTGTATGGGGGACTGTATGACTCAAAGCTGAAGCCGCTGGCGGATGAGGTGGTGATTCCCTTCCCTGCCTGGGTTGAGGTTGCGCGGGCGAAAGGTGATGTCGAGTTCATCACCTGGGCGCCGGAAGTGTTCGGAATCGAAGCGACAAGAGCCCCGCGCGCATTAGCGGCGATGATCGGGCGGTTGGGGGAAGAGCGCTTAGTGGACCCGGCGGCGATTGACGCCAATTATGTCCGCCGGTCGGATGCGGAACTGCACTGGAAGGAATGACAAGGCGCCGGCCGCCATCCGCGCTACCGCAGGTTGCCGAAGCGGCGCGTGGGGGGCGCTCCGGGCTCATCGTGCGCGAGTTCGATCGCGGATTCGCCGGCAGCGGCGGCGGTTTCCGGCGGTTGGGCTTTCCAGCGGGCGAGCTGCCGCGCGCTCCACATCATCGTGAGGCTGAGGGCGAACCAGATCTGCCACTTGGAGGCGAGCCCGTCGCGGAGGAAGAAGTCGCGGGCGAAGCCGAGGTCCTCGCCCATGCGCCAGAGAGCAAGCGCCATCGGGACAGTGGAAGCGGGCCACAGGATGGCCGAGAGGCCGCGGGCCATTTCCTCGCTGGTGACAAGCTGATCACTGCCGGACGAGCCATGCCGCCGGGTGATTTCAATGACATTCGGCGCGGGTCGAGGTCTGGGTTTCCAACGTAAGCGGATGATCATGATGTCGGGTTTCAGGCGGCGAGCAACGTCATGACGAATGAGATAAAGTGTTTGAGGCGAACAGCCTACACTCACCTTCGTATCGGCTGAAGAAGGACAGAACTTTATGAGCAAGCTCAAGGCAGCAGTCATTGGAGCCGGTTTCATGGGCCGGACCCACGTCGAGGCGATCCGCCGCCTCGGATTCGTCGAAGTCGCCGCGGTCGCGGGGATCAACATCGAGGAGGCGCAGCGGTTCGCCAAGGCGAATCATATTGAACGCGCGGCCACGGTGGAGGAGATCCTGGCCGATCCCGAGATCGCCGGAATCCACAATTGCACCCCGAACGCGCTCCACGCCCCCATCTCACTCGCCGCGCTCAAGGCCGGCAAGCACGTGCTCTGCGAGAAGCCGCTGGCGATGTCGGCCAAGGAAGCCAGGCAGATGCTTGACCTGGCGGAGAAGAAGGGGCTGTGCCACGCCACCAACCACAACCTGCGCTACTATCCGGCGGTTCAGCAACTGCGGCGGATGGTGGAAAACGGCGACCTGGGCGAGATCCTCGTGGTTCAGGGCACCTACTCGCAGGACTGGCTGCTGTATGACACGGACTTCAACTGGCGGATTCTGAAGAAGGACAACGGACCGCTCCGCGTCGTCGGCGACATCGGCTCGCACTGGATGGACATGATCCAGCACGTCACGGGGCTTTCGATCACAAAGCTGTGCGCGGATCTGAACATCG
Source organism: Bryobacteraceae bacterium (assembly GCA_013388415.1). Lineage (GTDB taxonomy): Bacteria > Acidobacteriota > Terriglobia > Bryobacterales > Bryobacteraceae > JACADU01. The sequence goes on from JACADU010000010.1 coordinate 1,472, forward strand.
TCCACAAGACGCGGAAGATGCCCAAGGTGGCGGTGGAGACGTTCGCGGGCAAGAAGCTGAAGCCGTCAGATTACGAAGAGGTTAAGATCGACACCGAAGACTACGGCGGAGTGCTGCTGCATATGGGTGACCGGTGCCGCGGCGCGTACACGGTGAGCCAGGTGGCGGCGGGCTGCAAGAACCGCTTCGAGATCTATGTCTTCGGGACGAAGATGGGCGCCAGTTGGAACCAGGAAAGGCCGGACGAGCTGTGGCTCGGCAACCGGAATGAAGCGAACCGGATCATCGTGAAGGACCCGTCGCTGTTCTATCCGAAGGCGGCGGCCTATGCGGACTACCCTGGCGGGCACAGCGAGGGATACGACGACACGCACAAGCAGCTTGCGAAACGGTTCTGGACGAGGGTCGCGGACCCGAAGGCTCCGGTGGAGTATCCGACTTTCGCCGACGGTCTGCGCGGGATGCAATTGCTCGAGAAGGTGATCGAATCCAACGCGAAGCGGAAGTGGGTCGACTGCGCGCCAAAATAACAGTCCGCGAGAATGGGTCCGTCCGCGCGGGCGCCGGCCTCCAAGCCGGCGCCTGATCTCCAGTGGAGGAGTTATGGAACTGAACGCACTCAAGGAACTGTTGACCGACGTTGGGCTGGAGTGGCAGGAGAGCGGAGACGACGCCGTCTTCGTGATGGGTCAGCGGGGCGACGGCGAGGAGATGCCGGTGCTGATCAAACCCGGGGAGGAGATCGAATTGCTTTGTTCGGTCGGGTGCCTTCCGGCCGCGAACTCGAAACCGGTTGAAGCCAACATGCGGCAATTGGCGGTGGCGATGGGCTGCGAAATGGTGTTGGGACCGGCGGTCGAAGAAGGAAAGGGCCGGCAGGTGGTGTATGAGTGCCGGCTGACGGAGGAGTTCGCGTGGATGGCGGCCGAGATGACGCGGCGGTTTGAAGTCGCGTCGTACTTCTTGACCCTCCAGACGGCGCCTCCGGAGGCTGAGGGGACCGTGCAGTAGAGCGCGCAGCGACTCGGCTCAGAGCATCAACAGGAGCGGGCCGGCAACGAGAAAGATCATCGCGCCAATCAAGCCCCAGGCTTGGGGGTGGGCGAAGTTGAACGAGTAGCCAAGTCCGGCGCGCTTCGGCACGACCAGAGCCGGGTCCTCGCGATTGAAGTAGACGAAGCCGAGTTTCCAGCACTCATCAGGCGTCTTGTCGCTTTCTTCGGTCGGTTCCTCGGCGAGCTTCATCATCGGCAACATGGTGACCGCGATGAGAGTCAGGGGCAGGACCAGAGCGGCAAGGAAGACGCCGCCAGACCAGTTGGCGGGCAGGACCGGGACCACGGAAACCGCCGAGAAAAGCAGCCCGAGGCCCCAGCTCAGGATCACGAGCATCCTCAGGTTCGCCTTCAGGAACCGCGCGCTCCAGCTTCTGCGCCCGTCAGGACCGCGGCGCGTCCAGACAAGGAGCATCCAGACGTTCAGGGCCAGGAGCAGGAGGACTCCGGTCCCCACGATGGAGCCGAAGAAAACGGTGCGCAGGCTCTTGGCGGCGAAGGCGTCCGCGGCGCCCGAGGCGTTCCAATGAACGGGGTAGCGTTGGGGCAGAGTGTCGTAGACCGAGTAGAGGTAGAGCGCGGCAGCCAGAAGCATCGTCAGCGGCGCGAGCGCCGCGGTGAGCCAGAGCGCAAGCGGCTCTTCCTCGGACTCCAGACTCGCCACCCGAACCGGCGGCGGAGGCGCGGCGTGCTTCCTCGTCCGCGACCAGGCCCAGCTCCATGCCGCCAGGCTGCCGAATGCCTGTAGGAGCACGACGCCGCCGAGCAGGTGGCTCCAGCGGGTCTGCAATGCGGCGGCTGAAACCGCGAGCGCCGCCAAACACAATCCAGTCACCGCCAGGCGGTACTGCGTCGAGAGTCTCCTGCCCTCCGGAGAGAGCGGAAACGATGCGTCTGTCGTGACGCCGAAGTACAGGCGCCCCCGGCGCATCCGCGGGAGCCACCAGAACAGACCGCCGACAAACACAATCGCCGGCGCAAGAACCGCGAATTCTCTCCAGTGCATTTGGGTCACTCCTCGATGAACCGCTCAATTTCCTTCCGGATTGTTCTCGCCGGAATCCCGCGCGCCCTCATCTCGCCCGCCAGTTGCCTGAGCCGCTGAAGCAGGCTGCCGGCTTCTTCTGGAGTGGCGGGCGCAATCTTGCGGCCGGCGACCGCCGCCGCCTTGCCGTGAGAAACCGCCAGGAGACCTTCGGCGGCGAGTTGCCGGTAGGCTTCGGCAACCGTATTAAAGTGGACTCCGAGGTCAAGCGCCAGCCGGCGCACCGCGGGCAGCTTCGCCCCCGGCGCGAGAGAGCCTTCCAGAATGGCGGCGCGGATCTGAGCGGCAATCTGCCGGACCGCAGGTTCGGATCCCGCAAGTTCGATCCGGATTTGGGGGGGCCGCGCCATTACTGTATAGTGTACGTATACACTATACAGTTCGGGCACGGGCAAGTCAATGGTGTTTTACAGCTCGGGGACCGCGGCGCCGTCGGAACGTGGATCGCAGGCGGCGGCTTTGAGCCCGGAGCTGGAGTGGGCGGCAGCGGCGGCGCCGCGCCCCATGGTTGTGGAGTAGGCGGCGCGGATGTCGAGCAGGTGGCCGCGCCGGGAGAGGCCTTCCAGTGTGGCCGCCGGAAGGCGGTTCTCGACTCTCGCATCGCAGCCGGCGGCGGCGGCTTTGGTGAAGCGGGGGGCGTCGAGAGCGGCCTGGAAATCCATGCCGAAGTCGACCATGTTGGATACAAACTGAGCGTGGGCGAGCGGCTGGTTCGGTCCGCCCATGATGCCGAACGCGGCGCGCCAGCCGTCGTACTCGATGAAGCCGGGGATGATGGTGTGGAAGGTCCGCTTGCCGGGCGCGAGCGCGTTCGGGTGGCTGGGCTCGAGAGTGAACGACGCGCCGCGGTTCTGGAGCGGGAAGCCGAAGTCCTGGACGGGGACGCCGGAGCCCCAGAGGGCCGAGATGGACTGGATCCAGGAGGCCACGTTGCCGCCGCGGTCCACGGCGGCAAGGTAGGTCGTGTCGGGCGAAGCGATGAGTTCGGCGGCATTGACGGCGCAGTTGGCCTTGCCAGGCTGAATGAGGCCGGCGCGCGAGCGGGCGTGCTCGGGCGAGAGCATTTTCGCCACGGGAACGCGGAAGTGCCTGGGGTCGGTGACGGTGGCGGCAACATCGGCGTAGGCGAGTTTCATCGCCTCGATCCGCGTGTGCCACTCTTCGGCCGACAGAGCGCCTTGGCGGGCTGGGGGGAACTGGCCCATGATGTTGAGCATGAGGAGGGCGGCGAGGCCCTGGCCGTTGGGCGGGAGTTCGTAGACTCTGGCGTTGCGGTAGGTGGTGGAGATGGGCTCGACCCACTCGGATTCGAACGAGGCGAGATCTTCGGCAGCCAGCGTTCCGCCGCGCTTGCGGGAGGTGGCGAGAATCGCGGCGGCGATTTCGCCTTTGTAGAAGGCGTCGCGGCCGCCCGCGGCGAGGGTCTTGAAGAAGCGCGCGAGCGCGGGGTTCTTGAAGATCTGCCCCGTCTTGGGCGCGGGCAGGAAGAGCTTCGTTGATTCCGCGTCTTCTGAGGCGCGTTCGTCGGGCCAGTGGTCGGCGATGATCTCGTGAACCGGGTGGGCTTCGGCGAGATCGATGGCGGCGGGGAACAGGTCGGCCCATTTGAGGCGGCCGAAGCGGGCGTGGGCGCGGTGCCAGCCGTCGACGGCTCCCGGGACGGTGACGGAGTGGATGCCGGAGCGGGGCATGGACTTCATGCCGAGCCGGGTGAGCGCTTGGATGGAGAGGCCGCGGGGGGCGGGACCGGAGGCGTTGAGGCCATGCAGCTTGCCGGTGGCGGCCTCGAAGTAAATGAGGAAGAAGTCGCCGCCGGGGCCGCACATCATGGGCTCGACGGCGGAGAGGGCGAGGTTGGCGGCGAGGGCGGCGTCGAGGGCGGAGCCGCCGCGGGCCAGCGCCTGCGCTCCAGCTTGCGAGGCGAGGACGTGCGAGGTGGAGACGATCCCCTTGGTGGAGTAAACAGTGGAGCGCGAGTGCGGACGTTCAGCAGCGGCGGCGAAAACAGGCATGGCCAGGAAGGTCCTGCGCGTGAGCGCGGTCATCGGACCTATCTAAGCACAAGCGGCGGCAGTTCGGCGAGATTGTCAAGGAGGATGTCGGGCGGCGTTTCATCAAGCGAGCCGGGTTGGATGCCGTAGGTGACGCCGACGGCCTTCACGTTGGCGTTGCGGGCGGTGAGGACATCGGTCGAGGAGTCGCCGACCATCCAGGTCCGTTCCGCGGCGGCTTGGGCTTCGCGGATGAGGGTGTGGATGCCGATAGGGTGAGGCTTCTTCTCCTCGAAACTGTTGCCGCCATAGACTTGGAAGAAGAAGTCGCCCATGCCGAGCCCGCGGACGAGGTCTTTGGAGAAGCGCTCCGGCTTGTTGGTGAGCACGGCCATCTTCGCGCCCGCCCCGGCGAGTTCCTTGAGGCACTCCAGCACGCCGGGGTACGGGCGGGTGTGGTCGAGCATGTGCTCGCGGTAGTAGCCGAGGAAGTGGGCGAGAGCGGTCTGCACCTGTTCGGCGGTGGCATCGTCGCCCATCGCGCGGCGGATGAGAACAGGGGCGCCGTTGCCCACGTAGGAGGCGACGAGCTCGTCGGGAAGCCGCGCCAGGCCCATGGCTTCACGGGTGGCGTTGACCGAATTGCAGAGGTCCTGCTTCGAGTCGATGAGGGTGCCGTCGAGATCGAAGATGACCAGTGGAAGCTGCATAGGAAGCCGGACCCGTCTCTTCTGCCAGTTTACCCGGCTCGCCCGGCGGGTGAGGCGCCTGCTTCCCTCGCGTTGATAGCATCAGTTGGGAGGTTTCAGAATGTCACACCCGAACGCCGGCGCCTTGGCCGGACCGCTGTTGATCAGGCATGAGGGAGAGTCCCCCCGGGAGCGCAGCACTTGTGGGTGGCGGGACCGGCTCATTAGCCGCGAGGATGCGGGCACGGGCGTAGCGGCATGGGTTCACGCCGTGGACATCGACGGCGCGAAGCTGCATTATCACAAGCGCGGCACGGAGCTTTATTACGTGCTCGACGGCGAAGGCAGCGTGATGCTCGATGGTGTGCCGCACCCGGTTCGCAAGGGTTCACTGGTTCATATCCCTCCCGGGGTGATTCACGGCGCGGTGGGGCGGATGCGCGTGCTCGTCGTGGGGATTCCTGACATCGCGGAGGATGACCTCTTCTTCCCCGAATCAGCGTAGTCTGACCCGGCGTTCGCAGTGGAGCAGAATGACCCCGGCAGGGCGCGAATCTACAGTCTCTCCAGGTAGCGGATGACGGAGTCGAGGCCCAGCGCGAAATTCGGCAGGTGGAACTTCTCGTTCGGCGAGTGCAGGTTGTCGTCGGGAAGGCCAAAGCCCATCAGAACGCTGGGAATCCGCAGTTCGTCCTGAAACAGGCCGACGATGGGGATCGAACCGCCCGAGCGCATGTAGACGGTCTTGCGGCCGAAGACCTCTTCCATGGCGAGGGCGGCCTTGCGGATGAAGGGATTGGCGGGGTCGACCAGCGATGGGCCCGCGGCGTGCAGCAGATGGAACTCGGCGGTGACGCCCGCCGGCGTTGCCGCTTCGACCGCCTGCTGTACCTGGCGGAGGACGCGCGAGGGATCCTGGTCGGCCACAAGGCGGAAGCTGATCTTGGCCACCGCCCGCGCCGGGATGACGGTCTTGGCGCCCTCGCCAACGAAACCGCCTCGGATGCCATGGATCTCCATCGTGGGCCGCGCCCACGTGCGCTCAAAGACTGTGAAGCCGGGTTCGCCGGTGAGGCAGGTGGAGCCGACCTCCTTTTCGAGATAAGCCTGCTCGTCGAACGGCAGCGAAGCCCATGCCTCGTACTCTTCGGGCGAGGGCTTCGCCACGGAGTCGTAGAAGCCGGGGATGAGAATGTGGCCGTCGCGGTTCTTCAGCGCAGTGACGATTTCGGCGATGGCCATCAGCGGATTGGGGGCTGCCCCGCCGTAGACGCCGGAGTGGAGATCCTGCCGCGCGCCCTGAACGTGAAGCTCGCCATAGACGATGCCGCGAAGACCGGTGCAGATCGTCGGCAGACCCGGAGCGAACATCTCGCTGTCGCAGACGACGGCGGCGTCGGAGGCGAGTTCGGGCGGGCGCTCGCGCAGCAACCCTTCGATGGACTCGCCGCCGGATTCCTCCTCGCCCTCGATGAGGAACTTGACGTTGACCGGCAGGCGGCCGTCGCGCTTCATGAGGTACTCGACGGCTTTGACGAGAATCCACGTCTGGCCCTTGTCGTCGCTGGCGCCGCGGGCGAACACGTCGTCGCCGCGGACAGTGGGCTCGAATGGCGGCGAGAGCCATTCGTCGAGCGGA
>JACADU010000122.1 GCA_013388415.1 Bryobacteraceae bacterium
ATACGTCCGGGATCATGAAGCACCTCTCCAGTTCCATCACCTCCAGCAGCGAGTACCTGACCAACGCGGGCTGCGCCTTCTCGACCGCGAACTTCCTCTCAAACAACGGCCAGGGAACCTCCACTCGTTACAAGCTCATCCGCCGCGATATCGCTTATATTCCCGATACCGACATCTACGACAACAGCACGAGCGGCTACAAATCGGTCGGCACCTACAGCTCCGGCGCCTATGCCGGCAAAAAGCGCATCGACCGCCCAATCGACGCAACCGCCGTGGCGTTCAATGTCGCCGACAATCTGGCGATGACCGCCCGCACCGATCCGCAGTATGGGGTTATCTTCTATACGATCGGCTTGGGCGACGTCGACCATGTCTTCCTCCGCCGCATCGCCAACGACCCCACCAGCCCCATCTACGACAAGAATCTCCGCGACGGGCTGTACGTCTACGCGCCGAGCCAGGACAAGCTGAAGGACGCCTTCGCCCGAATCGCCGGCGAGATTCTCCGCATTTCTCTCTGATCGCCCATCCCGGCTCGCTCCGGGAGATGCCCAAACACGGTTGGCGGTGGTCCTCGGCGGATTGAGGACCGCCGCCTTCGCGGTTTAAGGGGGGTGTCGCCATGCGACCGGTGGCGCATTCCCGCTTCTGGTGCATCGCCGCCCGCCTCTGCGGCATCGAGAGAAGATTGGGTGCGGTTCGCGCCCGGGCGCTAATTGTGGTAGGCTTCTTCCTCATTGGCGGACTTCTCCGAGAAGTCGAATATAAGATAAGAGCAGATTCCGGGAGGGGACGGTGAGGCTCTCTACCTTGCTCAACAACGTCGTCCTGGCAGGCCTTCTCGCCACGACGGGTGGATTCGCGGCCGATGGCAGCCTGGCGCAGGAAGTCAGAAACCTGGAGCTTCGCGGCGAGGCCCGCGCCGCCAGAAAGGCAATCGAGAGCGCCCTGCGGGCCAACCCGCGCGATCCCGCGACGCTCGCCCTTTGGGCCGAGTTCCTCGACGACCGCAGAGACGCCGGCGCTCGAACCGCATGGGAGAAACTGCTCGAATCGGCAGGCTCGGCTTCACCGCATGGCAGGGCGGCACTCCGCCGGCTGGCGGAACTCGACCTCATCGCCGGCGACCGCGAAAAGGCCGCCAACTGGCTCAACCGCATGGGTCCAGCCGCCGCTCAACTACGTCTCAGCCCGAACGCGCCGCGGCCCGCCTCTCTTCCCTCGGGTTCGATTGAGATCCCGGGCCCCCTCCGCAGCTTTGCCCGGATGGCCGCGCTCTCCCCCGACCTTGCCCCCGAGGACATCCTCCTCGCTCTGGCCAGAAACATCGTCACCAACGGCTATCAGGCCGTTAGCGGAAGCGAGTCTCTCGAACAAACCGAGTACCTCAAACTCGTGGTCCGGTATCTCGGGCAAGCCCGGGAGATCGAACGTCTGACAGGCCCCGACAAGCTGCTCACCATCGAGCAGTGTGACTCGCCGAGAACCGGCGAACTCCTCAAAGTGCTCGGCTTCAGAATGCGCGGCGGCTGCGGCGCCGATGTCGTCCTGGAGACAGTGAACGCCACCCGCGCCTTCCTTTCGATGGATTCCGGCTTCCCCCTCGCCGAACTCGAGCAGGCTCTCAGAACCAACCGGCCGTTTACATACAACTTCGCTCCAACCCGCGTGCCCGTTCTTTATTCGGCCGAGTATTGGCTTTCCTCGAGGGAAAAAGCGGCAGGCGAATTCGTCGATGCGATGATTGCCGACCCGGCGATGTGCCGCCTGTATCTGGGCTTGGCCAAACTCGACCCGGAGACCGCGGCCGAAGTCCGCAAAGCCCTCCCCGTGACCCGAATCCGCGCCTTCGCCCACGTGTTCGACTTCTTCGGCGGAATGTTTCGCATCCGCGACGGCAAGGCCAACGTCCCGGGAGGCGCGCGCAGCGCTGCCGCCTGGGCCGATCTTGTCGGAGTCTCGCCCGACCAGGGGGTGGCGTTCATCGAAAAGCTCGTCACCAAGGACGACGGCTGGCTCGCCTCCTACTTCGACGCCCTGCTGAGAATTTCAGGCCCCACCCAGGACTACCTCACCGAACCCGCCCGCATGAAGCGCTTCTACGCCGCCCTGCGCGGACGCGTGACCAGCCCCGGACCCGCCCGGCCCGTCTTCCGCGCCAACACGGATCTCATGCTGCTCACAACCCGCCTCCGCATCGTCGGCGGCAAGCCCCACGTTCCCGGCAGCCTGGAGGTCTGGAAGCAGCTCTTCACCAATTCGCCTAGCGGCAAATACGACGGCAAGCTCACCAGGTCGGCCTTGACATGGAAGGAGCCCGACGACCTGGTCGAGGCCCTGTTCGGCCTCTCCCGCAAAGCCGTGGAGAACGAGCCGCTCAAGATCTTCCTCGCCATCAGCGATCTCGACCGCCATCGGAAGCAGCCTCTCGCTCCCGCCACCGTCGACAGGCTGGCTCGAGCGTGGCGCAACTTCGGCGCCCAGTATCCGCTCCTCAACGAGACGCCCGCCCTCTCCGACGAGACCATCATCGCCTTCTTGAACACCGCCGAGCGGATCAATACCATCGGCGACACCGTCAACCGCGCCGACGCCGCCGGGATGATGCAAGCGCTCGCCTCGCTCTGGCAGGTCTTCGTGCGCCACGAGCTCATCGCCGAGTCCGATGCCGACGCCACGCTGAAACAGATCCTGGCCCCGTTCGTCTCCGGCAAATCGACCCGCGAGCTGTTCGACGCCGGACGGAGCGGCGTCGAGCTGCTGCTGAAGGCCGCTGCGGTCCCCCCTGGCGCCAATGTCCATGACCGCATGATGGACCTGCTCGCCGGCGCCGTCTCTCCAAAGGACGAAGAAACCCATCAACTGCTTCTCGCCGAGATGATGAAGATCTTCGAAGCCCAGAAGCTCGTCTCTCTCAAGACCCTTTTCGATCTCGCCGACCATCTCGAATCCCTCTCCAAGGGCGAGAAGCTCAACACCGCCCTCCTGAACAGGCTCGCCGCCCGGGTCTCCGACCTCAACCTGCCGAAAGCTTCCCTCTCCTCCCAGGAGAAAAACAGCTTCGCCTTCGGCTATTGGACGGAGAAGCACCTCGACGCGCAGCGCCGCCTCAACTTCCGTTCGGTGATCGAGAAAGCCGCCGGGCAGCCCGAGCGGCTGCGCGACGCCCGCGGTCTTCTGGCGCCATTGCTGCGCGACACCCTGGTCGGTCTGCTCTACATCCACTACGCCCCGCCCGGCGCTCAGGTCCTTTACACCAACCCCCTGTTCGCCCGCAGCCACGATTTCATTGGCATTCAGGGCAACAACCAGACCTGGAAAGGCACCGAAGTGCTGGGCTCGGGTTGGCCGTCGAGCGCCGGCGGGCGTCTGGTTGGCTCGCTCGCTCAGTTGCCCTACGCCCTCGCCGAGGCTGAACAGAACTTCCTCATCCCTACCCGTGAACAGGCCCTGATCTGGGGCGACCTCGTGCCCCAGATGCTTGTCAGCTCGAAGCTGCCGCGCTTCTGGAAGGTCGAACCCGCTCAGACGCGCTATGTCGCTCTCAGCCTCAGGCTCGGGGAAAGCGCCCTCGCCACCGCTGCGATGGACGAATCCGTGCGGACCAGAGTGCTCGAAGCTCTCGACCGCCTCGCCCCGCCCGCCCGGGTCAAACTCGTCAGTGACTATCTGGCCGCGGGAATGGTCCGGGAAGCTCTGGAAAACACGACTCCCGCGGAGCTTTACACGCTCGGGCAGCAGGCTCGCGCGCTGAACCTGCCAACCGGCTCCACCGCCGCCTCCCGCCTCAACGAGATCGCCAAGGCTGTCCCCGCCCTCTGCGATCAGGAAGCGATCTCCCGCGCCTTCGGAACGCCCAAGCCGACGCTGGCCAACCGGCAGCGCCCCGAACTCCTCCACCTGCGGACTTTCCCCACCCTGATGGGCTACTCCAGCCGCATCCTGGCGGAAAGTTGGGAGTCGAACAACCTCTTCTTCGCCGCGCTCGCGGATGAGCTGTCTCTTCAGCCTTCGCAGTTGAATACTCTTTTGCCCGAGTGGACTCAGAAAACCGTAGAGCAAATCTTCGCGACACACCTGGAAGACTGGCCGGCCTTGCTGCGTTCCATGCGCGTGGTCGCCGAGCGGGTCAGGACCGACACGCTCCGCGTTCAGGCGCTCGAAACAAAGGCTTCGGTTCAGGAATAGGAGGACATACGAAATGAGATTCTCGCGCAGGCATTTCTTCGCAGCCGCCGGTGGCGCGCTTGTCCCGTTTTCGGCGCCGCCTCTCCTGTTCGCTCAGCAGGAGCCGGGCCGCCCGACCTTCAGAGTGAAGGTCGATATGGTGGTGCTCAGCTTCACGGTCACCGATTCCAAGGGACGCTACGTCAACGGATTGGGACCGAACGATTTCCGCATCCTCGAGGACGGCATCCCGCAAAAAGTGAATACCTTTACAGAAGGCAATCGCCCGCCTGTCCAAATCCTCGAAGACGGCACGACGCGCCCTCTGGAAACAGCGCAAGCCGACCCCGAGCGGGGCGGCATCTCCACGGACGCCTTCGTCGGAACCAACGTCTTCGTTCTGTTCGACACGTCCAATTACATGTACCGGGGGTTCGTCTACGCTTCCGACGCCATCGCCGATTTCGTCAGAGGCTTGGACCGCGCCGACTCCGTCGCCGTTTACACCTTCTCCCGAAATCTCACCCGCGCCGCCCCGCTCTCCCGGGAGCGCGGGGAAGTGCTGGAGGGACTGCGGAAGGCAGTCGCCGGCGACGATGCCGCTCTTTACAACTCCTTGCTGCTCACTCTGCGCGACGCAGCCAAGGTTCCGGGACGCAAAGTCGTCATCGTTTTCTCCAACGGACCCGATTCGGCTTCCATGGTCGCGCCGGACGATGTCCGCGCGGTCGCCGAGGACGAGGGCATTCCCATCTACGTCATCTCGACCAGCGACGCCAGCCGCGATCCTATCTCCAGCGGAGTCTTCCGCCGCATTGCTTCCCGGACCGGCGGAAAGAGCTTCTTCGCCAAAACCTGGCAGAAGCAGGTCGAGGCCTTCGAGGCCATCCGCGAGGACCTCGGCAACAGCTATACCGTCACCTACTACCCGGCGCCGAACCCGAACGAAGGCTTCCGGCGCATCACCATCGAGGTCAAGAGCGACTCGGCAAAGAAGTACCGCATCAGCGCCCGCCCGGGCTATCGCCCGCGCGCCGGCGTCTAGAACTTGCCCGTTGGGCGGAAACGCGCTCCGGTGCGCGGCCGTGTGCTAATTTTGAAGTTTGGTCGCGCTTCGAGGCGGTCTTCGTGCAGGTATTTCTTCAAGGTAAGATCCTGGGCGCCGACGGATTCGTCGAGGCCTATGGCAGAAATCTGAACGGCATCGGGGGAGCCTGTCTCTACATCTCCCTGCTGAGTGAAGCTGTCCCCAGAGGCTTGCTCGACCACCTCAAGCTGTCGCAGGAATTGCTCGGCTCCAGCGGCGGAGGCCAGTTTCTCGTCCTCCTTCCCGCCGAAAGCATGCCCGAGGCGCACGCCTTCCTGACCAAGACCACCCGGAAGCTCGCCGGCTTCACCGGCAACCGCCTGCGGCTCGCCTGGGCCGCCACCGAGAACCTGGGCGCCTGGACCGATGTCCGCAAGCGCCTCGACGCCGAGATGGTCCGCTGGAGTGGCCTGAATGCGCTCGATGCGGCTGACCTTTTCTCTCCCTTCGAGGAGTCTCTGGCCGGAGCCGGGTGGCTCGAAGACCTTTTTGCCGCCCTCCCGGATTCCGCCGCCGCTGTCCTCGATCTCGATGCGCCCGGCCTGCTTCGCCGGGAAGGCGAGCCTCACACGGTAGCGACCCACCGCGCCCTGACCGACAACGGCGAAGCTCCGGCTTCGTTGGAGGAACTCGCTTCCCGCGCGGCCGGCCGCAAAGCGTGGGGCATTCTGCGGGGCGAGATCGATCAGTTCGAGACCCGCCTCCGCCGCGCGCAGTCCGTCGAGGAGTATATGCCCTTGACGGCGTTTTTCAAGCCCTTCTTCACCGGCGAAGTTCAGGTGCTTTGCACGCAAGGCGCGTTCTGGCGAAAAGTGACGGTCCTTTCCGCCGGCGGCCACGGTTTCGCCGTCGCCGGTTCCTGGGACGCGCTGATCGAATTCGCAAGGGAGATGCAGCGCCTGTACCACCGGACCGCCGAAGAGGTTCTGCGCGACTCTCCGGGGCCGGAAGCGAAAACGATGTCCATGGGCCTCGCCATGGCGGCCGATCCCGCCTCCGAGCCCGCCCCCGTTTGGGCTGAAGCCGCCCGGCAATTGGGCATCGCCAAATCGAGCGCCCGCGATTCGGTCTCCATCTTCGGCCGGGTCCTCGACTCCAAACAGCTTTCCGAGGCGGCGGACCTTAAGGATCTGATGCTGCGGCTCGTGGATGAGTTCGGCGCCAGCCCCCAATTCCTGGGCGAGCTGGGCGCCTTCTACCGCGAAACTGACCGGATTCTCCCCGCCCGCAGCCAGCACCGCCTGGCGGAAACCCAGCAACGGCCTTGGCGGCTGCATCGGCGTTTGAACCGCGTCCTCGACTCCGAAGGACGCCCCCGTGAGTTCCAGAAGGCTCGCGCAGCCGTTCAGGCCGCCTTCCTGACCCGCGGGCAAGGACAATTGAAACTGAAGCCCTCCGGCCGTGTCGCTCTCGAGTGGGCCCGGCTGGCCAAAGAGGCGGAATCGATATGAGCGAAAACGAAGAGCAGAACCAGAAACCCCTGGAAGAATCCGCACCGGCTGTCCAGGAAGCGGAGCCTCAGGCCCCGGCGGAGGCCGCGCCTCCCATCGAGCCTGCCGTTGAATCGCAGCCGGTCCAACCGGCTGAGCCGGCGGCGCCGCCTTCCGAGCCGAAAGCCGAGCGGCCCCCG
>JACADU010000011.1 GCA_013388415.1 Bryobacteraceae bacterium
CCCTTTGCCGGCTCGAGCAGCGGCTCGCCCCTGCTGCGGCGGCCGAAAGGCTCGAGCAACTGCGGAACTCCATCGCCGATGCCGCGCCGCAGCCCGTGCTGGCCCGCTTTCTCGACGAAACGGGCTTCTTCGCCCGGCTCGCCCCGCAGGCCAGCGCCAATGTCGCCAAGTTCTTTTCGCTGCTCGACAAGCTCGCTGAGGAGCAGCCCGGCGATCTCCGAGCCTGGCTTGACTACATCGATCAGTTGCGGGCCAGCGGGAAGGAGACGTCGGCGCCCGTTCTCGATGCAGGCGACGCGGTCACCGTTCTCACGATCCACAAAGCCAAGGGGCTCGAATTCCCCATCGTCGCCCTGGTGAACGCACAGTCGAGCGCCCGCGGCGATACGGCGCCCATCGCCTTCCGTGCCGATACGGGCCTCGGCCTGAGATGGCGCGACCCCGGCAGAGCCGGCGAAGGAATCGGCGATCCCGTCTTCAACGCCGTGCGTGAGAAAGACTCGCGCCTCGGCGACGGCGAGGAAGACCGCCTGCTCTACGTCGCCATGACCCGCGCCGAGGAGAAACTCCTGCTGAGCTGGCGCGACGGAACTCAAGGACCGCGGTCGGATTGGCCCGAGCTGATCACCAGCGGACTCAGCGCACAGATCGAACAAGGCGCCGTCGCCGTTCTGAAATGCTCGGGCGAGCCCGAAATCCTGCCCCCCCCGGAGGTGCTCGGGGCCGAGGCGCCTCCCCCGATCACCCCCCTTGTGGAGACCCCGCCGGAAGCAGGGGCCGTGGCCGTCACTTCACTGGCTGTTTTCGAAGACTGTCCGTGGCGGTACTACCTGCAATTCCTGGCCGGATGGCCTCAACCCGAGCTTGAGCCGGAGTGCTTGGAAGGCTCTACGGAGCCGGGCGGGGCGGCGTTCGGCGCCGAGGTCCACAATGCCCTGGCCGGGCTCCCCGCGGGCGAAGCCGCCAGAGAACTGGCCGCCAGTTTCACCAGCAGCGCGCTCGGGCAGCGCGCCGCCTCTTCATTAAACAAGTTTAATGAATTCGATTTCCTGATTGAGTTGGATGGCCACCTCTTGCGCGGTCAGATCGACCTCTGGTTTGAAGATGGCGGGGGAGTTGTCCTCGTCGACTACAAGACGGACAGAACGCTGGACGAAGCCCGGCTGGCGCGGTACTCAAGGCAACTGCGTTTTTATGCGCTGGCGCTTGAGAAACTCAACGGGCGGCTGCCGGACGAGGCGTGGCTGTTTGACTTGCGCGGATCGAAGCCACATTCCGTGAGTCTGACGCGGCCGGATCTCGATGAGTGCCTGGAGGTCTGGAGGCGGTTTCAGCGCATGCGCGGCGCGATGGAGTACCCCGCCCGGCCGGGGGCGCAGTGCGCGAGGTGTCCTTACTCGGCAGGCGCGTGCCTTTCGGCTCAGCAATCGTGACCGTTTGACGCGGAGCCGATTTTCTTTGCCACGGCTTCCATCAGCCGGGCCCGCAGTCGCTCGGGAAGTGGCTGCGCTTCCAAGCCCTTATAGATGTTGATCGTCTTCTTCGTCGTATCCAGCACGACCCAGCAGTTGGGGCACTCGTTGATGTGGCGATCCAACTCAGCCCGCAACTCGGGGTCTGTGGATTCGTCGAGGTACTCTCCCAACTCCCGCAGGAAGTCCTTACACGTAACCAAGGATCTGGTCCCCTTTTCGCTTGAAGATCCGAGTCAACTTCTCCCGGAGTTGAAGCCGCGCCCGCAGCAGCCGGCTCTTGACCGCCGCGATCGACAGCCCTAACATCTCGGCCGTCTCCTCAGTTGACATTTCCTCAACGTCTCGAAGCACGAAAACCGTCCTGAAGATCGGCTTTAGACTCTGAATCGCCTCGTCGAGGATGGCCCGGAGCTCTTCCTGACCGTATCGCTCTTCCGGGGTCCCGTCCCAGACAGCGATTTCCCTGACGATCGATTCCTCATCCGTTTCGATGTTCTCATCCAGCGAAACGGTGCGATCCGATTTACGTTTTCTCAACTTCATTAAGCTTTCGTTAACAGCAATCCTGGTCAGCCATGTATAGAACTTGGATTGGCCTTGGAAGGAGGGGAGGTGCTCGTAGGCTTTGAGGAAGGTGTCCTGGAGGACATCTTCCGCATCTTCATCATTTTGTGTGATTTGACGGGCCATGCGGTAGACCCGCCGCTCGTACTTGCTGATCAGCGCGCTGAACGCTTCGGCATCGCCCTGCCTGGCCCTTTCGACCAATAAAACCTCGCCCGACGCAACATCGGCACCGGCCACGTTCCCAGCCGCTGGTTCGCTTGGCATCGAATGGGCTCCGAAATTCAAGCATATCAACCCCCGCGGCTGGGGAGGGCAGGAGCCGCATGATACGCTGGAGTTCTCCCCCCTAAGAGAACACAGCGTTATGAGCAGCAGCTTCCTAGTGACCCTGCCGGACGGCAGCCAGCGGCAGGTGCCTGCGGGCACTTCTCCAATGGACATTGCGAAGTCCATCGGGACCCGTTTGGCCGAAGACGCCGTCGTCGCTCGCGTCAATGGCGAGCTTTGGGACATGACCCGGCCGCTGGAAAGCGATGCGACTGTAGATATCCTGACCTCCAGGAACGAGGAGGCGCTCGAAGTCTACCGCCATTCGACCGCCCACCTGCTGGCGGCAGCGGTTCTTGAGCTGTATCCGGAAACCAAGCTGGGCATCGGCCCGCCGATCAAGGACGGCTTCTACTACGACTTCCTCCGCGAGACGCCTTTTACGCCCGAAGACCTCGAGAAAATCGAGAAAAAGATGGTTGAGATCCGCGACCGGGGACTCACCTACGACCGGATCGTCGTCGAGAAGGCAGCCGGGCTCGAAAAATACCGCGGCCTGAACGAGTCGATGAAGTGCGAACTGATCGAAGAGCGCGCCGGAGACACGTTTACCGAATACACGCTGGGGCCGAAGTTCATTGACTTCTGCCGCGGCCCGCACGTGCCTTCCACTAGGCGTTTGAAGGCGTTCAAGCTGCTCTCGATCGCCGGCGCCTACTGGAAGGGCGACGAGCATCGCCATCAGATGCAGCGCATCTACGGCACGGCATGGTTCACGCAGAAGGACCTCGATGACCACCTGCACAAGCTGGAAGAGGCCAGGAAGCGCGACCACCGCGTGGTCGGCAGGCAACTGGACCTGATCTAGATTCAGGACCTGGCCGGTCCGGGGCTGATCTTCTTCCACCCGAAGGGCGCCCTCGTGCGAAAGATGCTCGAGGACTGGATGCGGGAGGCGTACATCGCCCGCGGCTATTCGCTGGTCTCAACGCCTCACATCGGGCGCGAAGACTTATGGCATACCTCCGGCCACCTCGAGAATTACGCCGACTCGATGTTCACGGGAATGGAACTCGACGATGCGGTCTACCGGCTGAAGCCGATGAACTGCCCGTTTCACATCCTCATCTACCGGGACAAGCAGCGGAGCTATCGGGACCTGCCGGTCCGGCTGGGCGAACTAGGCACGGTGTACCGCTACGAACGTTCGGGCACGCTGCATGGATTGTTCCGCGTGCGCGGCTTTACGCAGGACGACGCCCACATCTTCTGCACGCCGGAGCAGATCGAGCAGGAGATCGTCAGTTGCCTGGAGTTCGCCGTCGACGTTTTGAAGACATTCGGTTTTGACCGTTACAAGGCGGAGATCTCCACCTGGGATGGCGGCGAAAGCCTGAAGTATCTCGGCACGGCGGCGGACTGGGAGATGAGCGAGAACGCGCTGAAGCGTGCCGTCGAGAGGGTCGGGCTGGAAGCCACCGTCGTCCCGGGGGAGGCCGCCTTCTACGGGCCCAAGATCGACGTCAAGCTGCTGGACGCGCTCGACCGCCCTTGGCAGCTTTCCACGGTGCAGTTCGATTTCAACCTGCCGAGGCGCTTCGAACTCGAGTACATCGGGCCGGACGGCGCCAAGCATCAACCCCTGATGGTCCACCGGGCGCTGTACGGCTCGGTGGAGCGCTTCTTTGGGATTCTGCTGGAGCATTACGCCGGCGCGTTTCCGGTGTGGCTGGCGCCGGTGCAGGCGGTTGTTTTACCGATTGCGGACCGGCATCAGGAGTACGCCCAGAAGGTGGCTGCGGAGCTCAAGGCGGCCGGCATCCGGCATGAGATCGATTCGCGCAGCGAGAAGATCAACTACAAAATCCGCGAGGCGCAGTTGCAAAAGGTGCCCTATATGCTCGTGGCGGGCGACCGCGAAGCGGCGGATGGCAAGGTGGCGTTGCGCGCGCGGAAAGCGGGCGACCTGGGGTCCATGCCGCTCGGTGAAGCGCTCGCGCGAATCGCGCAGGCCATCGAAACGCGGTCGCCCGGCGAGTAGATGTCCTGGATCACCACATTGGCGTTGGCCTTGCTCCTGGCGGGGTCATGGGGATTCTGCGTGCTGACGGTGATTGCGGTGTGGCGCTACCGGGCGGTCAAGCCGGCGCCGTCCGGGCAATCCGAGCCGGTCAGCGTTCTGAAGCCGCTCCACGGTCTCGATGAAGGGCTGGAAGAAAACCTGCGCTCGTTTTTCGAGCAGGACTATCCGGCGTTCGAGTTGCTCTTTGCGTCCCGCGGCCAGGAGGACCCGGCGCTTGCGCTCGTCGTGCGGATTCGCCGGGACTACCCGGCGGCGCCTGTCCGCCTCTTCGTCACCGGCGAGCCGCCCTACCCCAACGCCAAGGTTTGGAGCCTGGAAATCATGATGCGGGAAGCAAGTCATGATCTTCTGGTGATGAGCGATTCCGACATTCGGGTCACGTCGTCCATGTTGAGGACGATCGCAGCGGAGTTCGCCGGCGGGAAGACCGCCGTGGCAACCTGCCCTTACCGCGCAGTGCCTGGCAAATCGGTCTGGTCGACGCTTGAAGCCATCGGCATGAACACCGAATTCTGGGGCGGCGCCTTCGCCGCGCGGCTGGTGGAAGGGGGCGTCCGGTTTGCGGTTGGGCCGACCATTGCCGCCCGCAAGAAGGTGCTCGAGGCGCTTGGCGGGTGGCCGCGGTTCGCCGGCTACCTCGCCGAGGACTTTGTCCTGGGCCAGTTCGCCGCGCAAGCGGGATATGGGGTGATCCTCTCCAGCTACGTGGTCGAGCACCGGATAGGGACGCAGGGCTTCGCGGCGAACATTTCGCACCGCCTGCGTTGGAACAGGTCGACGCGGCGGTCGCGCCCGGTGGGCTATATCGGCCAGATCTTCACTTACCCGATCCCGCTGGCGTTTGCCCTGATCGCGGCGGCGCCGGAATGGTGGCCCGTCCTGATCCCCACGGCATTGTTGCGAGCGGTGGCCGCGCATGCCGTTTCCGGCGCCGCGCTCAACGATTCGCTCTGCCGGAGGCTCTGGTGGGCAATTCCCCTCCAGGACGCGCTGAGTTTCCTGCTCTGGCTTGCCGGTTTTTTCGGCAATACGATCGTCTGGCGCGGATTGCGCTATCGTTTGCTTAAGGATGGCCGCTTTGAGCGCGCCTAGTTCAAAGCTCTTTGGATAGACTAGCGGAAAAGCACAATGCCGACGACGGGAATGGCGCCCCGGCCGGTTCGCAACTGGGTCGATCAGATCCTGGACTTTCCCAGACCCGCCGGGCTCTCGCTGACTGGGCTCTTGATCGCTATCATCGCGCTGCTCGACGCGATGGTCTACGCCCGGATCTCGCTCGGGATGCTCTACACAGTTCCGCTGATGTTCAGCTCGTTATTCCTGAGCCGGTTGCAGGTGGTGTCGCTGGCCGTGGCGCTGGCCTTTCTTCGCGAGCAATTTCACCCCTACAGTTGGGACACCGACGGCGTGACGCGTCTCGCCTACGTCACGGTGAGCCACGTCGCCGCCGCTCTGTTCTCGGGCGAACTGGCCAGGAACCGCAGGCTGGTGCTCAGCCATTACGACGAGATCAAGCGTGAAATCCGGCTCAGGCAGGAAGCCGAGCAGCAATTGCGGACGCTGATCGAATCGAGCCCGGCGGCCATCGTCATGCTGGAGCCGGACGGACGGGTCGACCTGGCGAATGAGGCGGCTCACAGGCTGCTCGGGCTTGAGACCGGAGCTCTGCCCGGCCGGCGGATCGGCGAGTATATTCCGATGATGGCCGAGCTCCTCACCGAGCACGCGGCGGGGAAGCCGTACCGCGCGGCTGCGCATTGCCGGGGGCGGCGGGCGAGCGGCGAGTCGTTTCTTGCCTGTACCTGGTTCTCGACTTTTGATACACAGCGGGGCGCCAGGCTGGCGGCCATCATCACCGATTCCAGCGACGACATCCGGGACCTCCAGGAATCCAGCCTACAGAGCCTGCTGCGGTCGACTCGCGTGCTGGTCGGCAGCGTCTCGCACGAGATCCGGAACATGTGCGCAGCCATCGGTGTGGTTCACGCCAATCTGGGCAGGATCCCCGGGATTGGCGGCAACGAGGATTACCAGGCGCTGGGCATGCTCGCGCAGGGCCTGACGCGCGTTGCGACGCTCGAGCTGCAAAATTCAACCGACATCGAGGTGGATGCGGTGGACATCCACGAACTGCTGGAAGAGTTTTCGATTGTCGAGTCTCCCGCAATCGAATCCACCGAAGCGCAGTTGAGACTGTCGGTCGAGCCCGGGCTCCCGTCCGCCTTGGGCGACCGGCACGGACTCCTTCAGGTGCTCCTGAACCTGACCCGGAACAGCCTCCGGGCCATGGAGAACTCTCCTCTGAAGCAGCTTGAAATCTCAGCCATGCAGGACGGCGACTCGATCCTGATTGTCCACCAGGATTCCGGCCCGGGCATCTCCAATGTCGATGGGCTGTTCAAGCCATTTAGGTCCGGCGTCGATTCCGCCGGGCTGGGGCTGTTTGTCTCACGCGCGATTGTCCGCGCCTGTGGCGGCGATCTGGCCCATGAGCCCAGCCCGCAAGGGTGCCGGATGGTCATCCGGCTGCGGATCCAGCAAGAGGACTCAAGCAGCGCCCGGAGTCAGGAAAATGTATCTTCGGAGGTGCGCCAATGACTCGAATCTTGCATGTCGACGACCACGCCCTGTTCCGCGAAAGCCTCTCGCGGCTGCTGGCGGCGGAATCCGACTGCCGCGTGGTCGCCCAATGCTCGACGGTTGATGAGGCCGTGGCCCGCCTCGATCAGCCCGACTTCGACCTGATGCTGCTCGATTACGAACTGGGCGACCGCAGGGGGAACGAGGTTGTTGCCGCCGCCCGCCAGAGGAACCTGCCGGCGAAGATCCTCATCGTGACCGTTGGGCTGACGCGGACCGAAATCCGGCAGATGCTGAATGCCGGCGTCGCGGGGATCTTCCTGAAAAACAATTCTCCTGAGCAGCTCATGGCGGCGATCAAGACCGTTCTGAACGGAGAGACCTGGCTCGATCCGAAGTACCAGCAACTGCTTTCCGATCTTCCGTCGAGCGAAGCCAGCCGCCGGGCGCGCTTCACCGAGCGCGACCGCCAGGTGCTTCGCGGCGTCTTCGAGGGGTTGGCCAACAAGGAGATCGCGGACCGGCTGCGGGTGAGCGAGAGCGCAATCAAGGCTTCGCTCCAGCAACTGTTTTCGAAAACTGGCGTTCGGACGCGCTCACAACTGGTCCGCGTGGCGCTCGAGCATTACCGGCGCGAACTGCTGAATTAGGTCTCAATCCCTGTCGAACAGCATGTGCAGGCCGTCGCGCACCGCGTTTTGAGATTGGCCGCGCCTGACGCTTTGGCCCTCTCCAGATTCGAGGTAATCAGGCGCACGATCGTGGTGGCAATCCCACTGGAGGCGCCGGCGGTTCGCCCTTTCTCCCGGCGAGTACGTCGTAAACAGAACAGACTGCGCGCCCGGATCACGGCCTCCTTCAGAACTTAATGGGAGGCTCCTCAGACGGCTCCACCGGGTTCGTCAACCGTGTCGCCCTCTCCTGGGGCGAGGAAGAGGTTTTCCTCGAGCTTGTGCTGGCGGTCGTAGAGCTCGCGGTAGCGGCCGCCCATCGCGTAGAGTTCGGCGTGCGAGCCCCGTTCGACGATGCGCCCCTCCTCCATCACCAGAATCTGGTCCGCCCGGCGGATGGTGGAGAGGCGGTGGGCGATGACGAAGGTGGTGCGCCCGCGCATGAGGAATTCCAGGCCGGCCTGAATCATCGATTCCGTCTCGCTGTCCAGGCTGGAGGTCGCCTCGTCGAGGATCAGGATGCGCGGGTCGGCCAGGATGGCGCGAGCGATGGACACTCGCTGCTTCTGCCCGCCCGAAAGCCTCACTCCGCGCTCGCCGACCACCGTGTCGTAGCCTTCCTTGAAGCGCTCAGCGAACTCATCGACCCGCGCGATGCGGCAGGCGTTGAGAACGTGCTCATCGCCGGCGTCCGGACGGGCGAAGGCGACGTTTTCGCGGATGGTCCCGTCGAACAGAAAGGTCTCCTGGAGGACGACGCCGAGTTTCGGGCGGTAGGAATCGAGCCGGATTTCAGAAAGGTCGTGCCCGTCCACCAGGACGCGTCCGGTCTGCGGCGTGTGGAACGCCGCCACCAGCCCGATGGTTGTGCTCTTGCCGGAACCCGACGAGCCCACCAGCGCCGTGACCGTCCCCGCCGGAGCCTCGAACGAGACGCCCCGCAGCACCGGCTTGCCTTCCTCATAGGCGAATCCGACGTCCTCGAACCGGACATGTCCCGTCAGCCCGTCAAGCACACGGACGCGGCGCGGGTCCGCATCCTCCCGCATTTCGTTCAGCAACTCGCGCGTGCGCTCCAGTCCGGCCAGGGCCTCCGTGAGTTGAGTCCCGATTCCGACCACCTGAAACACAGGAGCGACCAGGAAGGCCAGGAACGCGGTGTAGGTGACGAAGCCGCCGAGCGTCAGTTGGCCGGCCATGATCTGACGGCCGCCGATGTACATCACCAGGGCGCCCACGATGCCGATGAGCGCGGTGGCCGAGAGGCTCAGGAAGCTCACTCCGGTGATCGATTTCAGGACGTTCTCCAGAAGCCGCCCGGCGCCCTGCCGGAAGACTTCCTCTTCCCGGCTTTCGGCGTGATAACCCTTGACGACGCGGATCCCGCCCAGCGATTCGGTCAGCCGTCCAGTCACCTCCGCGTTGATCTTGCCGCGCTCCTTGAAGATCGGGCGGAGCGTCGTGAACGCCTTGCGCAGCACCAGAGAGTATGCCAGAACGATGCCCAGCGCCAGTCCGGTCATCAGCGGGCTGATCCGCAAGAGGATGAAAAAGGAGAGACCCGCGGTGAGCAATCCGCCGG
>JACADU010000233.1 GCA_013388415.1 Bryobacteraceae bacterium
ACCGAAGAGGGGGCAGTTGAAGAGGCTCCCGCGTGGTCACCCGACGGCCAATGGATCGCCTGCCATCGAATGCGGCCACAAAGACCGGGGACGCTGGCGAAAGCAAAACTGGGAAGCTCCGCGCCGCCTGTGGATCTGATCGAGAACGTTGACATGACCGCAGTGCCGGAATGGTCGCCAGATTCGGAGTGGATTGCGTGCGCCATTGTGGACAAACCCGGCATTACGTTGGTCAGCCCGGAGGGCAAGCCGTCCCGTTTCCTGCCTGGAGTCTCGAAACCGCTCGCGTGGTCACGCGGCGGGAAGACGATCTATCAGGTGCGCGGCACGTGGGAGGACAGCACCCTGGTGGCGATCGATGTCGTCTCGGGCAAAGAACGCGTGATCCGGGACCTCGGCCCATTGCGTCCGGACGCATGCGTGAGTTGCGGCTGGCGGGTGAGCGCTTCGCCTGATGGGAAGAACCTCGTCTCGTCGGTGATGCGGCTGCGCTCGGAGATCTGGCTGCTCCACGGGCTGCGGCTTCTGCCGCCGTGGTATGCCAGTCTGTTCTGATTCCGATAACGAAGCTAGTTGTCGCCGGACTGATTGACTCTGAGCACCGCCAGAAAAGCTTCCTGCGGGATCTCCACCCGCCCCACACGCTTCATCCGGCGCTTGCCTTCCTTCTGCTTCTCCAGCAGTTTCTTCTTGCGCGTGATGTCGCCGCCGTAGCATTTGGCCAGCACGTTCTTCTTGAGCGCCGAAATGTTTTCCCTGGCGATGATCTTTGTCCCGATCGCCGCCTGAAGAGCCACCTCGAACATCTGGCGCGGAATCAGCTTGCGCAGCCGCTCGATCAAAGCCTTGCCCCGCTCGTAAGCGAACTCCTTGTGCACGATCATCGACAGCGCATCGACAGGCTCGCCGGCGACCAGCACGTCCAACTTCACCATCGGCGAAACGCGGTGCCCCGCCAGGTGATAGTCGAGCGACGCGTAGCCGCGTGAAGCCGACTTCAGCCGGTCGTAGAAATCGAGCACGATCTCGTTCAGCGGCAGCGAGTAGACCAGCATTACGCGCCCGCCGCCGATTTACTCGAACTTGCGCTGCTCGCCCCGCTTCTCCTCAAGCAGCTTCAGGATCTCGCCCAGGAATTCTTCCCGCGTGATGACCGTCGCTTCGATGATCGGCTCCTCGACTTTCACGATCTCGCTCGGGTCGGGCCATTTCGCCGGGTTCTCTACCTCAACCACCTTCCCGTTGCCGAGCGTGACGATGTACTTCACCCCCGGCGCCGTCGTGATCAGGTCGATCTCGAACTCGCGTTCCAGACGCTCCTGCACGATCTCCAGGTGCAGCAGCCCAAGAAATCCGCAGCGGAAGCCGAATCCAAGCGCCACCGAGTTCTCGGGCTCGAAGTTGAACGCCGAGTCGTTAAGCCGCAGCTTTTCGAGCGCGTCCCGCAACAGACCGTGCTCGTGGCTCTCCACCGGGTAGAGCCCGGCGAACACCATCGGCTTCATTTCCTCGAAGCCGGGCAGAGGTTCTGAAGGCGGGTTGGCGGCGTCGTAAATGGTGTCGCCGACCTTCGCATCCGTGACGGTTTTGATGTTGGCGAAGATGAAGCCTACTTCACCTGCGGCCAATTCGTCGCAAGGAATGGGCTTCGGTGACTGGTAACCCACTCCTTCCACCTCATAAACGGTGTCGGTCGACCACAGTCGGATTTTCTGACCTTTTCTTAATCTTCCTTCGACGATTCGCGCGAGGATGATGACGCCGCGGTAGGGGTCGAACCAGGAGTCGAAAATCAGCGCCCGCAGCGGCAGCCCGGGGTCTCCCTTGGGCGGCGGGACCTTGTGCACGACATGCTCGAGGATGTCGCGGATTCCAATGCCGTTTTTGGCGCTTGCCAGAACGGCGTCGGAGGCGTCGAGGCCGATGATGTGTTCGATCTGCTCCTTGATGCGCTCCGGTTCGGCCGACGGCAGGTCGATCTTGTTGATCACGGGGATCAATTCCAGGCCATGATGGATGGCCATGTAGGTGTTGGCAAGTGTCTGGGCTTCAACGCCTTGGCTCGCGTCGACGACGAGCAGAGCGCCCTCGCACGCCTGGAGGGACCGCGAAACCTCGTAGGTGAAGTCCACGTGCCCGGGCGTGTCGATCAGATTGAGCTGATAGAGGTTGCCGTCGTCAGCCTTGTACTCCAGCCGGACCGCGTGCGCCTTGATCGTAATGCCGCGCTCCCGCTCGAGGTCCATGGTGTCTAGGACCTGATCCATCATCTCGCGCTGGCTCAACGCGCCGGTGTATTCGAGCAGACGGTCGGCCAGGGTCGACTTGCCGTGGTCGATGTGCGCGATGATCGAGAAGTTTCGTATGTACGCGGGATCCATTCGTGGCGCCAGTGAGAACTGCTGTTATGATTGGGGAGGAAAGAACCATTATCCCATATGCAGCCAAAGGTCTACGAAGGCCAGATCGACGCCAAGGGATTGAAATTCGCGATCGTGGCCAGCCGGTTCAACAACTTCATCACGGAGCGGCTGCTGGGCGGCGCGATGGATGCGCTCGCGCGTGCGGGCGCCGGGGCCGAGGCCGTTGAACTTGCGCGTGTGCCGGGTTCGTGGGAGATGCCTGTTGTGGCCGCCTCGCTGGCCCGCTCCAAGCGCTATGACGCCATCATCTGCCTGGGGGCGGTGATCCGCGGCGAAACCCCTCATTTCGACTACGTCGCGGGCGAAGCCGCCAAAGGACTGGCTCAAGTCACGCTTGAAACAGGAGTGCCGGTCGCCTTCGGCGTGCTGACCACCAATACCCTTGAGCAGGCAATCGACAGGGCTGGAGCCAAAGGCGGCAACAAGGGATTCGAGGCCGCGATGACTGCCATTGAGATGGCGAATCTATTGCGCAAGCTCGATCATCCCAATTCTTAAAGAAGTTTTATGCCAGCCCGAAGGAAGTCCCGCCAACGGGCTCTTCAGGTCCTCTTCCTCTGCGACGCCCGGAAGTTGCCTGCTGAGCAGGCGATCGAGCAGTACTACGCCTCGCTGTTCAGCGGCGAGGTCGAACAGGAGACGGGCGACGAGCCTCCCGGACCGTTGAGCCGTGATCCATTCATGGAGTCGCTGGTCCGCGGAACGATCGCCAGCCTCGAGGAGATCGATCATCACATCTCGCAGCGCGCCGCAAACTGGCGCCTGGAGCGAATGCCGATGGTCGATCGAAATTTACTACGAATGGCGGTGTATGAGATGAAGGACCTCGGCACTCCGCCCGCAGTGGTCATCGACGAAGCCCTGGAACTAGCCAGAAGGTATTCGGAGGAGGATGCGGTCCCCTTTATCAATGGGGTTCTGGATGCGGTTCGGAAGGTTGTCTGCAAGACTGCCGCGCTCGGAGCGCAATTGTAGCGCTCATTTCCCGATGCAGAATGTGCTGAAGATCCGGTTGAGGATGTCGTCCGCCGTTGTTGCTCCCGTCAGGGCGTCCAAAGGCCTGAGGGCCGCATAAGCATCCAGAAGCAGCATCTCGTGGGGCAGTCCAAAATGGACTGCACGCTCCGCGTTTTGAACTGCTTCCATTGATTCCGACAGAAGTCGTTCCTGGCGGGCGGAAGTGATGATCGCACCTTCCGCAGCCGCCGCCGAGCCGGGCGCAAGTTCCTCGAGGATCCGGCTTTTCAGTTCCGGGATTCCCTCCCCGGTCAAGGCAGAGACCGAAACTGTCTTGCCTTCCACCTGCGCCATGCGAGGCAGATCTGATTTGTTTAGGACGGTCAGGCAGTGTCCCTGCTGCGCAGCATGCTCGAGTAATTGCCGGTCCTGTTCGTCGACGGGCTCGGATGAGTCTATTACTACTAAAGTAATATCAGCGTCCGCCATCGCCTTCCAAGTTCGCTCAATCCCCAGGGATTCAACGAGATCCGCGCTCGGCCGAACCCCTGCGGTGTCGACGACCCGTACGGGGATCCCCTCAATCTCCAGCGCCTCTGAGATCGTATCGCGGGTAGTACCCGGAATGTCCGTGACGATGGCTCGCTCCATTCCCAGTAACGCGTTGAAAAGGCGGCTCTTGCCGACATTCGGCCGACCGGCGATGGCGAGTGAAAAGCCTTCATGTACATATTTCCCGTAACTGAAGGAGCGGGTCAGCCGCCCGAGGTCCTCACTTATCATTGACAAACGTCGTAGAATTTCCTCTGGCGGGGCCACACTGACGTCATCGTCGGCGAAATCGATGCCCGCTTCGAGCAGCGCGATCAGTTCGACGACCTGCGCCTTGACGGGTTCGACGCTTTTCGACACTGAACCGGAGATTTGGCGGGCTGCCACGCGCGCCTGGTGCAGCGTGGTGGCCCGGATGAGGTCGTCCACGGCCTCGGCTTGGGGCAGGTCGATCCGTCCGTTCATGAAGGCGCGAAGAGTGAACTCGCCGGGAACGGCGGCGCGCGCGCCGTGCCGCAGCGCCATGGCGACAACATGGCGGAGAATGACCGGCGAGCCGTGGCAGGACACTTCGACGACATCTTCGGCGGTGTAGGAGTGAGGCGCGGCGAACCAGGTCACCAGCACCTCGTCCACCATGGCGCCCTGCTCGTCAAGCAGATGGGCGTGAGCGACGTGCCAGGGCATCCAGATGTGGGTTGGCTTGAAGCGGATGAAAGGCTCGATGATCGCCCGGGAATCCGGGCCGGAGATGCGGACGATGCCCAAGCCGCCCGTGCCTGGGGGCGTGGAGATGGCGACGATTGTGTCTTTAGCGCCGCCCACGGCGTGGAGGACGCCCTCCGCCACCACCGCCGGGGCCTCCCCGGCGTCCGCCGCGCTCACGGTCGCGGTCGCCCCCGCCCCCCCCCCC
>JACADU010000012.1 GCA_013388415.1 Bryobacteraceae bacterium
GTCAGGGGGTGATGCCAGAAGCTTATGCACAAATCGCGAAGAAACCAAACTGCAAATCGCAACTTGTTCCAAAGTCAGAAAAAATCCCGAATCTGAATGCCAACCGGGCTTCGGTCCGGTAGTGTTTGTTACGAAAGCCCCAACTTGAAGGAAAGGACCCTTACGATGTTGAAAAGAATCCTGTTCGCGATCCTGCTGGCTCTGCCTCTGATTAGCGTTCAGCCTCCGAAGCCGGTTGCCCAGGATCCGTGGCCGTCTTGCTACCCGTGCCCGCCGGAGCCGACCAAACCGGGCGGGGGCGGCAACCTGGTCTAGTCTGGCAGACTGGCTTGTCCACCCGAGAACGCGGCTGGGCTGCGGTCATGGCAATGCCGAAGCCTATCTTCCGGCCGCCGCGCCGGAAGGACGCGAACGAGAGGTCTGTTATGATCAGGATCTCGGATTATGGGCGGACTCTCCGGTCTCGAGCAGTGGGCTTGGTACACTGGCATCGCGTTATGCCTTGCCGTGATTGTCCGGCTGCAATGGCTGGGCATAGCTGGGCGCTATAGCGCGGTCATGTGTTTTCTGATCGTCTCTTCGGCGCGATCCATCCTGCTGGCGCTGCTTCCTTTCGGCAGCAACAGATATGCCGAGGCGTATCTGTATACTGCGCCGATCCTCTATTTGTCCTACATCTGGCTGGTTCTTCATATTTACGGACACGCGTTTGAGGACTATCGGGGGATCGCGGCGCTAGGGAAGTTGACGATTTTCGTCGCTCTCTTGGCCGGGGGGGCGCTGGCGAGCGTGACGACGTTGCTCGATCACAATCCCGCGCGGGAGCCATTCCCGATCCTCGGGCTGGTTTTCAGGCTGGAAGCGATTGTCACGAAGACACTTGCGACATTCCTCCTGATGATCTCCGCCGTCCTGGCTTGGTTCCCCATTCCACAGCGGCGGAACGTCGTGCTGATCGGCTTTGGCGTGACCGCTTTCTTCGTGGCGCTGACAGCGTTTCATGTGGTGCGGGGACTGAACCCGACGGCTTGGACGAGGCTGGGAAGCACCTCCTCTCTGTACGTCTTCGCCGGATGCATGGCGATGTGGTTATTCGCCCTGAAATCAAAGAGTAAGGACGTGGCGGCGACGACAGCGCTGCCGGCGACGGGAGAGCGCGAAGCGGCGCTGGCAGGGCAGTTGCGGACGATGAACCAGGCGTTGGAATCACTGCGGAAACTAGGGTGAAATCCCGGCGAAAATCGGCCTGAGCGCGAAAAGTGCTTGCACGGCGAGGCAGGAAAGGGATAGTCTAAATCGTCGAGGTTTCTCCGATGACTTTGGTCTTCGTGCTCTCTTTTGCGCTTCTGATCCTGGCGGGCGTCGCTTTGAGCTATAGCCGGCTGGCGGGAACGGATCAGCGCGATCTTGTGGAGGAAAGCTGGTGGCTCGAGTTTGACCCTTCGCGGTACACGGTCCTGACGCGGCTGGCGTCGTCTGAAGACCTGCGCGTCGCTCGCGGGTGGCGAGGTGTCAACGCCGGTTTGGAAAAGCGGATTCGCCGCGAGCGGATGCGGGCGGCGGCGGCTTACCTGAAGGAGATGAGGGCGGATTTTCTCAGGCTGGAAACCGCTGGCAGGATGATGGTGCTGGCGGGAAACACTAGCGTCGAATTCCGGCAGACGCTGGTGGAAGCCAAGATGCGGTTCAGCCTGCTGTGGTGGCAGGTGCGGCTGCAGTTCGCCCTCGCGCAATTGGGTGTTGGGCGTGTCAACGCCGCAAAGCTTGTCGAAGCGTTCGACCGGTTCGTCGCGGTGGCTGGTCCGCTGAACGCGGCGCAATCGGAAGCCTGATTCAGGAAGCCCGGAATTCCTTAAAGTTTCTTCAGCCAAGCTTTCGCCTCGGCGAAGGAGGGGAATTTCTTTTCTTCCAGGCGAAACTCCCGCGAGTGAATACAGCGGCGTGAGCCGCGGTGCTCGGTGGGGTGCTTCAGGTGGAGCATCTCGTGAAAGAGTACATACTCGACGACGTACTGGGGCACGTCGGCGTGATCGAGGATGCGGCTGAGGATGATGGCGTTGTGGGAGGGGTCGAAGTGGCCGAGGAGCGTGCGTGAGGGGCGGCGGCTCCAGCCGAGCGCGGGGCGGGCCATGAGGCCGTCGAAATGGGCAGCGTTCAGGCGGTCGAAGATCGGATCGAGGTGGTAGTGCTCACCGGCGGGTCCTGAGACAAACTTGCGGCCGCGGGTTTGGCGGACGAGATGGAAGGTTCGCCGGACTTCTCTTCGGTTCAGCCAACTGCGGTAACGCTGGACAAAGACAGGCGAAGCGGGGCGGCGGTGGAGTTTGCCCAGCAGGATCCGGGCGAGGGCTTCGCGGACGGTGGCCGGGGCGCCACTGATGAGGTCGGAGAGGCGGACCTCAAGCAGCCCGTCGCGGAGCGAGATCTTGCCCATGGTATTGACATAGGGCCGGACCACAACGCGAATCTGGGGCAGATCGCGGCGAGGCGCGAGTTCACGCCAAATGGCCTCGAAGATCTCCTCGTTGCTCAGTGGAAGGCTCAGGGCGAGTTGGGCTTGCATCCCTCTCCCGTTTAGCGTAACACTGTGTCTTTACGTCCGATTCACACATTCGTGTCCGGAAAGAAGCTCCTTGCGCCGGCGGCAATGCCGCCTGCCTGAGGGAAGGCTGGATGTGCCGCCCTGCGGGGCTTGGGGACACTGGCTGGAGGTAAATTGATAAACGTTAACATAACGGCGGTTGGAGCATACGTGCCCCCGCGCGTGATGACAAATCAGGACCTGGAGAAACTCGTCGATACATCGAACGAGTGGATTCTCGAGAGAACAGGAATCCGGGAGCGGCACATCGCGGACCCGGACATGGCGACCAGCGACATGGCGGTGGAGGCGGCGAAGAACTGCCTGGAGGCGAGAGGAACGACGGCCGCCGACGTGGATGCGATCATCCTCTGCACGGTGACGCCGGACCACTTCTTCCCGTCGACGGCGTGCCTTGTACAGGACAAACTGGGGGCGAAGCATGCGTGGGGCTTCGACCTGATCGCGGCCTGTTCGAGTTTCGTCTATGGACTGACCACGGCAGCGCACCTGGTGGGGAGTGGAAGCCACCGGAAAGTGCTGGTGATCGGCGCGGACACGATGTCGCGGATCATCGACTACACCGACCGGGCGACGTGCGTGTTGTTCGGCGATGGCGCGGGAGCGTTCCTGATCGAGCCGGGACCTGAGGATGAGCCGCCGGGTTTCATCGGTTTCCGGAATGTGGTGGACGGTTCCGGGGGGGAGGCGCTGAAGATGCCGGCGGGCGGGAGCCGGATGCCGCCGTCGCACGAGACCGTGGACCAGCGTCTGCATTTCGTCAAGCAGGACGGGCAGGCGGTCTTCAAGTTTGCGGTGCGCCGGATGGGCGAGATCAGCGTGGACCTGATCAAGGGCAGCGGGCTGACGGCGGACGACATCAAACTGATGATTCCGCATCAGGCGAACAAGCGAATCATCCAGGCATGCGCGGACCGGATCGGGATTCCGATGGACCGGGTGCTGGTGAACATCGACCGGTACGGGAACACGACGGCGGGGACGATTCCGATCGCCACGTGGGAAGCGCTGCGGGACGGCCGGTTGCAGAAGGGGGATATTCTCCTGCTGGCCGCGGTTGGCGCCGGGTTCACGGTTGGCGCGAACCTCTGGCGCTGGGCGTATTGAGGCCCTGAGCGGCAGGGCTGGGAGGAGTCGCGATGCGCAGTCCCGCGGTTCGGCCTTATCGCTGGCTGGCACAGTATTACGACGCCGTGTTCGGCTCTTTCAGAGAGCCGATGGACACGGCGAGGAAC
>JACADU010000182.1 GCA_013388415.1 Bryobacteraceae bacterium
AGCTCCGCCACGTGTTCCTTGCCGAGGTTTTCGCCGGTGACAACAATCTCGGTCCCGACCTTGCCGCTCATCGGTTCTACGCTGATGCAACGTGGCAGCACATCCTGCATGGCCGCCTGGAGAGTGGTCGGAGGAGCGGAAATCGCCATCAGCACCAAGGTTCCAATGGCAAGCAGAGACAACCGCATCTGTTTATCCTCCTGAAATCATCGTAGATCCCATCGTCGAACGAATGCAAGAGGCTTCCGTACGGATTTCTTCGCGGCGTGTGTCCACCCTCGCTGAGGGCAAAAAAACGGGCGGCCATTCCGAGGCTCGGATGCGCCGCCCCTATACGGACGAAAATCTGTATTCCGGCGTGGCTACTGATCGCCCTGCTGCAGGTGGAGACCCTTGTGGATTGCGTAAAGCGCCAACTCGAGACGGTCGCTGACTCCCAGTTTGTCGAAGATGTTGTGCAGATGGTTCTTCACCGTCTGCTCGCTGATGAACATTTTTTCAGCCATTTCCTTGTTCTTGTAACCCTGGGCAACGAGCGTCACAATCTCGCGTTCGCGCGCGCTGAGCGGGCTGCGTTCACGAACCTTGCTCGAGGGGCTTTGGCCTCCAACATCGAGCGGGCTTGCGAACTGGCGCATGACCGCGGCGGTGGTGTGGGAATCGAGCCAGATCTCGCCTGCGTGCACCTTGCGGATGCTCTTCACAATGAGGTCCGGTGCTGTCTGCTTGAGCACGATGCCGCTGCATCCGAGCTTCATCGCCTGCACGAATTCGTTCTTGTCTTCCGACGCGGTCAGGATGATGACACGCGCTTTCTGGCCGGTGTGCGCCAGGGTCTGGAGCGCGCCCAGCCCGTCCAGGTTGGGCATTCTCAAGTCGAGCAGGATCACGTCGGGGCGGAACTCGTCCATCCGCTCCACCAACTCCCGCCCGTCGGCCGCCTCACCCACGACGTCGATGTCATCCTCCAGGGTGAGGAGTTTCCGCAACCCCTCGCGGACAATGGGATGATCATCCGCGATGACCACCCGGATTTTGTTCGATTCGGTCTCCATCTTGTCTTCTCTCGACCTCCGCCTCGAGCCTTGCGTGCGTTCCAAGTTCGCCACGCCAAGCCCAACTCCTCGGGGCCAGACCTCTTACTGTATCCTACGGACGTCCAGTACCCGGGAAAAGGGTAGTACTGCCTTAAGTTAAGTACCTGAATCGCCTCAGATTAACCTAGGGCCTCCGTACTACAGTATCACCTTATCGCAATGGTACCGGGACTTTCTCGGTGCAAAACCGGTGAATGACAGCCCTGCAAGGGTTCCGAGTTCGGGGTCTGCCAGGCCGGCCCAGGCGCAACTCAACGTGCCAGGAAGTCCTTTTTTCCTCGAGAGTTCGATGCTGCCAACCAGTTCGTCCATGGTCCGGTTGACAAAGTCGGGCCCTGGCGCCAGAGGCTCCGCAGTGGAAAGCTCCGCGATTTGCTGATCAGACGATCGAGCTCGCCTTTACGCGGGCGCATCCACTCGTGGTGGAGTTCGTTGCCAGGCGGCTCCTTTCCATCCTGCCTGGCGGCGTGGAGCGCCCTGGAGGTGTCGTTGTGAAAACAGCCGGGTTGCTGTGAGCGAGGCGTGTCGAACCGGATGCCTTGCAGGGGGAACTTCGCCGCTCCGCTTGTGGACCGGCGAAACCGGACGATATGATCGGAGATTAAGATCTTCTTCCATGGCATGGCGTCCGATTCTTGTGGTGTGCTTCCCGGCGATCGTTTTCGCCCAGCAGGCGCTGACACTGGACGGGGCAGTGCGAATGGCTCTTGAGTCTCACCCGCTAGTGGCTTCCGGACGCGAGTCGATCGTTGCCGCGAGAGGACTCGAGAGACAGGCCCGGCTGACTTTCAATCCCCGCTTGAACATGCAGGTCGAGAACCTGCGCATCCCCCGCGCCGAACCCTTTGTCTACGGGCAGGACACGGACAATTTCGCATTTCTGCAACAGACATTCGAGACAGCGGGCAAACGCTCGCTCCGGGGCGAGGTGGCTGCGCGGCAAATCCGCAGGAACGAGTTGGAGTTGGCCATCCTCGAGAGGAACATCCGCCTCCGGGTCACCGAAGCCTGGTGGAGAGCGCTGGCGGCGCAACGCACGCGCGACCTGATTGTCGAAACCCTGAAGACGTTTGAACAGACGGTGGAGTACCACCGCGTCCGTGTGAAGGAAGGCGCCATGGCTGAAGCGGATCTGATTCGCGTTCAAGTGGAGGCCGGGCGGTTTTCGCTGGCGGCGAACGAGGCCGAGTTGGAGGAGGCGCAGGCGCGGATCGGCCTGTTTCGCGAGATGGGGCGAACGTCGTTCCCCGAAGTGCGCCTCGAAGGCTTGCTGGAACCGCCAGCCTCCGATCCGGTCTGGCCGCCTGTCGAGCAGGCGCTCTCCCGCCGTCCTGAAATCCAACTGGCGCGCGCTCTCCTGGACCAGGCGAACGCGAGAACCCGGCTGGAGGAAGCCAACGCGAGGCCAAATATCGACATTCTCGGCGGTTACAAACGGACCAACGGATTCGACACGGCTCTGGCTGGCCTGCAATTTGATCTGCCCGTCCGCAACCGGAACCAGGGGAACATCGAGGCGGCCTCGGCTGAAGCGCGCGCCGCCCGCGCGAACCTGGCCGCGGCCGAAGCTCTGGTGGAGGCCGAGACTCGCGCAGCAAGGGTGGAGTTCGAAACCAGACGGCAGCAGGTGCGAGATTATCTCCCCAGGCTGCTTTCACAGGCCGAAGAAACCGCGCGCATCGCTAGAGGCGCG
>JACADU010000123.1 GCA_013388415.1 Bryobacteraceae bacterium
CGCCGAGGCCGATGCGGTCATTGGCGCCCAGGATGCGGGAGTAGGAGAGCGCGGAGGCGGCAGCCGCGCGCGCGGCGTCACGTCTGGTCATCTCAGGGGAGCTCCTTGACGGCGATGTTGCGGAAACGGTGGAAGCCGCCCGGGACCCAGCGAGGGGTTTTCTCATTGGTGAAGTGCGCCTGGACGGCGATCATGCCTTCCGTGGCGCCGCCAGCGGCATGGTTTTCGGTGTCGGTCCAGTCGACGAGTTGCGTGCCGTTGAGCCACACCTGAATGTGGGGCACGTCACCCTCGATGCGGGCGCGCAGGTGGTTCCAATCGTCTTTCTTCCAGTACTTTTGCCACTCGCGCGCCTTGGAGTTGTCGGCGCGAACGCCTGTGAGGCGCTCGCCGTAGATGCCGCCGACCATGCCCTTGTCGAGGTAGTCGATCATGACCTGGTAGGCTTCGCCCTTTTCGCTGGAGCGGAGAAAGAGGCCGCCATCGCAGCCGAAATCGGGCTTGATCTCGAGCGAGACTTCGAAGTTCCTGTACTTCTGGTCGGTGAGCAGGATGCCGCCGTTGCCGGGCTTGTCCTGGGTGACCATGAGGACGCCGTCCTTGACGGTCCAGGCTTTGGTGTTGCCGTGGTGGTTCACCTCGCTGATGTGCCAGCCCTTGAGGTCCTTGTCGTTGAAGATGCGTTTGAAGCCGGCGGGGATGTCGGCGGCGCCGGCCGAAAGCGCGGCGATGAGGAGGAGAACGAGTGATCGCATAGTGGAATCCTGGGACGGTGTTATTCTACACGGGCCGTGGGGGAAAGATGGGCGTGGGCGGCCATTGCATTACAATCAGTGGTTTCGAATGCTACTCTACGCAGTCACGGTCTTTCTCAGCGCCTTTCTGCTCTTTCAGGTGCAGCCGCTGATCGCGAAGATGATCCTGCCTTGGTTCGGCGGCACGGCAGCGGTGTGGGCGACCTGCCTGCTCTTTTTTCAGGCCGCGCTGCTGGGCGGATACTTCTACTCGCACTTCATCGTGAACCGGCTTTCGCCGAAACGGCAGCATCTTCTGCATACCGCGCTGCTGGTTCTGGCGCTGGCTTTCATGCCAATCGTTCCCAGCCCGTGGTGGAAGCCGGATTCACCGGATGCGCCCATCCCGCGAATTCTTGGGCTGCTGGCGGCCACGGTGGGGCTGCCGTACTTCATGCTTTCGACGACAGGCCCGCTGATCCAGGCGTGGTTCGCGCGGAGTTATCCGGGGCGGTCACCCTACAGGCTCTATGCGCTGTCCAATCTCGGCTCGATGCTGGCGTTGCTCACCTATCCGCCGCTGATCGAGCCTCTCATGACGTTGAGCGCGCAGACGTGGATGTGGAGCGGATCGTTCATTGTCTTTGCCGGCCTGTGCAGCTTCACCGGATGGCGGGCGTTGAGAGCCGTTCCCGCCGCCGAAGACGACCCCGCCGGCGCGCCGCCCACGCCGGCTCCCGGCCTGATGGCCAAACTACACTGGGTGATTCTCGCCGCGTGCCCGTCGATGCTCCTGCTCTCGCTGACGACGCACCTGACGACGGACGTCGCGCCGATTCCGTTTCTCTGGGTGCTGCCGCTGGCGCTTTATCTGCTGACGTTCATCCTCTGCTTCGACGCGGAGGGGTGGTACCGGCGCAAGGTGTTCTGGGCGCTTTCTCCGATTGCCCTGGGCGCGCTGTCCTACCTTGTCTTGCAAGGACCCTCGAACCGGCCGGGCATCCGCACCACCATCGCCATCCTGGCGGCCGGCTTCTTTTCGCTCGTGATGGTGTTTCATGGCGAACTCGCGCGGCGCAAGCCTGAGCCGGCGCACCTGACCGGCTATTTTCTGATGATCTCGGCCGGCGGAGCGGCCGGCGGCCTCTTTGTGGCTTTGATCGCGCCGCTTGTGTTTCCCGCGATGATCGAGCTGCCCATCACGCTGGGCCTGATGACCATCGTCCTGACGCTGATGGTGAGCCGCGACGCCAGCCTGGGCATGGGCGGAGATCTGCTGGGGTGGAAATCCATCGGGGTGCTGTCGCTCTGCTCGGCTGTGCTCGGCTACCTCGGCAGCGAGCTGAAGACGATCAACGAGGACAGCATTCTGGTGCAGCGCAATTTCTACGGCGAGCTGCGGGTGCGGCAACACGGCAACGTCTACGACATGGACGGCTACCGCACGTTGATGCACGGCACGATCAACCATGGCGAGCAATACACTCATCCGGCACGCCGCCGCGAGGTTTCCACCTATTACTGCGAAGACACCGGTTTCGGCCGCCTGATGGCCGACCGCAACATCGCACAGATGCAACGCGTCGGAATCGTCGGGCTCGGGACGGGCAACCTTGCCGGCTATTCCAGGCTGGGCGACTTCTATCGTTTCTACGAGATCAATCCCCTGGTGGAGAAGATCGCCAACGACTATTTCTGGTACCTGAAGAATTCGGAAGGCGCGACCGACGTCGTTCTTGGCGACGCGCGGCTGACGCTCGAGAAACAGCCGCCGCAGAACTTCGACATTCTTGCCGTCGACGCCTTCAGCTCGGATGCGATTCCGGTGCACCTGCTGACGAAGGAGGCGATCGAGCTCTATTTCCGACATTTGAAGAAGGGCGGCGTGCTCGTGGTCCACATCTCGAACCGCTTCATCGACCTCGCGCCCGTGCTGGAGCGGGCGGCCACCGCCACAGGCCGTGTGGCAGTGGAAGTGGAGACGGACGACTCCGACGACGGGCGCTGCTACGGCACGACCTGGATTGTCGTCGCCGACAGCATGACGCCATTCGAAACCAAGTCATTCGCGGGCCTGAAGAAGATGGAGCCCAATCCCTGGCTGAAGGTCTGGACCGACGACTTCTCGAATATCTACAAGGTACTGAAATAGCCGGGTCATGGTCATAGCCGGCAGATCAGGAGTTCGCGTTCGTAGATCATCTCCGGCGGAAGATGATCGTGCAGGTCGATGAAAAGCTCTTCGTGGCCGATGATCTCGGCGCGCCATGCGTGGCGGTCGAAGCGCTGCAGTTCTTCGAATGTCTCCCGGGGGAAGTCGAGCCCTCTCCAGTCGATGCTCTCGTAGCTGGGCGTCCATCCGATGGGCGATTCGTTGGCCAGCGCCCTGCCGCGGGCGCGGTCGACGATCCATTTCAGGATCCGCATGTTTTCGCCGAACCCCGGCCACAGGAACCGCCCGGCATCGTCCTTGCGGAACCAGTTGACGTGAAAAATCCTGGGCGTTTCGCGGAGGGAGCGCTGCATCTTGAGCCAATGGCGCAAGTAGTCGCCGAGGTGATAGCCGCAGAAGGGGAGCATGGCCATCGGGTCGCGGCGGACCGTCCCGACCTGGCCGCCGGCGGCGGCGGTGGTTTCCGACCCCATGGTCGCTCCGATATAGACGCCCGATGTCCAGTTGAAGGCCTGGAAGACGAGCGGCATGGTGGCGGCGCGGCGTCCGCCAAAGACGATCGCGCTGATGGGCACGCCCTCGGGCTTCTCCCAATCGGGATCGATGCTGGGACACTGCGAAGCCGGAGAGGTGAAACGGGCGTTGGGATGAGAGGCGCGCGCGCCGGTCTCGCGCGCGATTTCGGGAGTCCAGCGGCGTCCCCGCCAGTCGAGGCACTCGGCGGGAGGCTCTTTGGTCATACCTTCCCACCAGACTCCGCCGTCGGGCGTGAGCGCCGTATTGGTGAAGATCGTGTTCCGCGCGAGCGTGGCCATGGCGTTCGGATTGGTGGCGGCCGACGTGCCCGGCGCGACGCCGAAAAAGCCTGCTTCAGGATTGATGGCATGCAGGCGGCCGCCGGGACCAGGCTTGATCCAGGCGATGTCGTCGCCGACAGTCCAGACCTTCCAGCCGTCGAACGTCCTGGGCGGAATGAGCATGGCCAGATTCGTCTTGCCGCAGGCGCTTGGAAAGGCCGCCGCGATGTAGGTCTTCTCACCCTGCGGATCCTCGACGCCGACGATGAGCATATGTTCGGCCATCCACCCCTCGTCGCGAGCGATGTTGGATGCGATGCGGAGGGCGAAGCATTTCTTTCCGAGCAGCGCGTTGCCGCCGTAGCCCGAACCGTAGGACCAGATCTCGCGCGATTCCGGGAAGTGAACGATGTATTTCTCCTCGTTGCAGGGCCAGGGCACGTCCTTCTGCCCGGGCGCCAGGGGCATGCCCACAGTGTGCATGCAGGGCACGACACGCTTCTCGTCTTTGTCGATCTCCTTGAACACGGCGGCGCCGATGCGGGCCATGATCCGCATATTCACCACGACATAAGGGGAGTCCGTGAGCTGAACGCCGATTCGAGACATCGGACCTCCGACGGGCCCCATGCTGAACGGCAGGACGTACATCGTCCGCCCGCGCATGGCGCCACTGAAGAGGGATTTCAGCTTGCGGCGCATCTGGAAGGGCTCGACCCAGTTGTTGGTCGGTCCGGCGGCGTCCCTCGATAGCGAGCAAATGAACGTCCTGTCCTCGACGCGCGCGACATCGCCGGCGTCAGAGCGGGCATAGTAGCAGCCAGGCCACTTCTCCTGGTTCAGGCGGATGAGCGTTCCCGCAGCGACCATCTGCTCGTAGAGAGCGTCCCGTTCGGCCTCGGATCCGTCGACCCAGTGGATGGAGTCCGGCTTGGCGAGTTGGGCCATCTTTTCGACCCAGCGAATCAGGTGGGTGTTCTGGCAGAGGGGCAGAGACACATCTCGCCCGGCGACAATGTTCGGCTTTGTCATAGATCGCCCCGGATGGGAAGTTCTTTCAGGGTAACAGGGGGACTTACTGCACAGTGCTCTGTTTGGCGGCTTTCGGCTCCAGGCTGATCTCGCCGAACGTGGCTTCGTATTGATCGATGTTGGTTTGCAGGACGTTGAGCAGCGCTTTGGCCTGCTGCGGGCTGAGGTAGATGCCCTGAAAGTTCTCGATGTTCACCGCCTCGGGCGACGTTTGCCTGACCTTGCCGAAGAGAAGGAAGAAGTCCCACAGGCTGGCGCGC
>JACADU010000078.1 GCA_013388415.1 Bryobacteraceae bacterium
CGGCAAGAACGACATCAAGGTTGTCATGACCGAACAGACTGCGACCCAGATCAAGACGAAGATCCCCGCCAAGGTCGAAGCCGGCGTTCGCTATAAGCTGATGGTGCTGACCAGGGGCAAGGAGCCCAAGTTGATCGAGCAGCCGGTTCGCGTCGAGATCGAAGAGTGAACGATTCTTAAGGATCGCTGGCCAGACCGAAGGAGCCTGGGGAGAGGCTCCTTTTATGTGCCGGGCGTCGGGCTCAGGAGACCGCTTCCTGGTCCTTGTACTGCAGTTGATAGAGCTTCCAGTACAGCCCGCGGGCGGCGAGCAACTCCTGGTGCGTACCCGTTTCGCGAAGCCTGCCTTTGTGCATGACGATGATGCGGTCGGCGCGCTGGATGGTGGAAAGGCGGTGCGCGATGATGATGGAAGTCCGGCCTTCGACCATGCGCTCGAGAGCTTCACGGACCTTGATTTCAGTCTCGGTGTCGACGCTGGAGGTGGCTTCGTCCAGAATGAGGTAGCGCGGATTGCGCGCCAGGGCGCGGGCGAAGCCGATCAACTGTTTATGCCCGGTCGACAGGCCCGCGCCGCGCTCGCGGACTTCGTGCTGGTAGCGCTTTTCGAGCTTGTCGATGAAGCCCACGAGGTTGACCTGGGCTGAAGCGAGCTCGATGCGCTCGTCGGTGATCTCTTCCGACCCGAGGCGGATGTTGTCGCCGATGGTTCCGGTGAAGAGATGGGGGTCTTGAAGGACGACGCCAAACTGGCGCCGCAAGTCGAGCGGATCGAACTCGCGAATATCGATACCGCCCAGTCGGATGGCGCCCTTTTGGATGTCGTAGAAGCGGAGCAGCAGGCTGGCCAGCGTCGTCTTTCCCGCGCCGGTGTGCCCAACGACGGCCACGACTTCGCCGGGTTCAATCCGCAAGGTGAGGTCCTTGATGACCCACTCCTCGTCCTTGTAGGCGAACCAGACGTTTTCGAATTCGACCGGCAGCGCTCCCGCCGGCACAGGCTTGGCCGAGGCAGGGCGTGTCACCTTCACCGGCTCGTCGAGCAATTCGAAGATGCGCTCGGAGGCCGCGAGGGCCGATTGGAGGATGTTGTATTTTTCGCTGAGATCCTGGATGGGCCGGAAGATCCTGATGCCGTATTGAAAGAAAGCGACGAGCACGCCGAGCGTCAACCCGTCGTTGCGAACGCGCCAGCCGCCGTAGGCGAGCATCGCGCCGAGGCCGACCATGGAGAGAAACTCGATGGCAGGGTAGAACCAGCCGTACGCCTTGATGGCGTCGACGTAGGCAAGCACGTGGTACCTGTTGATCCGGTCGAAATCCTCACACGCCTTTCTTTCACGGTTGAAAAGCTGTAGGACCGTGATGCCGTTCACGTGTTCCTGCAAGTACGCATTGATCCGGGCAAGGGCGATTCGGATCCGGCGGTTCGCGCCTTGAACGGTGCGCCGGAAGACTACCGTCACCGCGAAAACCAGCGGCAGGACCCCCATCAGAATGAAGGTCAGCGACGGGCTGAGTCCGAACATCGTGATGAGGATGAACAACAGGACAAGCGAGTCGCCCATGAGGGCGACGAGTCCGGAGGCGAACAGCTCATTGAGCGCGTCGACGTCGGTTGTCACGCGCGTGACGATCCTGCCTGCGGGATGACGGTCGAAGTAGCTGATGTCGAGCCTCTGGAGGTGGGAGTAGATGCGGCGGCGCAGGTCGAACATGACGCGCTGGCCGGTCCACTGCATCAGGAGTTGCTGGCCGAACTCGAGCAGCAGCGAGGCAACGAGAACGGAAAGGTAGATGAGGGTGACCGCGAGGAGCCCTTCCATGGCTGCCTTGGGCAGGAGGTCCTCGAGCCACGGGAGCGTGGAATGCCCGGCCGGGGCGAGGTAGCGGTCGACCGCGATCTTGCTGAGCAGGGGGATGCCGGCCTGGAGCACGGCATTCAGCAGCAGGCAGGTGGTGGAGACGGCGATGACGTTCCAATATGGTCGGGCCTGCTCGAGCAGCCGGAGAAAGAGCCGCGAGTCGAACGGTTTTCGGGATACTTCTTCTTCGCCGCTCACCGGCAAGCGCTCAGGCGGCGCGCAGGGCGCCGTCGAGATCCTCCTTGATGTCTTCGATGTCCTCGATGCCGGCGCTGAGCCGGACCAGATTCTCGCGGATTCCCATTTCGGCCTTCTTGTCGAGCGGCACGTCGCGGTGAGAGGAGATCCAGGGATAGAGCGCCATGCTGTGGACATCGCCCAGCGAGGTGGCGCGCACGATCATCTTCAGGCTGTCGAGGAACTCGAAGATGCGCGCCCGGCCGGCGCCGCAAACTTCGAAACTCACCATCCCGCCGTAGAGCCCTTCAGGAAGAGTGCGGGCGATGACCGCGGCATCCGGGTGAGCGGGGTCGTCCGGGTAGTAGACGCGCTCAACCGCAGGGTGGGAACGGAGCCAGGCGGCGAGTTTCGCGGCGTTTTGGCACTGGCGCTCGACGCGCAGGGCAAAGGTCTTCACGCCGCGCATGGTGAGGTAGCTTTCCATCGGGCCCATGACGGGCCCGTTGATGCGGGAGAGCCGGCGCATCGTCTCGAAGTACTGTTCGGTGGCGGTGATCAGCCCGCCCAGAGTATCGCCGTGGCCGGCGAGGTACTTCGTCGAGCTGTGCACGACGAGGTCGGCCCCAAGTTCGAGCGGACGAACGAGTAGCGGCGTGGCGAAAGTGTTGTCGACGATCAGCGCAGAGTCCGCTCTCTTGCAAAGGGCGGCCAAAGCGGCGATGTCGCCGACGCGAAGCAGCGGGTTGGAGATCGTCTCCATGATGAGGCAGCCGGGCTTGAATCCAGCGAGGGCGGCTTCGACCGCGGCGAGGTCGTTGGTGTCGACAAACGCGGTTTCAAAGCCAAAGGGCTTCAGCACGTCGAGCAGCAGTTTGATGGTGGCGCCGTAAATGTCGCGCGCGCACAGGACGCGCTTGGGCCGGTCGAGGAGAACGGTCTTGAGGGCGTGCTCGAGCGCCGCCATGCCGGAGGCGCACGCCAAGGAGCCGTGGCCGTTCTCGAGCGAGGTGATGAGCTCTTCGAGGGCCTCATTTGTCGGGTTCGTATAGCGGGAGTACGCGAAGCCTTTTTCTTCCGCGGCGAAGATGCGGTCGAGCTCCGCCTGGGTTGTGTTGACCCAACTGGACGCGAAATGGACCGGTGTGGAGACGGGGATCTGCGGCTTGGGCGGCTTCCTGTCGCCAGCGTGGACGGCTTTGCTGCGAATTCTCATGACTGCTTCCTCTTCCAGCGCACGCCTTCCCTGGTGTCTTCGAGGATGACGCCCTTGGCGAGGAGATCGTTGCGAATCTGGTCGGCTTTGGCGAACTGCTTCGATTTGCGCGCCTGCTGGCGCTCGGCGATGGCGGCTTCGATTTCCGAGTCGCTCATGCCGCCTTCGGAGGCGGTTGGCCGCAGGACGTCGAAAATGGCGTCGAAGGATGCGAGCAGGCGGGCTGCGCCCGGCCGGTTCCCGGCGAGAAACTGGCCTGAGTCCATCGCCGAATTGGCCTCGCGGATGTACTCGAAGACGGCGGCGGCGGCTTCGGCGGTGTTGAGGTCGTCGTCGAGTCCCTCATTGAATTTCTTCGACGCGGCTTCCTGCCTGGCTTCCAGCGGCTCGCTGAGGCCCTCGCCGAAATTTTCGTTGTCGAGACGGTACTGGAAGTTGCGGAGGCGCTCGATGGATGCGGCGGCGGCCTTCAGCCCGTCCAAGGTGAAATTGAGCTGCTTTCTGTAAGGGGTCGTGGTGAGCAGGTAGCGGATGGATTCGGGGGCGTAGCCCTTGCCGAGCAAGTCGCGAAGGGTATAGAAATTGCCCAGAGATTTCGACATCTTCTGGCCCTCGACCATCAGATGCTCGGCGTGCAGCCAGTAGCGGGCGAAGGGCTTTCCGGTGAGCGCCTCGGACTGCGCGATTTCGTTTTCATGATGCGGAAAGACGAGGTCGACGCCGCCGGTGTGGATGTCGATGGTTTCGCCCAGATACTTCATGGCCATGACGGAGCACTCGATGTGCCAGCCGGGACGGCCGGTGCCGAGTGGCGTCTCCCAGGCGGGTTCGCCGGGTTTTTGCGCCTTCCAGAGAACGAAGTCCCGCGCATCGTCCTTCTCGTACTCGTCGACGTCGACGCGCGCTCCGGCGACATTCCCGCTGAGGTTCATGTGCGAGAGCTTGCCGTAGTCCTTGAACGAGGCGATGCGGAAGTAGATGGAGCCCTCGCTTTCGTAGGTGTGCGATTTCGCGGCCAGCCTCTGGATGGCCTCGACCATTTCGTTGATGTGCTCGGTGGCGAGCACCATGCGCTCCGGGCGCTCCAGGCGCAGCAGCGCCGAATCGTCCAGGAACGCCTTGGTGTATTCGGAAGTGTACTCCTGCAATGACTTGCCCTGGGCGACCGCGTTGCGGATGATCTTGTCCTCCACGTCGGTGATATTCATGACGTGCTCCAGTTGGAAGCCGCGGGCGAGCAGCGTGCGGCGCAGGATGTCCTGGAAGCTGAAAGTGCGAAAGTTGCCGATGTGGACGTAGTGGTAGACAGTCGGACCGCAGGTGTACATCCGGACGGTCTTGCCATTGAGCGGGGAAAAAGGTTCCAGCCGCTGCGTGAGAGTGTTGTAGAACTGCAAGCCCATGAGAGGATAAACTCTTAGTTTACCGCTTGAAAACCCTTCTCTTCGAGATTGAAGCGGTCTGCCCCGAAACCGGCGCCCGCGCCGGCATTCTGCACACCGCGCACGGCCCCGTCCCCACGCCGGTGTTCATGCCCGTCGGGACGCAGGGCACGGTGAAGGCGCTGACGCCGCGGCACCTGACCGAGGAACTCGACGCGAAGATCATCCTTGGCAACACTTACCATCTCTATCTGCGTCCCGGGCACAAGCTGATCGAGAAGTTCGGCGGTCTCCACGGGTTCGCGCAATGGCCGCGCGCGATTCTGACGGATTCGGGCGGCTTCCAGGTCTGGTCGTTGAGCCAACTGCGGAAGCTGAAAGAGGAGGGAGTCGTTTTTCAGTCGCATCTGGACGGCAGCCCGCACCTGTTTACGCCGGAGTCGGCGGTGGACATTCAATTGGCGCTGGGCTCGGACATCATGATGGTGCTGGACGAATGCACCGCTTACCCCATGGAGGAGCGCGCGGCTCGGCGCTCCATGGAACTCACCGTCCGGTGGGCGCGGCGCGCTTTCGCCCACTATGGCGAACAGATGAAGAAGCGGGCGCCGCGCCACGCGCTGTTCCCGATCGTGCAAGGGTCGACGTTCGCGGCTCTGAGAAAAGAGTGTGCCGGACAACTGCTTGAACTTGACGCGGAAGGGTATGCGATCGGCGGGCTGAGCGTCGGCGAGCCGCGCCCGCTGAGTCTGGAAATCACTGAACTGACGGCGCCGCTGCTGCCCGCCGACCGCCCCCGGTACGTGATGGGCGTGGGCATGCCGGCGGAACTGGCGGAGTATGTCGCTCGCGGAGTCGACATGATGGATTGCGTTTTGCCCTCCCGCAGCGCCCGGCACGGGTGCTTGTTTACTTCGCGGGGGAGAGTCCTGATCAAGCAGAACCGGTTCAAAGAGGACGCGCTTCCGGCTGACCCTGAGTGCCGCTGTTATACGTGCAGGACGTTCTCGCGGGCCTATCTTCGCCATTTGTTCATGTCGGGAGAGCTCCTCTTTCACA
Organism: Bryobacteraceae bacterium; assembly: GCA_013388415.1. Taxonomy (GTDB): domain Bacteria; phylum Acidobacteriota; class Terriglobia; order Bryobacterales; family Bryobacteraceae; genus JACADU01. The sequence goes on from JACADU010000078.1 coordinate 5,700, forward strand.
CGCTGGCGACGCTGCACAACCTCACCCATTACCTTGACATCATGAGGCGAATGCGAGAGTCTATTTTGCTTGGGACGTTCCCTGAACTCTTAAGGGCTACCCGCGCCTTCGCTTCGAGTGCGGAACCGGAAATCGAGTGAAGCTCAAGGATGCCGGCGGCAGCGTAGTCCGCGTCTGGAACGACGCGAAGACGTAGAGGTAAATCCGGACAGATCATGAGTTTTCTAATGCTACAAAGCGGGTCCTCGCCAAGCCCTGTGTTGCAGTTTCTCCCGCTGGTTCTGATCTTCGCCATCTTCTACTTTCTGCTCTTCCTGCCGATGCAGCGGCAAAAGAAGCAGCAGCAGAAGATGCTGAGCGAGCTGAAGACCGGAGACGACGTGATCACGACGGGCGGCATCGTCGGCACGATCGTCGCCATCAACGCCGACGAAACCATCGTGCTGAGAGTGAAGCCGGACAACACCAAGCTCACCATGATCCGCGGGGCGGTTTCCGCGCTTGCCCATACAGAGAAAAAGTCCTAGTCATTCTATCCTCAGAGCTGAATCAAAATGGCCCAGAACATCAAGTGGAAAGCAACGGTCATCCTGGTGACCACGCTGATCTGCCTTTACGGCATCATCGGCCTTCCGAAGTCGAAGGATGAGCTGCTCGCGAACTGGAACAAGAACATCCGGCTTGGGCTCGACCTGAAAGGCGGCTCGCTGCTGATCCTGCAAGTGAAGTTGCAGGACGCCTTCAAGGCGGAGGCGGCTCTTCAGATCGAGCGGCTGAAGGAGCAGCTTGCGGGGCAGGCCATCGCCTACGCTTCCATCGACCACACGGAGCCCGCCTCGATCGAGGAGGCCGACAAAGTCGAGATCCACATCAAGGGCGTTCCGGTCGACAAGACGCAAGCTTTCCGCGCGCTGGCGGCGGAGCAGATGCCGAGTTGGGTGATGACGCCGGTGAACTCCACCGATTACCGCTTCACGATGAAGCCGACCGAGGCGCAGGCGCTGAAGAAAGACACGGTTGAGCGGTCGATGCACACGATCGAGAACCGCATCAACGGGCTCGGGCTTGCCGAAGCGAGCGTTCAGCAGCGCGGGGGCGCCGACAGCGAGGCCGAGATCCTGGTCTCGATGCCCGGATTGGACGACCCGGCGCGGGTCAAGGCGATCTTGCAGACGGCTGCGCTGCTTGAGCTTTACGAAGTGAAGGAAGGGCCCTTCAACAAGCAGGAAGACGCTCTGGCCAAGTTCGGCGGCGTGCTGCCGCTGGGGACAAAGATGGTGCGGTCGATGAGCCGTTCGGCCGAGCAGGGCGAAGGGTGGTATGTCGTGGCGCGGACGCCCGTCATCACCGGCCGCGACCTTCGCGACGCCCGCCCGGCGCAGGACGAATTCGGCAAGTGGGAGACGTCTTTCGTCCTTTCGCAGGATGCGAAGGGTCGCTTCGGCGCGTTTACGGAGAAGAACGTCGGCAACCGTCTGGCGATCGTTCTCGACAACCAGGTCCGCACGGCGCCGACGATTCAAAGCCGGATTGAAGATTCCGGCCGCATCACGGGCGCGGCCTCGCAGGAGGATGCCAAGGACCTCGCCCTGCTGCTCAAGAGCGGTTCCCTGCCGGCGGGCATCGAGACGCTGCAAGAGCAGACGGTGGGACCGTCGCTGGGAGCGGACTCGATCCGCCAGGGCCTGATCGCCGGTCTGGTCGGCCTGGTGCTGGTGATCGCCATCATGTTTATCTACTACTCGACGAGCGGCCTGAATGCGACCGTGGCGCTGGTTCTCAACGCCGTCATCCTCATCGGCTGCCTGGCCTACCTGCAAGCGGTTCTGACGCTGCCGGGCATCGCCGGCATCATTCTGCTGATCGGCATGGCGGTGGACTCCAACGTGCTGATCTTCGAGCGCATCCGCGAGGAACTGCGCTCGGGCAAGGCGACCCTGGCGGCGATTGACACCGGCTTCGGCAAGGCCTGGTGGACCATCATCGACACGCACGTGGCCACGGTGGTGAGTTGCGCTTTCCTCTTCATGTTCGGGACGCCGGCGGTTCGCGGCTTCGCGGTGACGCTGACAATTGGTCTGATCGCCAATATCTTCACCAGCGTTTTCGTTTCGCGCACGCTCTTCCAGTTTGAGATGTCGCGCCAGGGCTCAACGCCCAAACTGAGTATCGGGATCTAGTGCGGTAACAGCGGCCATGCAGCTATTCAAACAGACCAATATTGACTTTATCGGCAAGCAAAAGATTTTCATTGGCTTGTCGCTGGTTCTCCTGGCCGTCGGAATCGGCGCCTGGGTGACGAAGGGCGGGCTGAAGTACGGCATCGACTTCACGGGGGGCGTCAACGTCAACGTCCGCTTTACGGGCGCGCCGCCGGTGGACAAAATCCGCGCGGCGATTTCGGCCCGGATCCCTGGCGAGATCAGCGTCCAGGAAGTCTCGGGGGAGAACGAGGTCATTATCGGGACCGGCCTGCGGAGCGAAGCCGAACTCAATGCGGCCCGCGGCATCATGGCCGAGACTCTGGCGGCCACATTCGGGGCGGACAAGTCCAAGCTGGACCTGAACAACGCTTCCGCACAGGCGCTGGCCGACCGGTTACGGGATCCTTTGCAGCGCGCCGCCGTGCCGGTGAACGAAGATCAGTTGAAGCAGATTGCCCAGGCGGTCATGGACTTCAAGAACACGCCGCCACGCTCGGGCGTGCTGACGAGCCTGGACCAGCTTTCGCAGGTGCAGGGCGTCACCCCGCAGGTGCTGAATGTCTTGAAGCAGGAGTGCGCGCTGGGCCGGTTTTCGATCAGGGGCGCCGAGGTCATCGGGCCGAAGATCGGCGCCGAACTCCGGAACAAGGCGGTGCTCGCCACGCTGTACGCCTTGGGCGGGATGCTGGTCTACCTGGCCTTCCGGTTCGAATTCAGTTATGGACTGGCCGCCGTGGTCGCCGTCTTCCACGACGTGCTCATCACGCTGGGCCTGTTCTGCCTTTTCGACAAGGAGATCTCGCTGAACGTGATCGCCGCGTTGCTGACGCTGGTCGGCTATTCGATGAATGACACCATTGTCGTGTTTGACCGCATCCGGGAGACGCTGAAGATGTCCCGGAAGGACCCCTTTGTCAAGGTTGTGAACGACAGTATCAATCAGACCTTGAGCCGGACTGTGTTAACATCTGGCTTGACTTTTATCAGCGCCTTGTCCCTGCTGATCTTCGGCGGGCCGGTGCTGAACGGATTCGCGTTTGCACTCGTGGTGGGGATTCTGATCGGGACGTATTCCTCGATCTTCATTGCGAGCCCGCTATTGATCTGGTACCGGAACTGGCGGGAGTCGGGTAAGAAGACCGTCGCAAAAGCTGCCTGACGCAGGGGCAGCGGGGCTGGCTGGTGGCCTGGCCGGCCCGGGGGTAGTTGCGGCGGGGAGAGTTTTTTATTAAAACATCACAACGGGCTGCCGGATTGGGAACAACCGGAGCCCGGTGGTGTCAAAGTCGAGTGAGAGAATCCGGCTGTCGCTGGCCAGGAGCCGTGAGTCTCCCAACGGGGGGCTGCGGGGATGGGCGGGTGAAGGCCGGAACCCCAGGTGAAGAGAGGCCACATGTTCGAACAAACCTTCGTCGAAGGGACGGCCAAGACAAACAAAGGATGGACGGTGATGATATCGACCATCCTTCAGATCCTCCTGATCATTGTCGCGATCATCGTCCCACTGTTGAACCCCGAGCTTCTCCCGCAGACCGCGCTGACCACGATGCTGGTCGCGCCGCCTCCGCCTCCCCCCCCACCTCCTCCTCCGCCGCCGGCGACAGCGGTGAAGATTCAGAAGGTGATTCCCAAGCAGTTCGATGGCTCCCGCCTGATGGCGCCGAAGCAGGTGCCTAAGGAGATCGCGATGATCAAGGAAGACGAGCTTCCGACCAACGTGAGCACGGGTGTCGTCGGCGGCGTTCCGGGTGGCGTACCGGGCGGCACGCCTGGCGGCGTGATCGGCGGCATCATCGGAGGCGTCGCTGCCGCGGCTCCCCCGCCGCCGCCACCGCCGGTCAAGCAGGAAGTCAAACCAGTCACACCCAAGCGCATCACCGTGGGTGGCAACGTCCAGCAGGCGATGCTCATCAGCCAGCCAAAGCCGGTTTATCCGCCCTTGGCAAGACAAGCCCGCATCCAGGGAACGGTGCGTTTCACGGCGATCATCGGCCGCGACGGCACGATTCAGAACCTCACTCTGATTTCGGGCCACCCGCTGCTGGTGCAATCGGCCACCGACGCCGTGAAGCAGTGGCGCTACAAGCCCACGCTGCTGAACGGCGAGCCGGTGGAGGTAGTCACTCAGATTGACGTGAATTTCACCTTGAGCCAGTAGCCAGATTGTTTTGTTTCGACTTTAGTAGATCCAACACGCAGGAGAGATAGAGAAAATGCTTCTTCAGATTCAAGTTTGGGCCTTCCTGCTCTTGCAGGAAACCGGCGCCGTCGGCTTCGACCTCCGGTCAATGTGGAATCAGATGGGCTGGATGGCGAAAGCCGTCGTGATCGTGCTGTTCCTCATGTCAGCTTGGTCGATCGGCATCATGATCGACCGTCTGATTGTGTTCAACGCCGCCCGTAAACAGTCCCGGCTCTTTGCGCCCGCCGTCGCCGGCGCGCTGCGCGAAGGCAAGCTCGACGAGGCCATCAAGATCGCCGACCGTTACAAGAAGTCGCACCTGGCCAAGGTGGTCGTGGCCGGCTTGCAGGAGTTCCGCGCGCACCAGGTGAGCACGGAAATTCCCGGCGAGATCATTGAGGCGTCGACACGAGCGCTGGAACGCGCCGAAGCGATTTGCCACTCCGAGATGGAGCGTGGCGTTTCGTCCCTGGCGACCATCGGCTCGTCGGCGCCGTTCGTCGGCCTGTTCGGCACCGTCGTCGGCATCATCAACGCGTTCAAGGGCATTTCGACCGAGAAGTCGACGGGTCTGGGCGCTGTGGCGGGCGGTATTTCGGAAGCCCTCGTCGCCACCGCCATCGGCCTGTTCGTCGCAATCCCGGCGGTGTGGATGTTCAACTACTTCACCAACCGCATCAAGAACTTCGACGTCGAGATGGGGAACTCCAGCTCCGAGCTGGTCGACTACTTCATCAAGCGCAGCCAGAAGGCCGCCGCGAAGTAAGCCGGCTGGCTGTAGCTCCGCGCCTGGCGCGGCCTCGATCTCTCTCCGGAGCGTGAAATTCCCTGTGCCGGGAGTTCCTGGAATCTGCTTGGAGCTCCCGGCGGCATGGAGCGCATCGCGAGAATGAAAGACGGGAACCGGCCGGACCGGAAACCAGTGAAAGCAAGGTGAGCCAATGTCTGGAATTCATATCAAGCTCAAAAAGTCCCAGCTCGAGGCCATTGCCGACATCAACGTGACCCCAATGGTGGACGTGATGCTTGTGATGCTCATCATCTTCATGGTCATCACGCCAATGCTCTCCAAGGGCGTCAGCGTCGACCTCGTGAAGACCATGAATCCCATCCCGATGGCGAACGCCGACAAAGAGGACGCCGTCATCGTCGCCGTCACCCGGGATGGGCGGACCTATCTCGGCTCGACGCAAACCAGCGCCGCAGACATCCCCGGCAAGGTAAAGGACCTGCTGTCCGGGCGTCTCGACAAGACCTGCTATGTGAAGAGCGACTCCCGCGCCAGATACGAGAAGGTCGTCGAAGTTGTCGACAACCTCCGCGCAGCCGGCGTCGACAACATCGGCCTGCTGACCGACCTCGATCCGAAGGCGGCGAAGAAAATCGATTCCGCCGCTTTTGGGGCCGCTCAATAAACGGGCCAGGATTCTTAAGATTAAGAAGGAGATTCTCCTATGGCAATGGCAGTCGGCGGGAGCGGAGGCCCGAAAGCGGATATCAACATGACTCCGCTCATCGACGTCCTCCTCGTCCTGCTCATTATTTTCATGGTCATCACGCCGCTTACGCCGAAGGGTTTGGAAGCGCTGATCCCACAGCCGCCGCCGCCCAATCAGCAGCCGCAGGCGGACGACCGCACCGTCGTGATCATCATCAACCGCGACAAGTCCATGCAGCTCAACACGGAGCCAATCACCGAGGAACGGCTCGGAGACCGGCTGCTCGACGTCTTCAAGACTCGCGCCGAGCGGGTCTGCTTCGTCAAAGCCGACCCCGACCTCGAGTTTCAGTACGTGGCCAAGGCGATTGACATCGCCAAGGGCGCGCAGATGGACAAGGTCGGCCTGATGACGGCCAAGATGGAGGCCGGTGAATAGTCCGGAGGTCCCAGCAGTCATGAAAAAACCTCTTGCACTCATCGCCGCAACGGCGGTCCTGCTGCTCGGCGGCCTCTCCACGGGCTGCAAGAAACTTGAAGCGCGCGACAACCTCAACAAGGGCGTCAACGCGTTCAAGAACGCCAAGTACCCCGAAGCCGTTGAGTTCTTCAAGCAGGCCATCGAACTCGACCCAACCTATCCGACCGCCCGGTTGTATCTCGCCACGGCTTATATGAGCCAGTACATTCCGGGCGCCGAATCGCCTGAAAACCTCGCCCACGCCAAGAACGCCGCTGAGAACTTCGAGAAGGTTCTGGAGACCGACCCGAAGAACTCCACCGCGCTCAAGTCCCTCGCCTCGCTCTACTACCAGCAGGCCAACGGCATGCAATCGGTGGAAGACAAGCTGAAGAAGCTCGACGAAGCCGCCGAGTGGTACAAAAAGCTGGCCGCTGCTGACCCCAACGAGAAGGAAGCCTTCTATTCGCTGGGCGTCATCGCATGGGCCAAATACTATCCCGCCTGGATGGCCGCGCGCACCAAGCTTAACATGAAGCCTGAGGCGCCCGGTCCGATCAAGGACAAGAAGGTCCGCGAAGAGCTGATCGCCAAGTATTCCGACATCATCAATGAGGGCATTCAGAACCTCGAAAAAGCCCTCCAGATCGACAAGCAATACGACGACGCGATGGCCTACATGAACCTGCTCCATCGCGAGCGGGCCGACCTTTCGCCCGA
>JACADU010000206.1 GCA_013388415.1 Bryobacteraceae bacterium
GCAGCGCGGCGTCCTCGCCGAGTTGAGTCATTTCGATCCGGCATTTGCGGGCCGAGATGGGCTGCGCCCAACGCATGGCCTCGCTGCGGACCGTTTCCAACATGAATTCAGCGGCGCCCTCGAGCAGGCCGCCGCCCAGGACCACCATTTCCGGATTCAGCACGCTGATGAGGTTGGCGACGCCGCGGCCGGTGACCGACGCGGCGCGCTTGAGGATGCCAGCGGCTCGCTCGTCACCCCGCCGGGCGGCCTCGACGACGGCTTCAGCCTGAGCTGCGCCGTAAGCGCGCGCCACGGCCGGCCCGGCCGATTCGTGCTCCCAATTCCCGCAGGCTGCGAACTCCGGCCGCCACTCGCCTTCCAGAGTCATCCATCCCACTGCGCCAGCAATGCCATGCGCGCCGCGCACGACCAGGCCGCCGGCCAGAATGCCGGCGCCGATGCCGGTGCCGATCGCCACAAACACGACGTTTTCGAGCCCGCGCGCGACGCCCATCCAGGACTCGCCAAGAACGTAGCCGGCGCGGTCGCTATCCACGCACACCGGAACGTTGAGCTTCCGGAGCAACTCATCCCGCAGCGGAACTTCATTTGTGCCCCACAGGTTTGGACACCAGGCGTTCCCGGTCCTCTCGTCATAGATGCCGGGGACAACGACACCGGCGGCGTTCACGTTCTCCACGCAAGCGCCAGCGATTTGAGCCACGCTGGCTTCGAGGCTCCTGCCGGCGGGCTGCTTGCGCCGCTGCGCGATGAGGCCGCCTTCGGCCACCAGCGCAGTCGCCGTCTTGGTACCTCCGAGGTCGACGGCCAGAACGGTTTTCATTGCCGGCGCAGCCTCAGGACCAACACTGCGTCAGGAGCGAGGTTGACGTCGAAAAAGATCCGGCCTCCCGCGAACCGCGCTTCCACAGGTTTCCCGGCCGCGAGATCCTCGGCGGCGTAGCGGCTTTCGCCGCATTGAAGCGCGACTTCGCCTGCCGCCTGACGCTTGCCGTGATTGAAGACGAAGACCAGACGGTCCGCCTCCGACTCGAGATACCTGACCTCCACGTCCCTGCCCGGCGCTTTCACCGGCTGAGTCACACCGGCCCAATCGAGCAGCGCGGCGAAGAACCGCGCGGACGCCTCGCCGGGCGCAGTCTGGTAGGCGGCGCTGACAAAGGAGCCGAGCATGAGCGTCTTGCCGTGACCGAAGGCCGAGACGACGGCGGCGGGGGAGCCATCGGCGAACCGCGCGGCGACCTTGGCCTGAGGTGCGAGCGGCTCGAGCGACTCCTCGAACCAGCGCGCGGGCAGGCGCTCGCCCGGCTTCAACCCGGGAAGCTGATCACTCTCCCAGCGCAGTTCCGTCCGGCCGTTCTCGCCGGTCTGCACGGCTGATTCGCGGCAGCCCATGACTTCCCACAGCCCCATGCCGGGGATCCTGGCCGAGGCGAAGCCGCGTTCGTTGTTCCAGCCCAGGCGCGCCTCACTCACGAGGGCTCCGCCGCCTTCGACGTAGGCTCGCAGCACTTTCGCCGAGGACTCGGGCAGCATCAGCGGGTACGGGAAGTAGACCAGCTTGTACTGGCGCAGGCTGGCGGCTGTCATGTGATCCGCGTGGACGTAATCGAGCGGAACGTTGAGCGGGAACAGAGCGCGATGAATGCCGAGCCAGGAGTCGCGCTCAATGCTGACGACCTCGCCCTGCGGCCCGCCGTAGACCGCCACCCGCTGACGCCCGCCGACGAAGTGCGCCAGCGGGTTGTAGACCACGGCCACTTCCGCCTTGGGCGGCCGCGCATTGAGAAAGAGCCTCTGATTGCGATCGACGACGCGCGCGATCGAGCCTGCCTCCCGCGCGCGCCCGGTGATCGTGCCGTCGAGAAGATTGAGGCCGAAGCCGCCGGATTCGTAGCCCGAGTTCATGGGATACCAGGCGTAGTAGTTGATGCCTTTGGCGCCGCGAGAGAGCGCAGTCCAGGTCCAGACGCGCAAGTCCGCCGGCGTCACCGTGGGGCTCACGTTGAGGGCGATGGTCCCGAAGCCGCCCTGCAACTCGCCGACCCAGAAACCGGCGCGGCCCTGATCGAAGCCGAAGGAGCGGGTGAAGTCCATCAGCGCCGCGCGCCAGGGGACGTCGCGGTCGACGAACGCCGAGTGCTTGGGGTAGAAGGACGTGCCGTAGAAGTCGACCTGGCGGGCCATTGTCCAGTCATCGGATTGCCCTTCCCAGTGATGTGGGGAGGCAAACAGGCCGACGCCGGCTGCGTGGCTGGTGACGATGGCCGACGGCGCGACGCGCTTGACCGCGTCATAGCGGTCGCGGAGATCTTCGCCGAGCTTGGAGACGATGAACGCCTTCCAGTCGATGTAGTCGGTGTAAGACAGGATGGTGCTCAAGCGTCCAGGCTCGACCTGCTCCCAGGAAGAATAGCGGCGGTACCACGCCTCGTTGAGCTTCTCCAGGCTTGCGTACTTCTGCTTGAGCCACGCGCGAAACCTCGCCTTCGTGTGTTTGCAGAAGCAGAACTCGGGCCGGGTGATCCAGGTGGGATTGGCCCAGTTGATGACGTGCGGCTCGCTCCACAGGTCCCAGCCGGCGAAGGCCGGACTCTTGCGCGCCCTGGCGGCGAGCGCGGAATAGAAGGCGTTGTCGGCAGCGCGGACGCCCGGATGATCCCGGCAGTATCCGGGAGAGGACTCCGGTTGAATCACTTCGCCGCCCGCGGAAACGAAGAGGGAATCGGGGTACTTCTGGCCTACCCAGTGTGGGGCGGAGTCCATGTAGACCTGAAGGATGAGCTTGAGCCCTTCTTCTTCGGCCAATTCGAGCAGGACGTCGAGCGTCTCGAGGTTGTAGTTCTTCTCGGCGGGCTCTCCGGTGGCCCAGTCGATACAGGCGCGGACGGCATTAAAGCCGAGAGCCTTGATCTGCTTCACATCGTTGCGCCAGAGTTCTTTCTTGCCGCGGGCGCCGGCTTCGATCATGGGCGCGCGCGCCTTGCCGCCGCCGTACCAGACCGACATAGGAAAGAACTCGCGGGTCTGCCCCGCCAGCGCTGTGGCGAGCGCCAGGCCAAGCCAAACGACGCGGCTTCCCATCGCCAACTCCTTCCTTTTTCACGAACCAGATCCAGGATAATGATTTTGCTGCACCCATGAGACTTCGGATCATCGTTGGCCTGCTGCTGTGCGCCGGCGCGGCGGCCGCGCAAGCGACGACGGTACTCGCCATTGGCGGGCACGCCGGCGACATGGAGGTTTCGGCCGGCGCCGCGCTGGCGCGGGCGGCGCGGACGGGGGCGAGGGTTGTCATCCTTCATCTCTCGCTTGGAGAGAACGGCCACCCGCGCAAATCCGCCGCAGAATATGGCAGGCAAAAGCGGGAGGAAGCGGTCGCCGCAGCCAAGGTTTTGGGGGCGGAAGCGCGCTTCGGACCGTGGACCGACGGCTCGCTCCGCCCATCGAAAGAAACCGAGGAGTTCGTCGCCGGGGTGATCCGGGACGTGAAGGCCACGCACCTCATCACGCACTGGAAGAAGAGCATCCACCCGGACCACGAGGCGGCGCACGTCATCACCAACAACGCAGCGCTGCTCGCCTCCATCGCGGGCTGGCGCGGTGTCCGGTCCGTCCTGTACGCGGAGAACTGGGAGGACCCCGAGGGCTTCCACCCCTACATCTACGTCGACGTGACGGAGGACTTCGACGCCTGGCGGAAGGCCGTACAATGCTATGAATTCCTCCGCGGCGGCGTCAGCTCGTTTCCTTACATGCAGTACTATGAGGGCCTCTCGTCGGTTCGCGGGGCGGAAGCGCGGAAGAGGCGCGCCGCCGCCTTCGATATCGACGCGATGGGCAAACGCCGCGTTCTCGAAAACTGGCCTTGAGGTTTCAATCATGACGCACACCCGCCGCGACTTCCTGGCCGCTGCGCCGGCGGCAGCCGCGTTGCAGGCTGTCGGCCACGAAGCCATCGTTCTGGATCCGAAGCCGCTTTTCGACTTCTCTCCCTACTTCTACATGCAGTTCATGGAGCCGCTGGGGGTCGCCGACAGCTCGGTTGAAGCGTCGTGGGACTACGAGGCGGACGACTGGCGGAAGGACCTGGTCGAAACCACCCGCGACCTCGCGCCCGACGTGGTGCGTTGGGGCGGGCTGTATTGCCGCTATTACAGATGGCGGGAGGGTCTCGGACCGGCGAGGCAACGCCCGCCGATGTACAACTATGTCTGGAGCGGCTGGGAGACGCACCGGGTGGGGACGCACGAGTTCGTCGACTTCTGCCGCCGCACGGGCGCCGAGCCTCTTTACTGCGTCAACTTCTCGGGCGACGGCGTCGAGCGTTACCGGAAGGACAACCGCTGGGGCGACGCCAAGGAAGCCGCCGATTGGGTGTCTTATTGCAACGATCCCGACCACGCCGAGCGGCGCAAGAACGGGTCGCCGCAACCATTCAACGTGAAGCTGTGGCAGCTCGGCAATGAAACCTCTTATGGGACGGCCACGTTTTCGCGCGACGAGTCCATCCGGCAGACGGTTGAGTTCTCGAAGCAGATGCGCGGGCGCGACCGGTCCATCCAATTGCTGGGATGGGGCGATTACGGGCGCGGCGCATCGGCTCGGGAGCTTTGGGCGGTCGAGCTGCTCAAGCAGGCGGGCGAACACATCGACTACGTGGCGTTCCACATGATGGGCATGAGCCCGCGGCGCAAGGATACGCTGCTGCGGGGCAACCGCTACCAGAAGGACCCGGCCGGGGCGTGGGACGAACTGCTCGAGCTGAGCGGCGTCGCGGAGCGGCGGCTCACCAAAATCGAACAGGCCGTCTGGAGCTCGTCCACGCCGCGCCCGCTCGCCATCACCGAAGGCCACTTGAGCCTCGTGCCGCACAACGCCAATCCGATTCTGCTCGAGTGGCTCTCGGCGGTTTACCACGCGCGGTGCCTGAACCTCTATCACCGGCACGGCGGACGAGTTCGCATCATGACCGCAGCCGACTTCGCGGGCAACCGGTGGACGGTCAATGCAGTGATCCTGCAAACCCCGCGCGGGATCAGCTTCCTTACTCCGGTGGGCTCGATTATGCGGCTGTTCAAGCGCCACAACGGCCAGCAGGGCATCGCGGTGAAATCGGCGCCGGCGGACCTGGACGTTGCGGCGAGCCGGACGGGGAACCGCCTGTTCCTGCATGTGCTGAACAAGAACTACACGCGGAGCGCGCAGGCCGCGTTTTCGGTGGATGGGATGCGAATTACGGGCGGGCGGGTCTTTGAGATCGCGCCCGAAGATCCCCGGACGGCTGCCGGGCTCGATCAACCGGCGGTGTTCGCGCCGGTGGAGAAGCCGCTGATAGCCGCGCCTGCGGTTTCGTGGAGATTTCCGGCCGCCTCGGTGAGCGCCGTGGAGCTGGATTTGGCCTGAAAAGGCGTTGGCGGGGCCGGAGCAGGTGTGGGAATGAAGGTTGCCCCACAAATGACCGGCAGGTTGCGAAGGCGCGGGGCTGGCGGTCCTCATGTTCGGGGAATGAGTCCATTCTGGCGCTCATGAGGGCGCAGACAGAGCGGCTTCGCTTGATACAATCGCGTAGCCGTCGCATGAGAAGAGAAAGGGGCTTCAAATGGAACTGGGCGCGTTTTCGGTCAGCCTGGCCGTGAAGGATCTCCGGGCATCGAAGTGTTTCTACGAGAAATTCGGTTTCAAGCCGTTCGCGGGGGATGAGGCGCATAACTGGCTCATCCTCAAGAACGGGGACCACGTGATCGGGTTGTTTCAGGGGATGTTCGAGGGCAACATTCTGACGTTCAATCCGGGGTGGGACAGCAACGCGCAGAAGCTGGAGTCGTTCACCGACATCCGGGAATTGCAGCGGCAGTTGAAGGCGCAGGGGGTGGCGCTGGCGCAAGAAGCGGACGAAACCACGTCGGGTCCGGCGAGCTTTGTGGCGGTGGATCCGGACGGCAACACGATTCTGGTCGATCAGCACGTGTGACGGGAAAGTCATAGGAGTCCGCAAGCCCATAACAGTCAATGGGTCAGTGGGACGCGGCGGGAGGAATTTCCCTGACAAGGATGTTCCGGCGGTGCACTACCTGCTGAATTGCGTGCCGGTTCCGGTTGAAAGCAGGGCGGTCGAAGATCCATCGACGGGGAATTCTCGCTACCGAGGAGATTCCGGCGCAGCGCAGGGTCATCGAGTACACGGGTGAACACATCGGGCTGAGAGAGGCGTACCGGAAGAGGGTGAAGGCGCACCTTTATCGGATCAGGACGGGGAAGCGCCGGTATGTGGACGGAGCGATCGGAGGGAGCGGCGCGGAGTGCATCAATCATAGCCGCGAGCCGAACCGGGTGGCGCGGGTGCGGAAACGCCGGGTGATGCCGGTGAGCCTGCGGCGGATCGAGGCGGGAGAGGAGTTGTTGCCGGATGACGGGGTGACGGGGGATGCGCCTCTGATCCCGCGCCGGTGGGATCGATGCCGGCATTGCCGAGCGCTGCCGCCCGCTGGACGGGAGGGCGGCCGACCGGATAAACTGCCGTGAGATGTTGTGCGCGGTGGTGAAACGCCGGTGAGAGTTACGGCTGCCTTGTGGCTGGCTTGCGCATGGACGGGCTATGCGGCCGATGAGCCCGGCATCAGTCTTTGCGAGGCGCCGGTGACAGAGACGGCGAGGAAGTACCTGGGCACGCCGTACGCCCGGGCGGGCGAGGCGCCGGAGCGCGGATTCGATTGCAGCGGTTTCACGAAGTACGTTTTCTCGGAGTCGTGCGGCTTCACCCTGCCGCGGTCGTCGTACGAGCAGGCGAAGAGGGGCGTGAAGATCGGCAAGGAAGCGTTGCAGCCGGGAGATCTGGTTGTCTTCCGGGAGCCGAGACGGCTGCACATGGGTCTGTACCTGGGCGAAGGGAAGTTCATCCATTCGCCGAACCGGCGGGGCAAGGTGCGGGTGGAGTCGCTCGAGTCGGGGCATTTCAAGCGAACCTTCAAAGAGGGGCGGCGGGTGATTGAACCGGTGGACCTGACCGGCATCTACCAATGGGCGCGGGAGGTCGAGGCGCCGCCGGAGACGCCGCAGCCGGTGGTGAAAAAGCGAGTTGGCGCCAAGCGGGCGGCCATGCGGAAGGCGCCGGGCAATGGAACGGGAACCGCTTCACGGCGAAAAGCCGCAACGAGGCGGGCTACGAAAAAGAGCGCGCCACGTTGACTCTCATATAGAAGAGGTGGAAACCGCATTTTTCGTAGTTGCGGTGCGAGGCCGAGCCGGGGATGACGCAGGCCATGGCGAGGTCGGCGCCTTGCGACTCGGCGAGCATGAGGCGGTGTTGAATGAGGGCTCGCTGGATGCCGCGGTTGCGGTAGGAGATCAAGGTGGAATCGCCGTGGAGAGTAGCGACTCCGTTCTGGATGGACATGGAAGCGCCGCCGGCAGGTTGGCCGAGCCAAGTGGCGCGGAATAGCTGGCCGAAGGACTGGCCCTCGAACATGGAGAGCATCTCATCCGGAGGGTGGTCGAGACCGGTGAAACCGCGGAGAATGAGGCGGCACCAATCTGCGTAGGCGTTGGGCTCGACCTCCTCGATGGCGAGTTCGGTGGGCAGGGGGTCGGCGAGGTCCTCGGGGGAGAGGCGCTTGAGCATGAGGTTGTTGAACTCGACGATTCGATAGTTGCGTTTGGTGATCTGTTCGAGGACGGTTGGGTCGGCCAAGGGGCAGAGGTCGATGAGGCAGTCCGAGCCGCGGCTGTGGAAAAAACGCTCGAGAACATCGAAATCGTGGGCGGTCATGGGGCCATTGACGCCGATGCCGAGCGCGTGGGTCATGGGCGAGCCGGGGCCGGCGAAGACCGCCGTGCCGCCGCCGATTTCGAGAGTTTCGACGAGGGAAGAACCGGCGCCGAAGGAGCGCCCGTTGGCTGCTTCAGCGGCTTCGCAACGGCGGGCGAGAGCGAGGTCGGCGGTAGAAAAAGACAAGGGCATGGCGCTTTGAGGATACACGTCCGCGGGGCCGCGGCGCGGAATGGGGAAGCGGTTGGGCGAGGAGGAGGGGGAGGGCTGAAGGGGCTCAGCCATAGACGACGGGGTGCTTTTCGAGCCAGTGGCGGTCGCGTGCGCGGCCGAGGCCCTTCGCGGCTCCGCGGGCCAGCGTGCCGGTAACATTGCGCGAACTCCACAGGATTCCCGCGGTGAAACCGATGGCCGCGCCGACGAGGGCTCCGGCGACGGCATTGCGGCCGGATTTCTTTTCATCCGTCAGATAAGCGACCAGAGCGCCGGCGCAGGCTCCGATCATGGCGGGTTGCCAGGCGTCCTCGAGAGCTTCCGCGAGTTCAGAAGCGATCTCGCCCTGCTCGAAATTCTCCAGCCGCGCCTCGCGCGCGCCCTCGACGGCGGAATCAACCAGATCTTTGCCGTATTCGAGACCCGACTTCAGCCTCGACTCGTGTTGACTCATGGTGATGGTGACCTCATTTCCAACATAGCAATAGCGAGGTGCGGCCCAGTTTCAGCGGGGCCGCAAGATGAATGCCGCGCCGCCGGAGGGGGCGAGATTCGCCTGGAGCGTGGAGGCGGGCGTGACGGCAGCCGTCGAGACGGATGCCGATGAAGGCGTTGGGCCGTCTTCGTACTTTTCGACGGAATACGCGCCGGCGGGGAGGAAGGAGAGCGGGATGGAGATGGCGCGGGGGTTCTCATTGGTGATTGCGCCGATAAACCACTCGCGGCCCTTTCTGCGCGCGATGACGATGGATTCGCCGGGCATGCCGGAGAGGACGCGCGTCTCGTTCCAGGTGACGGGGACGGCCTTGAGGAAGGCGAGTTCCTTTGTGCCGCGGTAGTTTTCCGGATAGTCGGCCAGCATTTGGAAGGCGCTCTCGAAGACGACGTAGAGGGCAAGCTGATGGGCGCGTGTGGTGGGGACCAGCGGCTCGACGAAGCGGGGGCGGAACTCGTCCCAGACGACGTTGCTGAAGCCGCCCGGAGTGTAGTCGAGGGGTCCGGCGAGCATGCGCGTGAACGGGATGATGGTGTTGTGGGTTGCGGTGGCGCGCGCCGACCATTTGAGGTATTCGAGACCGAGCACAGCCTCGTGGGTCAGGACGTTCGGATAGTACTTGCGCAAGCCAGTGGGCTTGAAGGCGCCGTGAAAATCGACCATGAGCTTATGCCTGGCGGCGAGGGCGGCCGAGCGATGATAAAAGCCGACCATCCGCTGGTCGTCGCTGTCCATGAAGTCGATCTTTACGCCGCGGACGCCCCACTTTTCGAAGAGGGGGAAGGCCTCCTCCATCTGCATATCGACGAAGGTCCAATGGGCCCAAAGCCAGACGCCGACGTTCTTCTGGCGGGCGTGAGCGAGGATGGCGGGGAGGTCGAGGGCGGGATTGGTTCTGGTGAGGTCGCGGGAACGGCCGTTGACGGTCGCGGACCAGCCTTCGTCGATGAGCGCATACTCGAGGCCGGCTTCAGCCGAGAAGTCGATGTAGTGTTTCATCGTCTCGGTGTTCATGGCCGGTTTGAAGGGGACGTTCTTGGCCAGGTCGCCCGACCACCAAGACCAGGAGGTCTTGCCGGGCTTGATCCAGGAGGTGTCCTGGATGCGCGAGGGCGGGTTGCAGTGGAGGACGATATCGGATTCGACGAGCGCGCCGGGGGTAGGGCCGATGAGGATGACGCGCCAGGGCGTTTCCATGGGCGTGGAGCGGTTGACGAGGATGCCGGGCTCGTCGGGCAACGGCGCGAGCGCGGCTTCCATGACGCGGCCGTTGGCCCGTTTGAGGTACATGCCGGCGTAGTTCTCGAGGTGAGCTTCAGTGACGCCGACCCATCCGGCGCCCGGCACTTCGGCGAGGAACGGCAGGGCCACGAGGGCGCCCTGCTTAATGGAGGTGAGGGGGAGCGCGACGTAGCTGTCTTCGTAAGACGTGCGGTAGTTCTGCAAGAGAAGAGGGTAGGAACGGCCTTCGGCGGCGAGATGGAACTCGGTCAGCTCCTTTTCGAGTTTCAATTCGCGAAGCGAGGGCTGGGCGGGGACACGGTAGCGGAAGGCGACGCCGTCGTCCCAGGCGCGAACGTCGATTGTGAGATGCCGCAGCGGGCCGGCGGTTTCCTCGATCATCACTTCGGCGGTATTGGCTCGATTGACGAGGGGGTTGGTTTTGCCGTGGGGCATGGAATAGGTTTCCTGGAGCTCGCCCGTACGGACGGCGGCGATCTTGACGCGATCGCCGAGCGGAGGCTGGCCGGCGGTGTCGATGCCGAGGCGGGAGGCGGCGATCAGTGGTTTGCCTTTGTAGTGGACCTGATACTGAAGGACTCCGGAACCGGATGTTTCCATGAGCACGGCAATCTGGCCGTTTGGAGACATCACGACGGGCGCCGTGGACGCAGCCAGTGAGAGGAGCAGGACGAGAATCAGCGGCATTGGGAGACCTCCGCTCAACAAGTATCAGATTCGGCCGTCCGATTGTGACGGCTACCGGCGCGCAGCGGCTTCGTGCGCGCCGATGCTGAGCGGGCCGGCGGCGGGGAGCGGATTGCCGTAATAGTCGCGCCCGCCGGGGTCGATGGAGAAGAGGGCGCGGAGGTCGAGTCCGGCTCCGGCAGCAGGCGAGCCCGGATGAAGCTGGTACTCGCGGAGCTCGTTCAGCAGTTTCGGGTCAGTGAGAAGGCCATTGCCGTCCTTGCGCAGCAGCGGGTCAGCGTAGAGCCCGGCCAGCTTCGCGGCCGCCATCTCCTGGCCGGTGGCGGCGGACCACTGTTCGAGGCTCTTGAAGTCGTCCACGCGGAAGCCGCGCTCGCCCAATGACCAGTAGAGATTGCCTGAGAATTTGCCGTGCCGCGAACCGATGATTTGTGGGCCTTGGGTGACGAAGATGTTGTTGTAGAAGGCGAGGGCGGGCATCTGGCTGGCATATTCCTTGGCGCCCCTGATGATCACGGCGGAGCCCTTGGCGTTGAGCACCGTGTTGTTGTGGACGAGCGCGCTTTTCATTTGAGCGCCGCCGACCCAGACGAAGATGGCGGCGTTGTGGTCGAACAGGCCGTCGTCCTGGCTGATGTTGTAGCGGACGACGTTGTTTTCGAACGGCCCGGCGTCCTTGTACTGGCAGATGAGGTAGCCGGCGCCGAAGTTGGAGTGCGAGTAGTTGTACTCGAGGATCGAGTTGGTCACGCCGCCGTCGAGGTCGAAGCCGCCGCCGTCGCTGGCCGTGCTGCGGTTGTGGTGCGAGAGGCAGTGGCGAATGGTCACGCGGTCGGCACGGTAAGCCCAGATGCCGACCGGCCCATTGCCGGTCCAGGGCATATCCCAACCGTTGTAGCGGGCCTCACAGCGTTCGATGAGGACGTCCTGGGCCGAGCCGGCGACAATGCCGTTGCCGGAGTGGTTGTTGCGGACAGTCGGATCGCCGGGGTTGTTTTCGGCGAGGCAGTTGATGATGGTGAGGTTTTTGGAGAGCTTGCCTCCGGAGCTGATGCCGGCGAAACCGTTGAGATGGGCGCGGACGCCGGAGATGCGGACATTGGTGACGCCGTCGAGGGCGAGGCCGGAGGATCGAAATCCGCGGACCTCAATGTCCGCGACGGCAAGGTTGCTGCTGTTTCTGAGAACGACGCCGGAGGTTTCGCTGCCGGTCTTCCGTCCGGCGCCCTTGAACTCGAGCGAGCGGATGGTGATGTGGGCGGCTCCGTCGACCACCAAGGCCTCGCGATTGCCTCCGTCGATGATGGCGCGGCCGCTGCCGAATGAGGAAAGCACGACGGGCGCGTTGGCAGCGCCGCTGGATGAAGGGCCGATCTCGATGCGGCCGGCGAAGGTCTGCCCGCCTTCGAAGAGGATCCGGTCTCCGGGCTGGAACCTGGCGAGGTTGACGCGGGCGATGGTGCGCCAGGGGCCGGACTTGTTGCCGGCGGCGCGATCGTCGCCTTTGGGGCTGACGTAGTAGCCGGCGGCGGCGGCAAACGTGGAAGCGGCGGCGAAGGAAGCAAGCAGGTGGAGGAGGCGTTTCACAGCGGTCACCTCGACGAAGTTGTATCAGATGGCGCCGGCGGATCACTGCCGATCCAGGCTTCGAGGCGCGCGCGGAATCTGGAATAGAAGAACGACGCGGCAAGGAGCAGGAGGCCCAGCGCGCTGAAGGCGAGGATGCGCGACAGGCGGTCCATGATCCAGACGTCGGCGATGTAGAGCTTCAGGACGACGACGGCGAGCAGACCGAGGCCGAGGAGGCGGTTCAGCCTGCTTCGAGCGGCGACGCCGGCGGCGACGAGGGCGAGGCCGTAGGCGGCTGCGAGCAGATCGAGGCCGGCGGCGGCCGCGCTGGCCTGCCCCGCCGGAGCGACGTTTCGCATGACCCAGGAGCGGCTTTCGAAGGCGAGGCCGGCGAGC
>JACADU010000067.1 GCA_013388415.1 Bryobacteraceae bacterium
CGGTCACCCTCGGGTGGCCGCGCCTTTTGTGTTTGGCGCCGTGAAAAGCCCCTTTAGATGAAACATAGTTCATCTTCTAGGCAATCACCGAGTCCAGGCAAGATTTTTCTGGCCCCGCGCCCCCATTAGGGTGAGAGTTTTTCCACCGCCGCACACAAATCTTAAGTGGTTTGCCTGAGAAATTTCTCGCATTGGAACGCCGGATGTTATAGAATCCCAGTTTTGGTGGATTCTCTACCAACGACGGTCGATTGATCGTTGTCTCAGGCGCATCTGGCAACCTGGATGCGGCGGCTGGCGCCGGCAGGTGACAGCCGGCGCAGGGAGTATTCGGTGCTAGTTCAAGCACGCACATCATGGAACGCAGACTTGGCCGGCCAGCCGCTTGGCGCGCCGGCGACTGAGTACGCCCGTTACAGGCGCCTCCGAATGCGCACAAGCGCCGCCCTTGCCGAGGCGATCGGAGGGTGGGATCCGCTCCTCGACGATCGCCAGGTTGTGGAAGCGATCCGCACTTCGACGCGCGAGTTGAGCATGTTGGACCGCTCCACCATTGAGCACCAATGGAGGACCGCCGAACTCGCAGGAGGGATTGGAGCGCGGATGGGTCTGAACGCCCGGCAGCTTCGTTTGCTGGCCACGGCTGCGGCCCTGCACGATGTCGGCAAGCTTCTGATCCCGGCTCATCTGCTCCACCGGCCCGGGCCGCTCACGGCAGAGGAGTATGGTCTCATACGAGACCACTCCGCTTACGGCGAGGAATGGCTGGCCTCAGCCGGCGTGACGGAGCCGATTCCCTCCATCGTGCGCGCGCACCACGAGCGCTGGGACGGAAAGGGATACCCTGACGGGCTCTCAGGCGAACAGATTCCCATCGAGGCGAGAGCGCTCTGTATCGCCGACGCTTTGGATGCGATGGCGAGCCAGCGGCCATATCATCGCGGGCGCACGATGGACGAGGTTCATTCGATCCTCATGTCCGAGTCCGGCCGGGCCTTCGATCCTGCGGCGGTGGACGCGGTTTTCAGCTTCTGGACGTAGGTTTCACTTGAGCGATTCGATCAAATCGGCGCTGAAACGATAGCGCCTGCCGGATCGAGCCCTGACGAGAACCGAGTTGTCCACTTCCGCGCATTGGGCGCTCTGGAAACTTTCGCCGCCGATCAGTTTGACGTCGCAGTCTTTCCATCCGGGCTGGACCGCGGGAGAGGGCGCGGAGGCCACCTCGGTCAGGCGCGGGGCCGGCCGTTCGGCAACGTAGTCCTTGTTGGTGACGTAAGGAGGGGCTTCCTTTTCCTTCTGGGGCTCCGGCTGGATGACGATTCGCAAGGGCTCCGGATTCCACCAGCCCCAGCCGCCCCAACCCCAGCCGCCAATGATCCGCGCCGGGCGGTGTCCGCCGATGCCGGCGCGTCCCGGCAGGCCCGGTCCCACACCGGGAGACGGCGCGCCGACAAAACGGGCGGGCGCCCGCTGGCCCCACAGTCCGCCGGCCAAGCCGAATGCCAGTAACCACGCCGCAGCCTTCATATCCCGCCTCAATGTCAGAATACGCCCGATCGGGCATCACCGTTACCATAGAAATGTGACTGACACGCGGCATTCCGTCTGCGCGCTCGACTGCCCTGATGCTTGCGGACTCCTGGTCCAACTCGACGGACAGAAAGCCGTGCGCGTTCAGGGCGACCCGGCGCATCCGATTACGCGAGGATTCCTGTGCGCCAAGGTGAGCCGGTATCTTGAGAAGCAATACCACCCCCAGAGGCTTGTGAGGCCGCAACGGCGGGCCGGCCGGAAGGGGGAAGGCCGTTTCGAGCCCGCCTCCTGGGACGAAGCTCTGGACGCGATTGCGCTGCGGCTCAGGCAAATCGCCGTGGAACACGGTCCGGAGGCGATTCTGCCCTACTCGTACGCGGGCACCATGGGCTTCCTGCAAGGCTCCGGAATGGACCGCCGCTTCTTTCACCGGTTGGGCGCCTCTCGCCTGGACCGGACGATTTGCGCCGCCGCCGGGGCTGAAGCCCTCAATCTGACCTTGGGCAACCGGCTTGGCGTGGCGACTGAAGACTTTGCGCTGGCCCGGCTCATCGTCGCCTGGGGCGCCAACATTCACGCAACCAACATCCATCTCTGGCCCTTCATCGTGGAGGCGCGGCGCAAAGGAGCCCGCTTCTACGTCATCGACCCAGTCACGACCCGGACCGCGGCGCTGGCTGACAAGCACCTGGCGCCATATCCCGGTTCAGACCTCGCGCTCGCTCTCGGCCTCATGCATGTGATCTTCGCCGAAGGGCTGGCGGACCGCGCGTATCTCGAGGAGCATACGCTCAACGCCGATTCGCTCGCCGCCAGGGCGGCCGAATACCCTCCCCAGCGGGTCGAACATCTCACTGGCGTGCCCGCCGGGGACGTCGTCGCGCTCGCCCGCGAATACGCCGCTGCGAAACCGGCGGCCATTCGCCTGAACTACGGGGTCCAGCGCAGCGAGCGCGGCGGCGCGGCGGTCCGCGCCATTCTCATGCTTCCGGCAATCGCCGGACATTGGCGCAGCCCTGGAGGCGGCGTCCAGTTGTCCACTTCCGGAGCGTTTCAAGTCGACAGGAATGCGCTGGAACGGCCCGATCTTCAGCATCGCGTGCTCGGCCGCCCTGCGCGCTCGCTGAACATGAGCCGGATCGGCAGGATTCTGACAGAACCCCTGGATCCGCCAGTGAAAGCTCTGGTGGTCTACAACTCAAATCCCGGCGCGATGGCGCCGGACAGGTCGCGAGTTGTCGCCGGCTTGAGCCGCGAGGACCTGTTCACCGTCGTCATCGACCACTTCCAGACCGACACGGCGGACTACGCCGACTTCGTGCTCCCCGCCACCACGTCTCTGGAGCACACCGATCTCTATTTCGCCTACGGCCACTACTGGCTGCAATTGGCCCGCCCGGTTCTCGAGCCCTGGGGCGAGGCCAGGCCGAATTCGGAAATCTTCAGAGCGCTGGCTCAGCGGATGGGATTCGACGATGATTGCTTCCGCGACACGGACGACGAAATGATCCGCCAGGCGCTGGCGGCGGACCACCCCTACCTTCATGGCGTGACGCTCGAACGGCTTGAGCGCGAGGGCGCGGTCCGGCTCAACGTGCCAAGAGTGCCGTTTGCGGAAGGATTCCCGACGCCATCCGGCAAGTGCGATCTCGACGCGGCCACGCTCGATTATCAGCCGCCGGCCGAGAGCCGCCTGGGGGCGGAATCATCGCCGGTTTTTCCGCTCGAGCTGGTCAGCAGCAAGAATCACAACAGCCTGAACTCGTCGTTCGGCTTTCGGCCGGAGACGGACGCCGAAACGTCCGTCCTTGAGATCCACCCGGACGATGCGGAGCCGCGCGGAATCGTCGACGGCAAGGCGGTCGAGATCTTCAACGCCAGAGGAAGCGTTCGGCTGACTGCGCGCGTCGGCGCCTTCGTCCGGGCGGGAGTCGTGCGGGCTCCGATGGTGCGTTGGGCAAAGACCTCGGCCGGCGGCCAGAACGTCAATCTCCTGATTTCGGACCGGCTGACCGACATTGGCGGAGGTCCGACTTTCTATAATTGCCTCGTTGAAGTGCGCCCATGCGAAAGTTGATCGTCCTGACTGCGGCGGCGGCCCTGCTTGCTTCGCCGGCCTGCAAACGAAAGCGCCATCCGAATCCAATGGCGACCATCGAGGAGGAGAGCCCTCTGGCAAGCACGGTCCCGGTGGCCGATCCCGCCGCCTCCAGCCAACTATTGAGCGGATTCCACGCCGTTGAGCAGAACGCCTGGCGCTGGTCCGCCAGGAAGTTCTCGGTCAGCCTCGCCGTCCCCAAGGAGGCGGCGGCGCGCGGAGCCAATCTCCAGTTGGTGCTGACGTTGCCGGAAGCGGTCGCGGGATCGATGCTCGGCGTCACCGTTCAGCCGTCGGTCGGAGGCAGGACTTTGGAGCCCTACCGGGTGACGAAAACCGGTGAGCAGACCGCCTCGTTCGACGTGCCCAAGGAGCTGTTGAACACGCCGGCAGTGATCGCGGAGTTTGAACTTGACAAGGTCGTCGCGCCGCGGGAGGGCGAATCACGCGAGCTCGGCCTTGTTGTGGCGCAGGTGTCGCTTGTCGCGAAGTAGGCAGTTCTGGCTCGGATTTGCGCTGCGGGCGGCGCCCATCGCGTTCCTGTTCTGGTTATACAGCGCTGGTCTGCGAGCGTGGTTCCAGCAGGACGATTTTGCCTGGATGCTGCTCCGGCGGACGTTGAACACGCCCGCCGACTGGTTCTGGGGCATGGTCACGCCATATGCCCAGGGCACGATCCGTCCGATCAGCGAAAGGCTCTTCTTCGTCTGGGGCACGGAGTTCTTCTTCCTGGACCCGCGTCCGATGCACCTGGTGGTCGCGCTGACTCAGTGCGCGAGCCTGCTCGTTTTCTTCAGCCTCCTGATGCGCCTGGTGGGGAATCGTCTCGCCGCGGCGTTGGGGTGCTTCGTCTGGCTTGTCTCAGCGGGCATGGCGACTCCCATGTCGTGGCTGTCGACCTACAACCAAATTCTGATTTCCTTCGTGTTTCTTTCCGCTCTCCGGGCGTTTATCCTGGCGGCCGACACCGGCCGCCGGCGCTGGCTGGTCCTGTCTTGGGCGGCTTTCCTGCTGGGCTTTGGGGTGCTCGAGATCAACGTCGTCTTCCCGGCGATTCTGACGGCCTGGCTGATGCTTTACCGGCGCGATCTGTGGCGGAAATCACTGGCGTTCTGGGCAGTGGCGGTGGCTTACGCCGCCGTACACGCCGCCTGGGCAGCCAAGCCGGGCGAAGGCGTTTACGCACGGCACTGGGACCTTTCGATGGTTCACACCTACCTGCGTTACTGGGGCTCCGCGCTGGCAGGCGGAGGCGTTGTGCACGAGTGGGGCTGGCCGCCCCAATCCTGGATTTGGGCCGCCTGGGGGATCGCCCTGGCCGTCGCAGCGGTTCTGGCGGCCCGCCGGAGTGATTCCGTCACTCGAGCCGGGCTGTTCGGCGCCATCTGGTTTTCGGCTGTCCTGGGCCCCATCCTGCCCTTGCGGGATCACTTTTCCGACTACTACCTGGCGTCGGCCGCACCTGGGCTGGCGATGGCCTTCGCGTCCGCGGCGCTCGTGGCGTGGCGGTTGGCGTGGCCCGCCCGCGCAGCGATTGTCCTCGCTTTGACCGCCCACATCGCCTTGAACGCAGCCATGAATCTCGAAATCACCCGCTGGCGCTTTGAGCGCGGCGAGCGATTCCGAGTTCTGGTCGAGGGCCTTGAACGCGCCGTCACGCTCCACCCCGGAAAAACGATCTTCGTCTCCGGCCTCGACCACGAGCTCTTCTGGTCATGCTTCCACGACAAGCCGTATGTGCTCTTCGGAACGGCCCAAGTCTATCTGTTTCCGGGCGATGAAAAATCCATCAGCGGAGAGCCCAGTCTGGGTTCTATCACCCACTACGTTGCACCAGCCGCCTTGGTGGCCAGGGCCTTGGACGCAGGAAGCGGCGTGGTGTACCGCTTCGATGGAACAGTGCTGCGCAATGTCACTCAGCGAATCCGCGCATCCTTGCCTGCGGGTTGGCGGACCTCGCGTCCCGAGTTCCTTGACGCCGGGCTGCCGGAATGGGACAGTCTGTTGCAGGACGGCTGGTACCCGGCGGAACCAAACCGGATGAGATGGATGAGCCGGCGGGCATCGCTCATCTTGGGATGTCCAACCGTTGGGAAACAAACCCTCTTCCTCGAAGGCTATTGTCCGCGGGACGCGGCCGCCAACCCTCTGGTGCTGACCGTTTGGGCCGGCAAGACCCGGCTTGGCGAAGTGATCGTGGATCGCCGTCAATCATCCTTTTCAGCGGAACTGCCGGTGCCGGAGGGCGCGGTCTCAGGCGGTGAGGCCGTTGTGCGTTTTGAGGCAAGCGGCGCCATTCAGGTGCCCGGAGATGCGCGGGAACTCAGCGTCGCATTCGGCAGGATCGGGTTCCGATAGCCTCCCCAAGTGACTAATTAGTAAGAAAGTGTTACACGGGCAGACGGGGCACTGGCTGGCGTCCCGGACGAAAGATTAAAAACTGCACTTTCGCTGAGAGTTCTACCCAAATTCTGAAACTTAGCAGTAAGATTTTCGTCTGTACGTTTACCTGTAAGGAAACAGGGAGGCACAGCCGATATGGAGTGGGTGCAGGAACGAGCAGGTCAGGCAGGGTCGGCAGTCCCGGCAAGGATCACAATCGTAGCCCTGCTCCGGAACATCGAGGCTGGAGCGACGGAGCTATCGTAAGATAGCCCAACAGTTCTTTTTTTGGCAGCTTCATTGCTGGACTATGCTATGCTGTCATGTTGCCGAAGGCGGCGGTCGTCTTACGGCCATCGCTCGGCTAGGGATTGCTTATATGAGGTTATTTGAGTGCGAGAAACTCAGATGATGAAACTTTCTTGCAACCTCAACGTCTAAAGAGTTGCTGAGTAGCAGCGAGCGAGCAAAGAAGAAGAGAAAAGAGGATTCCTCGGGAGAGTTTGACATGACCAAAGCGGAGCTGAACAAGTACAAGCACATCCTCGAAACGAAGTTGGCTGAGCTGTCGCACGCTGTTCGTGACCGGGAAGGGATCGCCATCGAAAAGAGTCCCGACGCGCTGGATGAAGTTCAACATGCCGCCGAGCGAGAGCTTGCGATCCGCAACCTTGACCGCGAAAGCCAGCTTCTGCGAAACGTGCGCGCCGCGCTGCGGCGCATCGACGAAGGAACATACGGCGTTTGCGTCCGTTGCGACGAAGACATCAACCCCAAACGGCTCAATGCAGTACCTTGGGCGCCGTTCTGCATCACCTGCCAGGAGATCGCCGACCAGAACCGCGATCAGGAAGGCGAGATGTTCGAAGAGGTCCTGGTCGCCTAAGGCGCACTGGCTCCGACGGTCTTCAAAGGCGCCGGCTAGTTCAAGCCGGCGCCTTTGCTGTCGGAGAACGCCTTCCGCGCGGCGATGACCGAGAACATCCGCACACCCGCCACGCGGGCCCGTCGCCAACTGTGAAACTCCGGTCCGCCGCAAAACGTGCATGGGGCGCCCGCGGCATCGATGTGCGCGGCCGGAACCCCCGCTCTTCTCAGCAGCGCGGCGTTGGCTTCCCTCAAATCGACGTATGCGCGTCCTTGCCGGTCCTTGCGGGCAGGTGACAGATCCTGGAAGAGCAGTGCGACATCAGGACCCACCTCGTAACAGCAGGGTCCTATCGACGGCCCAAGAGCTGCAAGCAGATTCGCCGGGTCGGATCCATATCGGGAACTGAGATGCCTGACGGTCTGGCCTGCGACGTCCTTGAGCGTGCCGCGCCAGCCCGCGTGGACCGCCGCGACCAGCCGCACAACGGGATCTGCCAACAAAATGGGCACACAGTCGGCGGTCTTGACTGCGATCCTCACGCCCGGCTCGCAGGCGACCAAGGCGTCGCCCTCCTGACCGTCAGCCCCGCGAAGAGCATCGACAACACGGCAGGAATGGATCTGATTCAGGGTGAGGAAGCCGCCTTCGGGCGCAGCGGCGGCAGTGCCGAACTGATGATCGAGCCAATCCTGGCCCGCGAGCAGGGAGGAGCGCCAGAATCCGTCTGGCGACCGGGCGATCACGCTGCCGGATGCTGGGTCTGGGCGATCATGACCCGGCTTTTGAAATCTTCGAGCATTGATTCCTCGAGCCGCACCTGTGTGGGCTTCTGAACCAGGCTCATCTGGTCGATCTTGTCCTGAAGTTTCAGCAGCCCGTAGAAAAGGTTTTCCGGCCGCGGCGGGCAACCGCTGATGTACACGTCGACAGGCACGATGCGATCGACGCCCTGCAAGACCGCGTATGTGTTGAAGGGACCGCCGACGCTGGAGCAGGCGCCCATCGAGATGACCCACTTCGGATCGGGCATCTGGTCGTAGATGCGCTTCAACACAGGCGCCATCTTGAGCGTCACCGTCCCGGCAACGATCATCAGATCCGACTGTCTGGGGCTTGGACGGAACACCTCCGCGCCAAAGCGGGCGATATCGAAGTGAGACGCCGAGCTGGCGATCATCTCGATGGCGCAACAGGCCAGTCCGAACGTGAGCGGCCAGATGGAGGACTTCCGCGCCCAGTTGAAGACGTAATCAACCGAAGTCACGAGGACGTTTCTCTCGTTGGTGTTCTCGAGATACATGCGGCTCCCTGTCGTCTCCGATTGTATCAGGACTTTGACGTCTCGAATTGCTGCGCCCGGTACCAGTCGAGGGTGCGGCGGAGTCCTTCCTCCAGGCTGAAGCGCGGCGCATGGCCCAGACAAGCGGCGGCGGCGGATAGATCCGCCTGGGAGTGTCTGACATCGCCGGCCCGGGGCGGTCCGTAGACAGGCTCGATGGAGACCCCTTCAATCTCGCACAACATTCGCCAGACCTGATTCAGGGTGAAGCGGCCTCCGTTGCCGGCGTTGAAAACCTGTCCGGACACATCGCCCGCCTGAGCGGCTTTGAGGCAGAGCGCGGCAACATCCTCGACGTAGGTGAAGTCCCGCGACTGTTCGCCGTCTCCGTAAATGGTCGGCGGCCTCCGCTCGAGAATGCACTTCATGAAGATGGACAGCACGCCGGAGTAAGGGCTCGATGGATCCTGACGCGGCCCGAACACGTTGAAGAAGCGGAGAGAAACCGTTTCCAGCCCGAAGCACTCCGCGAAGACCGACGCATAGTATTCCCCCATCAGCTTCTGGGCGGCATAGGGAGATTTCGGCCGGGGCGCCATGGACTCGGTTTTCGGCAACACCTCAGTGTCGCCGTACGCCGACGAAGAAGCGGCATAGACCACCCGGCCCACGCCGCCGCGCTGCGCGGCCAGGAGCAAATTGAACGTCCCGTCCACGTTTGACCGGTGCGCCAGCACAGGTTCCGTGATCGATCGCGGGACGCTGGGGATGGCGGCCAAATGAAAAACCACAGGCGCACCCTCGACGGCCGGTGCGATGGACTCGTAGTCGCAGAGATCGGCTTCAAGCACGTCCACCTGCCCGGCGACCTCCTTCAGGTTCGCGCGGCGGCCAGTGGCAAAGTTGTCGATGACCGTGACCCGCGCCGCGCCTTCCGCGATCAGGGCCCGGACGACCGCGCTGCCGATAAAGCCCGCGCCGCCGGTCACAACCGGTTGACTCATAGTTTGTCGATGATCCCGTTCAGGTACTTCAGCGATTCGGCGGCGATCCGCTCCGCGCCGGGCGAGAAATCGAATGCCTCCAGCGAAATCCATCCCGTGTAGTTCAGCCGCTTCAGCGCCGCCAGAACCGGCGCGAAATCGTAATCGCCCGTGCCGCAGTGGCCGCCGTCGGTTTCGTTGACATGCACGTGGCGAATGGAGTGGAAGTGTTTCTCGATGAGCGCGGCGTGAGGCTCGGTCTCGTCCACTGCGTTGTGCGTATCGAACATCGTCTTGACGGCCGGGCTGTCGACCTGACGCATGATCGACACCGCTTCGTCCAGCGAGCCGATCACGTCGGTCTGATTGGCGGGAAGAGCTTCAATCAGGATTGTGACTCCGCGGGCCTCGGCGTGCGGCGCGACGGAGCGCAGACCCTCGGTGAAACGGGCGGTGGCCTCAGCGCGGCTTGAACCGCCGGTCGTCCCCCGTTGCAGCGGGCTGCCGAAAACCATCACGCCGTTTTCGCCGAGATCGGCGCAGAGATCGATCAGGTTCCGGATATGCGTCCAGGACCTCTCCCGCAGATCCTTCTCGGGCGTGGTCACGTGGAGACCCTTTGGCGCCACCATCAGCCAGTGAAGCCCGACGAACTTGAGACCCTCGCTGACGATGATGTCCCTGTAGTTCTTGCGGGCCGGGGCGCTGATTGTCGCCGGATCTTCGGCCAGCGTGAAGGGCGCGATCTCAATGCCCTCGTAGCCGGTGTCCCGCGCGTGGCGGCAGGCCCTGTCGAACTCCCATCCCTGATAAACCTCATTGCAGATGGAGTGGCGGAATCGGTATCCCATTGCAGTCTCGTCGCTTTTCAGTTTAGCCGATCAGGGCGGAGGCTACTTTCTCCTGGCGACCAGCAGCAGGCTGAGCCCCTGCCAAGGCAGCAATCTGTCCAGCAGCCGCATCATGAACAATGTCTTGTCGAACAGCTTGAGGGAGATCTTGGACAGCCCCTGCCGCTGGAAAACGCGTGAGTTGAGCCACCACACGGGCATGGCCGCCTTGTTCAGATCGCGCGACCACTCGACCGAGAAGCCGTTGTCCTCCAAAAGCCGGGCGATTCCGGCGCGGCTGAAGCGCCGGAGTTGCCCCATGGCCCGGTCGGTGGCGCCGAACAGCGCCGGACCTTGAGGAGCAAGGATGATGAGTGTTCCCCGCGGCTTGAGGGCGGCGGCAAGCCCCCTGATCGCGTTCTCTGGGGAAGGGAGTCCCTCGAGCAGGTTGAGGCAGAGCGCCGAATCAAACTGCCCGGCCAGATTGCCCAGCGCCTGCTGGTCGTCCGGAGCAATATCGAGAGTCTCGACATTCGGGGTTCTGAGAAAGCGGTTGGCCAGGGCGTGCAAGAACAGCGGATCGTGCTCTGCGGCCAGATACCGAACCCGTTTCCCCATCAGACGGCCGCTGAACGTGCCGATGCCGGCGCCCAGTTCAATCACGCTGTCCCCCAACCAGGGGCGAATCAGCGCCGCCAGCCGGTTCACGTAGGCAGGCGTGCGGGTGAGATTGATCAGCGCCACCCGGTTATGCGGCCAGTTGTAGAGATCGTCGATCAGCCAGAACTTCAGGATGACCACCAGTGCCTGAACGCCATCCTTCCAGCCGATCTTCTTGCCTTCTTCATGCGTGCGCCCGTGGTAACTGATGGGGACCTCGTAGATGCGAAGCCGCCGCTTGGCGCATTTCATGGTGATTTCCGGCTCGAAGCCGAAGCGGTTGCTCCGGATGGGAATCGACTTCAGCAGGTCCGTCCGGAAGACCTTGTAGCAGGTCTCCATGTCGGTCACCGAAATGTTGGAGAAGAAATTGGAAAGGAAGGTGAGCGTCTGGTTGATCTTGGTGTGCCAGTATGGCAGCACCCGGCGGGACTCGCCGGCCAGGTAGCGCGAGCCGAAGACGACGTCGGCCCGCCCCTCGATCAGCGGTTTGAGCAGGATGGGATACTCGTTCGGATCGTACTCCAGATCCGCATCCTGAATCAGGCAAAACTCCCCTCGCGCATGGCCGATGGCCGTCCGGACCGCGGCTCCTTTGCCCTGATTCGTTTCATGCCGGAACAGCCGGATCGATGGGTGGGCCAGCGCAAGTTCCCGCAGGATGTCGTAGGTTCCGTCTCGGGAGCAGTCATCGACGATGACAAGCTCGCGCTCCATCCCCGGCGGAAGCGGGGCAGCGAGGACGGCCAATAGGCTGGTCCGAACGACGCTACGTTCGTTGTAGACAGGGATGAGAATACTGAGCAGCACGCAGGCTTTTCACAGTATAAGTGGTCTGGCCCGTGGCCCTGTTGGATCAGACTTCGGATCGGAGTCCTAAGGAGTTTTTCAGGGCTTACTACGGAGTTCGGTGGGTTGTTGGAGGGGCTCCGAACAAGGACTATAGATCTAGTACAGGTCAACACGGAGGACTATTATGCGGAGGATTCCCAGGCTGGGCGGCTCGGTCATCTCCGGCATCAACAAACGGCTGATCCAGCTCGCTGCGATGAGCTCCAGAGCTGGTTGCAGCGGGCAGGACCTCATCGAGTACGCCTTAATGGCAGGTTTCGTCGCTGTCGCGATCGCCGGGTTCATCCCGTACTCCGTGACCGCGCCGATCACCCTGATTTTCACCAAGATTGAGAACTTCCTCGTCACCAGGGGCAACGGCTGACTCGGAGGAGGGGGCGCGACGGCGGGTCGCCTCGGAACGCCGTCGCGCCCGGCTTGACCAGGGTCCTTCAGCGCCGGGCGAGCCCCAGGATGAGGCAGCAAAGGTTGTAAGCCAGCAACAAAGCGAAGAAAACGTTCGCTCTTTCCAATAGTCCGATCCGCCCTGACCGGTAGCAATAGATCCCAAGCAGAAATCCGAACGCCTTCACCGTGACCAAACCGAACATCGGGTTGCCGGCAACCTGCATCGCGCCGCGGACAAGCGGGTTCGCTTCCTGCACGCCTCCGAGCAGGAAAGCGACGGTAGAGAGCAGATCCATGGCCTGCATATAGCCGAAAACAATCAGCGGGCGCAGTTTTCGGTGATCCAGCAGATTCACCGCCTGCCCGTGCAGTCCTTCAGAAGTCGAAGCCATAGCGATGCTTACAGTTGGCCATGGCGTCCGGCGCGGCGGAAGAACCGAATTGCCCATTTGCGGGCTGATTCGGTTTTAGTACTCACACCAGCTCGAAGGACTCCCCCCGTCCAGGTACGGAGACCGGGATTCGATAGCGCTGCTGGATGGCTTGGGCAAGCGCCGCCGACTGGCTGCTTTCACCGTGGACGAGAAAGACGCGCTTCAGCGCCGCCGCCATCGGCTCCAGCCAGCCAAGCAGCTCCTGCTGGTCGGCATGGCCGCTCAGCTCGTTGAGCTTGACCACCTCCGCGCGGAGCCTGTGGGGTTCTCCGAAGATGTTGACTTCAGGCTGCTTATCGACGATTTTTCGGCCCAACGTGTTCTCGGCCATGTAACCGGTGATGAGAATCGTGTTCCGCCCGTCCTCGATGTTGTTGGCCAGATGATGGAGGATGCGCCCGGCCTCGCACATGCCCGAGGCGGAAATGATCATCATCGGCCCCCGCATATCATTGAGAGCCTTCGATTCAGACACTTCCCGGACGTAGCGAAGCTGGCTGAAACCGAACGGGTCTTCGCCGTTCCGCAGGAAGGTGTTCGTGTCCTCGTCGAACAGGTAAGGATGGCGGCGAAAGACCTCTGTCACGTTCACCGCCAGGGGGCTGTCGACGAAGATTGGAATCCGGGGACACCGCCCCTCGTTGAAGAGTTCGTGGAGCAGGAGCACGACCTGCTGAGTGCGTCCGACGGCAAAAGCCGGCGCGATGAGCTTGCCGCCTCGCGCCGCGGTGCGGTTGATGGCTTCCGCCAGCTTCTCCTTCACAGCGCCGGGATCCTTGTGGAGCCGGTCGCCGTAAGTGCTCTCCATGATGACGTAATCGGCCGGAGGCATGGGTTGGGGATCACGGATGATGGGCAGGTTGACCCGCCCGATGTCCCCGGAGAAGGCAAGGCGGGACTTCTTTCCCGCTTCAGAGAGCTCCAGGTAGAGCGATGTCGAACCGAGCATGTGCCCGGCCTCGATGTGCGTCGCAGTCAGCCCGGGACCAGCCCGGTATGGAAGGGAACACAGCCGGGATGAGAACAGCCGGAGAGCCGCTTCTGCATCGGCGATGCTATAGAGCGGCTCGACGATCTCGGCCTCGTCGTCAATGCCGATGGAACGCCTGCGGTGCTTTCGCTTCTTGAGGAACTCGGCGTCTTTCTCCTGCAAATAGGCCGAGTCTGGCAGCATGGCGTGACAGAGATCGGTTGTCGCCGGCGTCGCATAGACCGGTCCCGCGTATCCGTTCTTCACCAGTGTCGGCAGGTTCCCGGTGTGATCGGTGTGAGCGTGGGAGAGCAGCACAGCTTCAACGCTGGATGCCGGAAAAGGGAGGTTGCCGTTGACTTCGCGCGCTTCCTTGCGGCGGCCTTGGTAGAGCCCGCAGTCCAGCAGGTAGCGGCGTCCGGAGACGGTGACCTCATGCATGGAACCCGTGACGGTGCGCGCCGCGCCCCAAAAGGTGAGCTTCATGCCCTAGAGTCTGTCATAACGCCGGAGCGGCATGGGACTTCGCGAACAGAAAGAGATAGAGAACAACGAAGGCCGCAATCCCTTTCCACTCTTTGTTCATGGCCCACACGTCCCAGGAGAAGCGTTCAGGGGACGGCGCGGCCGGCCGTTTCGGCAGGAGCTGCGGCACGCGCCGGGCGTACTCCGCATAGTCCGGGAACAGCTCTGAAAGTTTCTGTTCCTCAAGCTGCATGACCGGCAGGTAGACAAGCAGGAACACGACAGCGACAAAGGCAAGCAGTAGGCCGCCGCCCCCGGCGGCTGCACAGCCCAGAGCAGCCAGCAGCGTGCCGGCGTAGAGGGGGTTGCGATGCCAGGCATAGGGGCCGGACGTCGTCAACGCCTGGTTCTTGCGCAGGTGTCCCGCCGCCCAGGTGCGATGGGCCAGCCCCGCCGCCACAAGCGGCAGTCCGGCCCAGAACCCGGCGGGCGAGGGAGAGGAAAGGAAAACAAACGCGGCGACGAGAACAATGCCGGACGGAACACGCAGCCGTTGAACGAAATCGGCATACGGTTTGGGGAAAACCTGACGCGGCATGGGCTATTCCCGATCCTCCCGCAGCCGTACCCGCAGGGCCTCGAAAACGGCGTCGGGATGGAGCTCTCTCATGCTAGGGTGGATGACCGGCTCGCGCCCGTAGGACGTTTCGGCACGCTGGGCGCGCAAGACGGTGATCCGGGCCGAGTAGGGGCCATTGCGGCCCGGGTCCGTGGGACCGTACAAGGCGACCCCGGGGCGTCCAAGAGCGGCGGCGAGGTGCAAAGGACCGCTGTCCAGACCGAGCACCGCGCTGGCGCGGCGGGTGGCGTCGATGAGTCCGGCGATCGAGGAAATATGCACCTCGGCGCCCTCGACCTGCCGGAGCGTCTCCTCCTGCGAAGGAGCGCCGTTCAGCACCAGCAATGCGCCGGCCTCGTGGCGAAGGCGCCGCGCGAGAACCGAGTAATTCTCGAGCGGCCATTGTTTGGAAACCCAGCCGGCCAGCGGCGCGGCGAGAACAAAGCGTCCGGAAGGCAGAGAGCCCTCGGGCCTTCCTGGAGGCAAAGGCGCGGCCTTGACGCGGCTGGTTGCCCCCGCGAGGATGGCGAGGTCGAGGTTCCGGTCGACGACGTGCGCGGCTTCGGACTTCGAGTGGCAGTGGTAGAACAGCGCCGCGGGCGTTTCGCGCACGAGGGAATAATCGAAGCCGAAGCGGCGTCCGCCTTTCGCCAGCAGCGCGACCAGAGCCGATTGAGTGAGTCCCTGAAAGTCGGTGACGAGATCGAAGGACTGCCGGCGCAGGGCGCGCCAAGCCCGCCAGATCGAGCCCGGCGAACGGCGGTCGAGGTAGATCGGCTCATCGACCGCCGGATTGAGCTCAATCAGGTCCCGCCATTTCGGATGGCAGATCCAGGCGATTGCCGCCCCGGAGAAAGAGGCGCGCAGGCTGGCGGCAGCCGGGAGAGTGTGGAGGATATCGCCCATGGCTCCCAGGCGGACGACCAGAATACGGCGGGGGCTCATCGAAGGCTCAGCTTTGGCGTTCGCGAACGTGGGCGGTGAAGCGGGCGCGGTCGGCAAGGTCCTGCGCCTCGAAGGACGCGTCCACCGCCGGCATCGCCGCCCCTTCAGGAACGAGAACCAGCGAGACTGCCGCCAGAGCCGCGACCAGCTCGGCGCGAGCGCGGGATGGAAGGATCGGCTCAGGCGGCTCCAGGACAATGACCGCGAGAGCCTCCGCGCCGGCACGCTCAGCCTCGAGCCGTTGGGCGTGGGAGGCCAGCACCGGATCGAAATACCCGGAAACGACGCGCAGAGAAGGAGAGGTCCGGCGGAGTTGTTCGAGGCTGCTGGCGCAGGAAGGCCCACTCACGATCTTGGCGCGCGTATCCACTATTTCAGTTGTATCAACTCGCGCGCCGCATCCACCACCATTTCGCTGGTGACTCCCGTCATGCAGCGGTGATCGATCGGACAGTGGCGAAGCTGGCACGGCGCGCAATCGGCGGGGACGCGAACGACCCGGGCGAGCGGACCAGCCGGCCCCGTCGTGACATGGTTTGTCGCCCCGAAAACGGCCACGGTCGGCACGCCGAGCGCGGAAGCGATGTGCATCGCCCCGGAGTCGTTTGTGAGCATGAGCGAGCAGGCGCCGGCGCGCTCGATGAACTCTTCGAGCGAGGTCGCCCCCGCGAAATTGTGGACGGCGGCGCCGGCTGCCTCCACGAGATCGCACACCTGCTGGCAGAGCGCGGCTTCCCCGGCTGATCCGAATACGGCGACCCTGGCCTCCATCCGGGAGGCCAGTTGAATGGCCGAATCGGCAAAACGGTCCGGGAGCCAGCGTTTGGCCGTGCCGAACGCCGCGCCCGGGCTCAGCCCGATCACCGGTCCATGCCAGTTCTCGCTGTCGAACCGCGCGCGTCCCGCTGCTTTGGCGCGGGCGGCGCTCTCGAACCGGATGAACGCCTCGTCTGGAAGCTGAGCCAACCAGCCGGCTCGCCGCAGGAGTTCGAGGTAGTAGAAGCTCTCGTGTGGGGGGATTTCGCCTTTGGCGGGCACGGGGATGGCTCGCGTCAGCAGGACCGAGCGCCCGTCGCGCGCATAGCCGATCCGGTTGGGAATCCGGGCAAGCCAGGAGATCAGGGCTGCGTCGAAGGCGTTTTGCAGGAGCAGCGCTGTGTCGAATTCGAGCGGCTTCAGCAGGGCGGCGGTTTTCATGCGGTCCAGAACGCCTTGCCTGCCCTTGCCCGGCTGATAGGGGATGATCTGGTCGGCAAAGGGCTCGAATCTGTACAGCCCGGATACCCAGGGGCGCGCCAGGATTGCAATATGCGCCTGCGGAAACCGCCTGCGCACCGCGGCGAGCGCGGGGAGGCTCATGACGGCGTCGCCGACCCAATTGGTGGCGCGAACCAGGATGCGGCGCGGGGAATCCACTCGTTATTCAGAGTAGACTACGGCCATGGCGAAGCCGGAAGAGCTGAGGGCGCTCGATGAGCTGGGATATGTAGTGCTGCGCGGAGTGGTCGATGCCGAGTGGCTCCGGGCGCTGCGCAGACGCGTCGAGGAATTGTACGAGGAGGAGGGCGAAAACGCCGGGCACGAATTCCGGACCGAGCCGTTCGCGCGGCGGCTCGCCAACCTCGTCGACAAGGGAGAAGTGTTCGAGCGGGTCGTGATGGAGCCGCAAGTGCTCGAGCTCGTCGGCCATGTTCTCAAAGGCGGCTTCAAGCTGAGCAGCCTGAACGCCCGGTCGGCCAATCCGTATGCAGCGGAGCCGCAGCCCCTCCACGTCGACATGGGACTGTTGCCGGACGCCAATGGCCCGGCGGTGTGCAATTCCGTCTGGCTGCTGGACGATTTCACGGCGGACAACGGCGCAACGCGGCTGGTTCCGGGCTCGCACAAGTGGGGCAGAAACCCTCGAGAAGTGTTGCAGGACCCGCTCGCGCCATACCCGGGAGAGGTCCTGGTGATCGCGCCTGCCGGAACGGTGGTCGTCTACAACGCGCATATCTGGCACGGCGGGACGGCCAACCGGACGGGGATGCACCGCCGGGCGCTGCACTCCTTCTTCGTGAGGCGGGACCTGCCGCAGCAGCAGTGGCAAAGAAAGCTTCTGCGTCCGGAGACTCAGGCGAGGTTGAGCGCGGCGATGCGCGAGCTGCTGGCGCTGGACGATCCGCTGAACGACGAGTTGTCCGCGGCGTCGCCGGGGCTGAGCGGCTTCATGGGACCGCGCGCCTGACGCAGGCTGGATGATTCCGGCCAGTGCGGATCGGCCTGCGCTTCGGCCGCTACAATCGAATTGGAGTCATGGGTAAATTCTACGAACGGGCCGCGCTGGCGGTCGAGCGCCGGCGCTGGAAGCTGGAGGGCAAGACCGTCGTGTTCACCAACGGCTGCTACGACATCCTGCATCCGGGCCATATCCGGCTGCTCGAAAGCTGCCGCTCGATGGGCGATGTCCTGATCCTCGCGCTGAACACTGACAGCAGCGTTCAGCGGCTGAAAGGGCCGAAACGTCCGCTGCTCGGCGAAGCTGAGCGGGTCGCGATGGCGATGGCGCTGGAAGCCGTCGACGCCGTCACTCTATTCGATGAAGACACGCCCCGCGAATTGATCGCCGAAGTATTGCCGGACATCCTCGTGAAAGGCTCCGACTGGAGCCACTTTGTCGCCGGACGCGAGGAAGTGGAGGCAGCCGGCGGCAAAGTGGTGCTGCTGCCGCTCGAGCCAGGATACTCGACCAGCGCGACGGTGGAGGAGATTGTTTCCCGGCGTGGCGCCGGCAGGTAGACGTGGTTCATCCGGCGGTTCGAGAGCTGTTGGAGCACGCCTCGCGCCACCCGGCGTTCCAGGAACTGGTGCGCCGCTTCAGCGTGGAAGGCAAGCCCAGGGCTCAACTCGGCGGGCTCGTTCCGGCGGCGAAGGCGCTCTATCTCACTCTGCTGTGGCAGGCGCTCGAACAGCCTGTCCTGGTGGTCGCCGATTCCAACCGTTCGGCCGAGACGCTGTTCGAACTCATCGAGGCTTTCTTTGAAATCCTCGCGCCGGCCCGGGGGGGCCCGAAGCCGCTGTTCGTGCCGGCATTCGATACGCTGCCCGGACAGGACCTCTCGCCGCACAACGAGCTGAAGGAGCAGCGGGCGGCGGCGCTCTTCCGGATCGCCTCGCGCGCCGCGAGTCTGGTGGTGACGCCGCTGGCAGGCGCGCTGCTCCGCACGGAGAGCGCCTCAGCCTACCGCCTCCTCGCGCTGCGCCTCAGGCTGGACGACGAGATCGCGATGGAAGATCTCGCCGCGCACCTGGAAAGCATCGGCTACGAACGGCGCGAGCCCGTGGAGGCGGAGGGCGAGTATTCCATTCGCGGCGGCATCTTCGACATCTTCCCCGCCCAAGCGCACAAGCCCGTCCGCATCGAGTTCGTCGGCGACACGATCGAGAGCCTGCGGCGGTTCGACCCCGAAACGCAGCGCTCCGTGCTCAGGGTCGAGGAGTGCACAGTGCTTCCGCTGGAGGAGACTCCGCGCACGCGGGAGCTGCTGAGAGAACTCGCGGAAAGGTCGGGCAGGAGGGAATTCAACGGGGAGCCCTTCCCCGGCTGGGAGTTTGCCGTTCCGCTCGTCAGGCCAAGGCAGCACTCCCTGGAAAGCCTCCTGGATCATCCAGTGGTGGTGTGGGATGAGCCCGAGGCGCTAAAGGCCGAAAACGAGAGACTCTGGAAGAAGCTCGAGCCGCTGAGGGAAGCGTCGCCCGCGCCGCCCGAGCAACTCTTCTTCCACCTCGGCGAATTGATGGCGTCCGCGCCCGGACGGCGCGAGATCGAACTGCGCGAACTCGCTCTCGAAGGCGAGCTGCACGTCGCCGAAACGCCCCTGGAGATCCCGTCGCGGCCGCCGGTGCCCTTCCGAAACAACATGCAGAAGGCGGTGGAGGACGCCCGGCAACTCTCGGGACAAGGCTACCGCGTGGCGTTCTTCGCTGCGTCCCAGGGGGAAGTGGAAAGACTGGCGGATATCTTCTCGGAGTACGAGCTGCCCTACCAGCTCGGCATCGAGATTCAGAAAGGCGCGACCCCGGACTACCTCGCGGACCGCGCCTACCTGGCGATGGAACTGGCAAGCGTCTACCTGGTTCAGGGACAGGTGAGGCGCGGATCGATCCTGCCCGCGTCGCGGCTGGCGCTCATCGGCTACGAAGACCTGTTCGAAGCCAGAGACCTCGTCGGCGCTCCAGGCAGGCAGCGGTCCCACATTGCCGTCTTCACGCCCGAATCGCTCGACCTGAAGCCCGGAGACTACGTCGTCCACGCGCAGCACGGCATCGGCAAATTCATCGGTCTGCGGCAGATGGCCACCGGCGGCACCAGCGAAGACTTCATGCTGGTCGAATACGCGGGCGAGTCCAAGCTCAACGTCCCGCTCACACGGCTGGACCTGATCCAGAAGTACCGCGGCGCGGCTGAAGCGCCGCCGGTCCTCGACAAGCTCGGCGGCGTGACTTGGGCGAAAACGAAGTCACGGGTCAAGGCGAAGATGCGCGACATGGCGGAAGAGCTGCTGAAGCTCTACGCCGCGCGCAAAATGGCCGAAGGATTCGGTTTCTCACCCGATTCCAACTGGCAGCGCGAGTTCGAGGAAGCGTTCGAATACACGGCGACGCGCGACCAGTTGCAGGCGGTCGCCGAAATCAAACGCGATCTTGAGACCCCGCACCCCATGGATCGCCTGCTGTGCGGCGACGTCGGGTTCGGCAAGACCGAGGTCGCCATGCGCGCCGCTTTCAAGGTCCTTGGCGACGGCAAGCAGGTGGCCGTGCTCGCTCCCACCACCGTCCTGGCGCTCCAGCATCTGGAAACCTTCCGGAAACGCTTCCAGGCGTTCCCCGTGCGCGTAGAGATGCTCAGCCGTTTTCGAAGCCCGAAGGAGATCAGGGCTGTCATCGAGGACCTGAAGGCAGGCAAAGTCGACATCGTCATCGGGACGCATCGGATTCTCTCAAAGGACGTCGAATTCCCCGACCTGGGTCTTCTGGTGGTCGACGAGGAGCAGCGCTTCGGCGTCCGCCACAAGGAGCGTTTGAAGCAGCTCCGTCAGAGCGTGGATGTTTTGACGATGAGCGCCACTCCCATCCCGCGCACGCTCCACATGTCCCTGCTCGGCTTGCGCGACATGAGCGTCATCGAGACGCCGCCCAAAGACCGGCTGGCGATTCAGACTGTGGTGGCCAAGTTTAATCCGGAGCTCATCCGCAGCGCGATCGAACTGGAGTTGTCCCGGGGCGGCCAGGTCTATTTCGTCCACAACCGGGTTGAGACCATCTGGAGCCGGGCGGCGGCGATTCAGGAGCTCGTGCCACAGGCGCGCATCGGCGTCGGCCACGGGCAGATGGGCGAGGACGAACTCGAGAAGGTGCTGCTGGGGTTCATGCGGCGCGAGTCCGACGTGTTCGTCTGCACCACCATCGTCGAGAACGGCCTGGACATCCCGCTCGCGAACACGATCATCATCGAAAACGCGGAACGCTACGGCCTGAGCGAACTGTACCAACTGCGCGGGCGCGTCGGACGCTCCAACCGGCGCGCCTACGCCTACCTGCTGGTGCCCCAGGACACCGAGCTGACCGAGATCGCCCGCAAGCGCCTCGCGGCTCTCAAGGAGTTCAGCGACCTCGGCGCCGGCTTCAAGATCGCTGCCCTGGACCTGGAATTGAGAGGCGCCGGGAACCTGCTGGGCGGCGAACAGCACGGCCACATTGCCAGCGTCGGCTACGAAACCTACCTCAAGCTCCTGGACGAGACAGCGCGGGAGTTGCGGGGAGAACCCGTGGCCCCTGAGGTTCACTCCATGCTAAATCTGGGCCTGGACATTCGCATCCCCCGCGAATACATCTCCGATGAGCAGCAGCGGCTGCGCGCTTACAAGCGCATCGCGGATTCAGGCGACGCTGGAAAAGCCGCCGCTTTGGTGGCTGAACTGTCCGACCGCTACGGTCCGCCTCCGGAAGAGGTCCTGCGGCTCGTCGGTTTCTCACGGCTGAAGACCCTGGCCGCCCGCGCCGGCATCGAAAGCATGGAGCGCCGCGGCGGCGGAATCAACATCAAGTTCCATCCCGGAGCGCAGGTGGACCCGGAGAAGCTGATGAAGCTTGTGAGCGAGACGGAGGGCGCGCAGTTCACCCCGGCTGGCATTCTCAGGCTCCCCATCGCTCCCATGGACCCCGGAAGCCTGCTGGCTCACCTCGAAGACCGGGTTCAGTCCCTGATGGCCGTCCAGTAGGCCACCCGCCGCGCAGGGCCCGCCGGCAAGCCATAATAGAGGTATGCGTGTTTGGATTTGTGCCGCCCTCAGTGTGCTGGCGGCCGCAACGCCGGGCCGGGCCGCGGACATCACGACGATCGAGCAGATCATCGCCAAGGTCAATGGAGACATCATCACCCGCACGGAACTCGAGCGGCTCCGGAAACAGACCGAGGCCGAACTCAGGCAGCGCGGGGCGAATCCGCAGCAGATCGCCGCGGTGATGAAGGAGCGAGAAGCCGACACGCTGCGCGACCGCATCGATCAGCTCCTCCTCATCCAGCGCGGCAAGGATCTCAACATCAACGTCGACGCCGAAGTATCGAAATATCTCGCCAACATCCAGCTCGAAAACAAGATTGCCGATCCGGAGAAGTTCCAGGCTTGGATCAGAGAACAGACCGGCATGACCTTTGAGGACTTCCGTCAGGAAATCAAGAACTCCTACCTCTCGCAGCGCGTCATCGGGCAGGAGGTGGCGTCGAAGGTGAATATCCCGCGAAGCGAAATCGAGGCGTACTACAACGAGCACAAGGCCGAGTTTGTCCGGAAGGAACGGATCTTCCTGCGCGAGATTCTCATCGCGACGGAAGGAAAGGACCCTGTCGCGATGGAAAAAAAGGCCAGGGATGTCGCCGCCCGCGCCAGGAAGGGCGAACGCTTCTCCGACCTTGTCCGCGACAATTCCGACGCCGCGACCGCCAAGGGCGGCGGCTTCCTCGAGCCGTTCGAGAAAGAGGTTTTGAGCGCGGAAATCATCGCCGCGACCTGGGACAAGCCCAAAGGCCACGTCACCGACCCGCTGAAAGTCCCTGCCGGATGGCTCATTCTGCGGGTTGAGGATCACCATAAGGAAGGCCAGGCTTCGCTCGAGGAGGTCGAGGGCGAGATCCGCGAGAGGGTTTACGGTCCTCGAATACAGCCCAAAGTCAGAGAGTACCTGACGCAGCTCCGCCTGGAGTCCTTCCTCGAAATTCGCGAGGGCTACATCGATACAGGCGCCGCGCCGGGCAAGGACACCAGTTGGACCGATCCGGCGATGCTCAAGCCGCAGACCGTGACCAAGGAAGAGGTGCTGAATCAGTCGCGCCGGCGCCGGCTGCTGATGATCTTCCCCATCCCCGGCACCAACGTCTACGACAACCGCAAGAGTTCCAGCAAGTAAAGCAGAGCCCAGAATGCCTCCCCCCTACAAGGGCGCTTCCAAAGGTCCGGCAGTCGCTGAACTGCAACCCGGCCAGACGATTCAGTCCATCTTCCTCGTGCAGTCCAAAGACGTCAGGGAGAAGAAGACCGGCGAGCCCTACCTGTCGCTCATCCTGATGGACCGCACAGGCGAGCTCGACGCCAAAATGTGGGACAACGTCGCAAACGTCATGGATACGTTCGACCGGAGCGACTTCGTCCGCGTCAAGGGCGTCACTCAGCTCTATCAGAACAGGACACAGCTCACGATCCATGCGCTCACGCCGGTGGACGGAGCGGAAGTCGACATCACCGAGTTCCTGCCCGCCTCGCGCCGCGACCCCGAAGAGATGATGGCGGAATTGCGCGGCATCATCGGCTCCATGAACAGCGAGCCATTGAAGGCGCTGCTGGAATCGATGTTCGCCGACCCCGCCGTCGCCCAGGGGTTCATGCGCGCCCCCGCGGCCAAGAGCATCCATCACGCCTGGCTGGGCGGACTGCTGGAGCACGTGCTCTCGCTATGCGCGCTGGCGCGCCCTCTGGCTAAGCATTACGGGAACATCGACGAGGACCTCCTGATCGCAGGCTGCATCCTCCATGACATCGGGAAGATCTCAGAGCTCAGCTACTCGCGCGCGTTCGGCTACACGACGGAAGGACAGCTCTTGGGCCACATGCAGATCGCGCTGCGCATCGTGGCGGACCATCTGCCCCCGGGCTTCCCGCCCAAACTGCGGAACCTGCTCGAGCACCTGATTCTCAGCCACCACGGCCAACTCGAGTTCGGCAGCCCCAAGGTCC
Organism: Bryobacteraceae bacterium; assembly: GCA_013388415.1. Classification (GTDB taxonomy): domain Bacteria; phylum Acidobacteriota; class Terriglobia; order Bryobacterales; family Bryobacteraceae; genus JACADU01. The sequence continues at coordinate 23,582 of JACADU010000067.1, forward strand.
CTCTGTTTCCCGAAGCGCTGCTGCTTCACCACATGGATAATATGGACTCAAAGATGGAGACCATGCGCGCATCCATCGAGAAGGACAAATCGAACAGCGGCGAGTGGACCGGATACAACTACGCGCTCGAGCGCAGCGTTCTGGACAAGGACAAATACCTGGCGGGTTCGCCCCCCAAGCCGGAGCCTCGCCAGCCCGCCGGCAAACCCGCTCCGCCCGCCAGGAGCGGAAGCCTGTTCGGCGAAGCTCTTCAAAGCGCGTACAGTAACGTGAAGGAGAAGGCGTGAGGAGAGGCCGTACAGCAGGCGAGGTGCCGCCCCCGCTCGAACTGGAATGCCTGCGGGCGCTTTGGGGGCTCGGCGAAGGGACCGTCCAGGCAGTGAGGGACGTCCTCATGCAGCGGAAACCGCTCGCCTACACGACGGTCATGACCATGCTGGACCGGCTGACCCGCAAGCAGGTCCTGGCGCGCCGCAAAGTCGGACGCAGCTTCGTCTATTGCCCGTTGGTCAGCCGCGAATCGGTGCGGCAGTCCGCAGTACGCGATCTGGTCAATTCTCTGTTCGACGGCGACCCCTCCCAGCTCGCCGCGTTCCTCAATGGCAGCGCGCCCAAACCCGCCGCCACGGCGCCCGAGGCGGAACCGGATGAGCCGGTGACCCTCGACGCGACGCTGCTCTAACCCTCGCGGCGAACGTCTCCTAAAAAATTAGTTGACAAATCCACAAGTCCGGCGCACACTCCTAATTGATTAGGTATGGCGCGAAAGAAACAGGACGACCAGCTCACCCCGCTCGAGCTGGAGATCATGAAGGTCCTTTGGCATGAGCAGGAAGCAAGTGTCGCCAGAGTCGTGGAGCGCCTTGGGGCGGAGCGCGGCCTCGCCTACAACACGGTCCAGACCATGCTGACGGTGCTGCACCGCAAGGGCAAGGTCGAGAGAGAAATCAAAGATCGCGCCTACGTCTACAGGCCGGCGATCACTTACGAAGAGGCGGCGAGCCAGGCGGTGTCCAATTTCCTGGGGCGCATGTTTGCCGGCCGGCCGGAAGATCTCGTGATGACGATGGTCAAGATGAAGAAGCTGACCCGTGAGAAGCTGGCCGAGCTGAACAAGCTGGTTGATTCGATGGACAGGGAGGGTGGCGATGAATGAAGCCGTGCTGCTCTCGATCACGAGTTTTGTGCTCAACGCGGCGTGGCAGGCGGGAACTGTCACGCTTGCCGCGCTCGCGCTCGAGGGGTGGATGAGCGGGATCGCGCCGCGGCCGCGGCACTGGTTTTGGCTCGCCGTTTGCGCGCTGGCCGTGCTGGTTCCCCTGGCAAGCGCGGATCTGAACATCGCGCAGCCGCAAGAGCGGGAAACGGCTGGGGTGCAGGAATCTGCCGCGCCGGCCGTGGGCGCATGGACGGTGGAGCGTGCGCGCTGGCAGGTGCCGGTCGCGGTTGCGCTGCAATGGCTGGCCGTGTGGCTCATCGCCTCGGGCATTCTGGCCACGGCGGCGCGGCTCCTTCGCGGTTTGGTGTCGCTGGCCGTCATCCGCGCGGGGGCGCGCGCGGAGGCGCCCGCCTGGGTGAGCCGTATTGCCAAGCTTTGCGCCATGAGGCTCAATCTGAGCCGCAAGGTCAGACTCTACGTTGCCGAGGGGCTCGCGGGACCGGTGACCTACGGCGCCTTCCGGCCGGTCATTCTGATCCCAGCGCAGCTCTGCCGGGATCCGGACGAGGAGCTTCTGATGGCCGTTTTCGGCCACGAGATCTGCCATATCCGGCGGAACGATTTTCTCTTGAACCTGATTTGCGAAGCTCTATTGCTGCCTCTGGCGTGGCACCCGGCGGCAGGTTGGATCCGCGGCAGGCTGGCCGCGACGCGAGAGGCGGCCTGCGATGAAATCGTTGCGGAGCTGATGGCCGGCCGCAAGCGCTATGCGCGGTCGCTGCTGCGGATCGCCGCCGCGTCCCTGGAGACGGCGCCGGGCCTCGGCCTCGGCATGCGCGACGGCGGAGAACTCGAGCACCGGATTCGCAGCCTCATGTCGCGGCCCGCGCAGGGCGGCTGGCGCAGATTCGCCGGCAGCGCGGCCAGCATTGTGCTGACGGCCGTCCTGGCTTCGTGCGGCATGGTCAAGGCCGTGGCGCCGCCTTTCAAGGTCGAGCCCAAAACCCTCGCCGGCGACTGGGAAGGCAGCGGCATGGGCTACCAGTTCCGCGTTTCGTTCACCGAGCGGGGAAAGGCCGTTGCGGGCCGGGTCGACATCGCCAGAAGGGATGATTCCAAGCCCGCCCTGGCCAGGTTTGAATTCAAGAAGCTCGGCGAGCCGCCCCGTGTGATTGTCGCCCCTCCACCGCCGCCGCCCCCTCCGCCCCCGCCATGGGTGATGCCGGACTCGGGCCAGTTCGGCAATACCTTTCCGGGCGCCGGCGGCGTTGCATTCCGGATCGGCGAAACGAACTATCTGATCACGTTCGACGCATTTGGAGACGGCAGACTGAATGCCATGAAGAACGGCAGGCTGCCTGAATTCAACATCGCGCTCCGCAGGGCGCGCCCCGCTCAATAACCCTGAGAAAGACGAGGAGTCCACCAATGAAGCACTTGACGTGTGTCCTGTCACTGGTGTGCCTGGCGGCAGCGCCGCCAACCGCCGGACAAGACCTGATGCAACAAGGCGTCGACGCCTGCAATCGCGGCCGCCATCGTGAAGCGGCGAGCTATTTCGCGCAGGCTGCCGCGGCGCAACCGCGATCGAAACTGGCATGGCTCCACCTGGCGAACGCACAGGTGGAAGCGGCCATGCGCGCCGAAGAGGGCGAGCAGCGCGAAACTTTGGCGGATGCGGCACGCTCAACGCTGAGCTCGGTCCTCGCCAGGGACCCCAACGAGGCCCTCGCGCTCTGGGATCTGGCGCTGCTAGAAATGAGAGGCAAGCGGTTCGACGAGGCGCTGGCGGCCATCGAGCGGCTGATCGTGCTCCAGCCGGCGAACAAACGCGCCCACTTCACCGCAGGCGTCATCGAATGGGCCTGCGCGTATCCGGCGCTCGTCCAGGCGAGGCAGCCGGGCGCGCCGATGGACAGCCTGCGCGCCATCTGGGGACCGGTGCTCGCCGCGGGTCACGAGCACATTCAACGGGCATTGTCGCTCGATCCCGCTTACCGCGACGCCCTGGCCTACGACAACCTGCTTTACAGGCTGGATGCGATGCTGGCCGCGACGCCCGGCGAGGAGCGGGCGCTGTTCCGCAAGGCCGACGAGAGAATGAAAGCCGCCATGCAGGCTTTGAAGGAAGAACCGCGGGTCCGGCCCGCCCTGAGCGCCGCCGCCCCGCCTCCACCAGTCGAACCGCCACCCCCACCGCCGCCACCGCCCCCTCCGCCCCCTCCAGCGAAACGCTAATCCCAGCGAACGCCGCGCGCGGCAAGCTCGCGCAGGATTTGATCCGCGCTTTCGAACTGAACGGCGTCAATGCCCATGGCCTTGGCGCCGTCGACGTAAGCGGCGATGTCGTCCGTGAAGAAACATTCATGCGGGGAGCAGCCGGCGGCGTCGATCGCCGCCTGGTAAATGGACGGCTCCGGCTTCATGGCCTTTACCACGTAGCTGAGGATGCGCGCGTCGAAGTGGCTCAGAATCGGGTAGCGCGCGTCCAGCATCGTGAAGTGGATACCGTTGGTGTTCGACAACAAAACGGTCCGGTGGTTCCGGCGGATGCCGGCCACAACAGCTTCCGGGATCAGCGTCTCCGGCAGGAAGATGGAACTCCAGATTTCGGTGAAGCTTTCGTAATCCAGTTGAACGCCGAGCCGGGAGGCGACCTCGGCGACGAAGTCGTGGTTCTCGATGTGGCCGCTTTCGAAGCGATGCACCAACCGGTCAGCGGAGAGCCGGGCGCGGATCTCGTCGGGCGTAAGCCCAGAGAGAGCCTGCATTTGCTGGTAGCCGCGCATGAAGTCGAATGGGATCAGCACGCGGCCGAGGTCGAAGATGACGGTCTTGATCACTCCTTAGCAGTATAGAGGGCGGGCGATGGTGCCCGCCCTAAAACTGGATGCGCGCCTGGACCTGAAGCCAGCGGTTGGTGGCCGAGGTCTGGCTGGTGATCTTGCCGAAAAGCGTCGAGTAGGGATCGGTGTTGGGCGCGTTCATCTGGGAGCGGTTCTGGACGTTGAGGGCGTCCAGACGCAGTTGCAGGTTGACGCCGCGCTCGGTGAGTTTGAAGTTCTTGGCGATGTTGGCGTTCCACTGGTTGGTCATGTCGCGGAGGAGCCCGGGAACGCGGGTGGGGAAAACGCGGGTATGGAAGGAGTTCGGGCCCTTGGCAGCAGTGCGTTCGAAATTCGCGGTATTGAACCACGAGTCCCACGTCCGGGTGACGTTGTTGATTTCGTTGAGGTCGGAACCGTAGTAGAAGGGGTTGCCCCAGTCGATGAGCGGACCCGGCTGCCACTCGTAGGTCGCCGCGAGCTGCCATCCTCCGAGGACGGCGTCAGTGAAGCGATTGGCGTTGGACAGGAACTTCCTGCCTTTGCCGACGGGGACGGTGTAGACG
>JACADU010000183.1 GCA_013388415.1 Bryobacteraceae bacterium
AGGACGGCGCCGCGGGATTAGAGAACATGGATCATTGGCCTCACTCGCTCATCGGCGATCCGTGCTGCGAACATCGCAGGGGCTTCGCCCTAGATGGTGAGCCTGAATGGTATGGGCAACACACGAGAATGTGCCGTTGTCGGATAAGGGCGGGACCCCGCAGATTCATGGATGATTCCTCTGAACTCTCTTGAATGAGATTGGGCTTGACCCCGCGGTGCAGGGTCCGCAGCACCGGATATGATGCTTCAAGTTCTGAGAACTTAAGTGCTAGTACCGAGCAATCCGCATGCCAATCCGCTGGATGGGCTCGACGTTTATTTTCAATCGCTTAGCGCCGTCCAGCGCGATGTATGGCCGCCCCGCTTCAGCGTTTGCCGGTAAAGCCTACCAGTGGATGGTATCCTCTACCGAGTACCTACCCATGCAGGACCTGCGCGGGTGCTTACAGGCGTGGTTTCGCATTCCGCTGATGTTGAAACCGCCGCGGGCGATTCCGCCGAAGAGGGCTTCGTCGTCGGAAATGAAAAGATGTCATCCCCTCGGCGCGGCAGATGCTCGGCGGCGCCAAACACAAGTACAGCCCTGCCTGTGTCTGGTTCGGACCATGCCAGGTTCGGCAATTGCGTGCAGATTCGCGAACCTCCTTGCAAGAGTCAGGACAGTGGCCTATCCTGATAAGTGCCCTGCCTGCTCCCTGCCATTCGAGAGAGGATCTCCTTGCCACTAGCCGCGGGATTCGCGAAAGCCAATGAAATTCTTAGGCTGCGGAGTCTTTCACAAGCGATAACCATGGAAGGATTTCGAAATGCAGTGCGGCCGGATGCGGCGCCGTGGCGAACCCACGCGGCACTGCGGCACTAGTTCAAGCGCTGAGAAAACTCATGCGGCTGGCCTCACTTCTCCCTGTAGCGGTCCAGGAGTATCTCAGACCGTATTATTTGAAGTGGTTCTATTACCGCGCGGGTGGCCGCCGCCCCGATTACTTCGACGCTTGCTGGCGCTACCCGGAGATAGATCTTTCCAGCACAAAGGAGCTTCCTCTTGCGCAACCAGGCTGCGCCGACATCGTCTTTTTGCCGATGTCGGATTGGCATGCGCGGATCCAGAGGACACACCATTTTGCCCGCACCCTGGCAAGCAACGGTCATCGTTGTTTCTATTTGAATCCGCACCTTGGCCTCGAGTTTCCGGAGCCGTTCCTCCTCAGTCCACGCCTGCGTGTGCACTCGCTCGCTGACCGAATCGCCGAAGTCCACATCCACGTGCCGCGGGAGCCGGTCTATCATCACCGTCTGCTGACGGCAGATGAGCAGAACAGAGTCTGGTCCGCGTTGCGCAGGATCTTGGATGCCTATGGGGTTTCCAAGCCGGTGATCGTCACCAGCCTCCCGACTTGGACTGATGCCGCGCTCAAGCTCAGGAGCCACTACGGCGGCAGCCTCATTTATGATTGTCACGACCTGATCGAAGGTTTTGACAACATGTCTGCTGACATTGTCCAAGTGGAAGAGAAGCTGTTCGAAGCCAGCAGTCTGGTGTTGTTTTCCTCAGAATGGCTCGCGGAACACAAAGCGCTCCGCCATCCGCAACTGACCGGCAAGAGTGTGCTCATCCGAAACGGCGTCGAGTTCGAGCGCTTCGAGTCCGTCGAAACGCGCAGGCATGGGGGAGTGGGGTTCACTGTCATCTACGCCGGATCGCTGAACTTCTGGTTCGACGTCCAGACAGTCCTCCGCGCGGCGGAAGCTCGCCCCGACTGGCAGTTCGCCCTGATCGGTAGGATCGAATCGCCCCGGATTGGTCTCCTTCGCCAGCCGAAGAATGTGCGCTTGGTGGGCGAAGTGCCGTATTCCGAACTGCCGGATTGGTTTTCGCGGGCTGACGCCGCGATCATTCCTTTTCTGGACCTGCCGCTGACGCGCGCGACCGATCCCATCAAGCTCTATGAGTACCTGGCAAGCGGGCTGCCTGTGGTCAGTTCGCCACTGCCGGAGTTGCGCCGGTTCTCCCACCTTGTCTCTACCTACACGACTGTCCAGGAGTTCGTCTCGGCTCTGGAAAACGCCCGCAATGAAGATCCCGAGAGGCGGCGTCTGCGCAAGGACGCGGCGCGCGCCGAAAGCTGGGCCAGCCGATGCTCGGCCTTCGAGTCGATGTTTCCCGCCCTCCTCGCCGCGAACGGCACGGCAATCCCCCGTCAGACGCAATAAACGGCGAAGAAGGTCTCAGGGCGCAGGGTCTTGGCGTCGAGTGAATAGCAGTCCAGTTCCCATATCCAGTTCACTACGGCCAAATCGAGTGGCATTTCCAGCCTGTAGTTGGGGCCATACATTGTGTCGAAAAAGCGGCGCGATAGCGCAAAATACGGCACATAATGCTCCTGCGTGAAAGTAGCATTTAGAACGGGGAGAATCTCCTGGGAACGGATGCACTCCATGCTGCTTGCGCTGGTGTCCATCTCCCAGACCTCTTCGTCGACTCTGGGCGTTTCGTATGCGGTGTGGTTGATCCTCAATCTCGGCGGAAGGGTTCTCCAGATGTGCGAAACCACCTCCCGCGTCTCGGGCCACATCAGATAGCCGTTTCTGGAAATCACATCGATCACAATCAGCCGCCCCCCGCTCCTGAGAGTCTTCCTGATTTCCGCGGCCAGTCGTTCCAGCTCCAGGACATGATGCAGTGAGGCATGACAGAAGACGATGTCGTACTCGGCTTGCGGCAAGTCCACCGTATTCAAGTCTGCGGTTGCGAAATCAACCGCCAGCTGCTCCTGGGCAGCGGCCTCCTGTCCCAAGGCAACCAGGTTCGGGTTGAAATCGACACACGTGATGTGAGCGGACCTCACCACCCGCGACAGCGCCAGTTCAATACCGCCAGGCCCCGACCCCAAGGAGAGCATCTTACGCCCTGGAGCGCCGCTCAAATACGCAGCGACATGCCCGATGGCGTCGTTGCCGGTTCTTGCTCGCAGCAACTCCGAAGCTCTTCGTTCCACCTCCACCCAGACGGCTGGCACAGGCTGGAACAGAGGATCGGCGCCCGACTTGTCGGCCGCGGCAGACTGGCCGTCCAGGAAGATCTTCGTATAGTGCTCGATCTCCTCCTTGGCGTGTTGCTGATATTCCGGGTCGCCGACTTTCATGCGGGTATCAGACATATCCGAATGCTACCAGCCAGTTGTCAGCGAAGTCATCCGGCGCGCCGCGCAAAAACGCCAGCCCCGTGACAGAGAGACGGACCACTTGGCCGTCCGCCCATTCCGTTAATTTCCGACTCACTCCACAGCGGACTGGCCTGAAGTCCCCGCAACGACTCTTGCCGGCAGGCCGGCCTCAGGGTTGGCCATAAAGGAGCTATAGCCCTCGACGACCTCACGCGCCGGCCCATCCATCACCATCTCGCCTTCATGAAGCCAGATGGCGCGATCGCAAAATTCCCTGACCGTGGCTGGATTGTGGGAGACAAACAGGAGCGTCTTCCCTGCCATTCGCAACTCACGAATCTTGTTCAGGCACTTCATGTTGAACGCGGAATCACCTACCCCCAGGACTTCATCGATCACGAAGATCG
>JACADU010000039.1 GCA_013388415.1 Bryobacteraceae bacterium
GGAGGCGCCGCTGGATTCGACGCCGGTGGCGAGCTCGCGGGTCTCGTGGGCTCCGAAGGAGGAACGGCCAAGAGCGCCCATGAGGTCCTTGAGGGTTTTGAAGCCGAGGAAGTCGATGGCCTTGTCCGTCACTTCGACGCGGGGGCCCTGCTTTGTCTCCTGGCGGGTGACATAGCCCTCCTGCTCCATTTTGCGGGCCATGCGCTCGAGGAACTGCTCGCGCTGCTCGGGGCTGAGGTTGTTCCACTGCTCCTGGAAGCGTTCCCGGGCCTCGCCCTGGAGCGCTTCGCCTTCTTCGAGAGCGCGGCGGATGGCTTGTTTGAGCTGCTCGAGCGAGTGGGAGTCGAACTCGTAGAAGCCGCTGTTGAGGAAGAAGCCGCCGAGGGCGGAGAGGAGGTCATTGGCGTCGATGCCGAAGTCCTCTTCAATGTATTTCGTGTAATTGACGCGGCGCATCGGCTTGGACCTTCAGTTCAGGTTGCGGTTCTTGCGGCGGCGCTGCGGCGGCCAGTCGTCCTCTTCTTCGTCCTCGATGATGGGACCGGGGCGGAGAGTTTCAGCTTTGGACCGGCCTTGGGAATCACCGGCGGTGAAGCCGAGTTCTTCGGAGCGGCCGATTCGGCGGAGAGCGTAGAGCCCTTCGAGGATGAACTCGCCGGCGGCGGCGCGCGAGGCATCGGATTCATTGGCCTTGAGGCCGAGGTGTTTGGTCTTTTCCATGAGGCCGCCGATCGATTCAAGAGCGCGGACGATGTCGGCGGCGGGGGCAAGTTCGGGCAGCTTGAGAGAGCCGCCGGCGTTGAAGAACTGAACGACGTCCTTGAGGTTGGCTTCCGCCAGGCGGCGGGAGTACACACGGGCGACAGCGGCGCGGATGAGCTCGCGGGCCACCGTGTCGCCGCCCTTGAGCTCGCCCTCATACTCGAGCTCGAGCTTGCCGGTGATCGAGGGGAGGGCGGCGTAGAGGTCGATGATGCGCGGGACGGCTTCGTCTTCGCCGCAGAGCAGGGCGCGGCGTTCGGCGCTGGATACGGCGTTTTCGAGAGCCGAGATGGGCAGACGCTGGCTGACGCCGGACCGCTTATCGACACGCTTGTCTTCACGCGCGGCGAAGGCGAGGTTCTCGACCGTTTCACGGAAATAGGCCGGGATGTCGACGTGGACGGGTCCGGAGCGCGCGGTCCAGGCTTCAGCGCGGGTGATGGCGACGCCGGCGTCGACGGTGAGCGGATAGTGAGTGCGGATTTCGCTGCCGATGCGGTCTTTGAGCGGGGTGATGATTTTGCCCCGGGCGGTGTAGTCCTCGGGGTTCGCGGTGAAGACCATCATCAGGTCAAGCGGCATGCGGAGGGGGTAGCCTTTGATCTGGATGTCGCCTTCCTGGAGGATGTTGAAGAGGCCCACCTGGATCTTGCCGGCGAGGTCAGGGAGCTCGTTGATGGCGAAGATGCCGCGATTGGCGCGGGGCAGGAGTCCGTAGTGGATGGTGAGCTCGTCGCTGATGGCCTGTCCGGAGCGCGCGGCTTTGATGGGGTCCAGATCGCCGATCATGTCGGCGATGGTGACGTCGGGGGTGGCGAGCTTTTCGACGTAACGCTGCTCGGGGGTGAGCCAGGCGATGGGGGTCTCCTCGCCCATCTCTTCGATGAGCTGGCGGGCGTACTTGCTCAAGGGGCGGTAGGGGTTGTCGCGGATTTCGCTGCCCGCGATGTAGGGCATGTAAGGATCGAGAAGAGTTGTGAGCAGCCGGATGAGGCGAGTCTTGGCCTGTCCGCGAAGCCCAAGCAGGATGAAGTTGTGGCGGGAGAGAATCGCGTTGACAACTTGCGGGATCACAGTATCGTCGAAGCCCTGGACGGCCGGGAAGAGGACGCCTCCGCCGCGGAGCCTGGCGACGAGGTTGTCGCGCATTTCGTCCTTGACGCCTCGTCCCGCGAGGCGGGCTTCGGTCCACTGGCTGCGGCGGAGCGCGCCGAGGGTATGGGGAAGTTCCCAGGTATTCAGATTCATGCCACCTCCCAGATACTTCCATGATGCACTTTCGGGAGGGTGCCGATTCAATGGATCGTGTCAATGAGGGCGGGCCCCTTGCGCGCGCCGCGGCTGTGATATATGTGTGAAGCCCAAGAGAGTAACGGGATTCACCATGCCGGAAATTGCGGACGTCGATTCGGAGAAATACTGGCGGAAGCTCCAGCAGATCGGGCTGAACGCCTATGAAGCGCGGTCGTACCTCGTGCTGGTCGGGCACCCGCGGTTCAAGGCGCTCGAACTCGCCGCGCGGGCCCGGGTGCCGCGGCAGAAGATCTACGAGGTGCTGGACAGCCTTGTGGAGAAGGGTTTCGCGCAGGTTGTGCAGGAGAAGACCAAGCTGTTTTCCGCCGTGGAGCCGGGGCTGGCGATTCCGGCGTATCTGGAACGGCAGAAGGAAACCATCGAGCAGCAGCTTGCCGAGCAGCGGCGCCACGGGAACGCGCTGGCGCAGGAGTTGAAGTCGGCCTACGCGGAAGGGCAGGGAGGCCGGGGGACTCTGGATTATCTGCGCATTGTGAACGACCCCTCGCAGATCGCCGTGCACTACCGCTCGATGCTGAGCAACGTGGAGCACGAGTACCTCGAGTTCTCGCGGTCGCCCTACGCTGTGGACCCGCTCGACGAGCAATTGGTGAAGCAGGCGCGGGCGCGCGGCGTCAGGTGCAGGATCATGATCGAGGAAGGCGACCTGGACGATGAGCACCGTCTCCGGCTGGAGGAGTACAGGGAGCATGGGGTCGAGGTGCGGCTGGTGGAGAGGCTGCCGATGAAGCTGGCGCTGTTCGACGGCAAACAGGGACTGACGGCGCTGCTCGACCCGGTGGTGACGCGGCCGGCGTGGACTGCCGTGGTGTTCGATCACGAGGGGTTCGGCGAGGCGATGCGCGGGCTGTTCGAGAGCTGGTGGGCGAAGAGCGAGGTGGGGGCGGCGAGTGTTGCGCGCTAGCGGTGCTGTGCTCATCCTGGCGGCGTTTTCGGCTCACGCAGAGCTGCTTCGGATGACGGTGGAGTTCGTACCGTCGGAGTGCGTGGCCTGCACCGAGTCCCTGCCGGAACGGCTGAGGCGGATTCGCGGAGTCGTCCGGGCTGAGCTGACTGGAGGCGGGAAGCCTGTTGTGAAGATCGAGTTTGCGGCGGGGAACCGCGTGCGGCCGGGGCGAGTGCGGGAGACGATCGAGCAGGACGGAACAAAATGGGTGAAGGCGGGCGTCGAGGCGTCGGGGGTTTGCGTTCAAGAGGGCGAAGGTTGGCGCCTGAGGCTGTTTGAAGGCGACACTGGGGTGCAGTTGAAGGGGCGAGCAGAAGCGGGCGCGTGTTCGGTCAGAGGGGTGATCGGAGGCGATGGGGTGCTGGTGGTCGAATAGGCTCAGCCGCGGCCTTCAGGGGTCTTCTCTTCTCTCTTGCAGCGGATTTCCCGGACGGCGTAGATGCGGCGGCCCTGGCTCTCGAAGTAGGTGCGCATCAGAATCTCGCCGAGAAGGCCGGTGGAGAACATCATCAGCCCGGCGAGGATGAGAAGGCCGCCGGTGAACAACAGCGGGCCGTGCTGCATGATGATTTCCTGGCCCATCAGTTTCTTGACGAACAGGAAGCCGAGGATCATGCCGCCGACAGTGCAGCCTGCGAGCCCGAGCCGGCCGAAGAAATGCATCGGGCGGGTGAAGTACTTCAGCAGGAAACGGATCGTGAGGATATCGAACATGACGTTGAACGTCCGTCCGATGCCGTAATGGCTGGCTCCGCCGACGCGCGCCGGGTTGGCGATGGGCACTTCGGCAATCCGCGCGCCGTAAAGGCTGGCGAGAGCGGGGATGAAGCGGTGAAGCTCGCCGTAGAGGTTGATGTCCTTGAGCACCTCGGCGCGGTAAGCCTTGAAAGTGGTGCCGAAGTCGTGGAGGTCGACACCGCTGATTTGCGCCATGATCCAATTCGCGATGCGCGATGGGATCTTGCGCATCACCATGTTGTCGTTGCGCTGCTTGCGCCAGCCGGAGGCGATGTCGTAGCCGGCGTCGATTTTCTGGAGCAAGGCGGGGAGATCTTCCGGTTCGTGCTGGAGATCGCCGTCCATGGAAATGACGATACTGCCCTGGGCTTCGTCGAAACCCGCAGAGAGAGCGGCGGTCTGGCCAAAATTTCTCCGCAATCGGACCACCTTCAGGCGGGAATCGGTTTCTACAAGGTTAGCGAGCAGTTCGAAGCTGCGGTCGGTGGACGCGTCGTCGACAAAGATGATCTCGTAAGGGCGGTTGATCTTTTCGAGGACGGCGCTGAGACGGTCATACAGCCTCAGAATGGCCCGCTCCTCGTTGTGAATTGGAATCACGATGGACAAAATGCCCATGCTTTATGTTAACAGATTGACTGGATTGATGTTAGTCCTCTCTTTGGGTATGCGCGCGGAAACTGCGCCTCCGGGAGGGCCTCGACTGGCGCCTCCGCCGCCCGTGATGGAGGCGCGTGTGGAGGGCGAGGCGCTGTGGATCACGTGGCGGAATCCGGACCTGCGAGCGACCTATTTCATGGCCGGCGGGATGCTGAACATGAGCGCGGCAGCCACTCAATTCAGGTTCCGCGCCCGGTGGAAAGGGAGGGATTGGGAGGTGATCGACAGGTCGGTTCCCGGCGTGATTGGCGGGCGGATCGATCCCTGGATCGTGACGCTGCCGCATGGAGCTGAGTACAGGTTCAGGATCTGGCTGCGCGAGCTGGCCATCATAGAGGAGCCGCCCGGCGGCGGGCGATGGTGGAGCCTGGGCAGCCTGAGCGCCGATGAGTGGGCGCTGGAGATCTCCTTCACCGCGCCGGAGGGATTTGTGCCCAATACGCCCTATCCGCGCTGGGCGGGCAGGCTGACGGCGAGGGTGGAATTTAAGCCAGGTGGCGGCAAGCCAGCAGGAAAGTGAGGGCGGAGGGTGTGTAAGCGCCTTTGTCCTGGAGGAAGACGCCGGTTTCCGGGTTCATCTGCTGGTAGAAGCCGTTGGCGCGGAGCTGGGCTTCGAGCCATCTGCGAAGGAGGCAGAGCAGTTCTGGCGTCCGGCCATCGTGCGGCATCCATCGCGGGGCGCGCATGGCGGTGAGCGCCTGGGTGGGGCCTCCCCAGCAGTTATCCTTGCCGGGTTCGCGAAGGGGTTCGTCGAGCGCGGCGGACGGGAAAGGATAGGGCGCCCAAAACGAGCGCCGGGTGAGCACAACCGCCATTACGTATCCGAATACTCCTCGTGCCAGGCCATCTGGATGGCTTCGAGCTTGGCTTCGTTCGAGCGTTGCGGATCGTCGTCGAAGTCTTCGAGTTCGGTCACCATGCGATGGAGGTCGGTGAAGCGGACGGTGAGCGGGTCGATGTCCGGAAACTTTTCATTGAGCGCGATGCCGATGTCTTCGGCCATTTCCCAGGTGAGTTTCATCGCGGACTCCTTCAGATCCTGGAGCCCTTCAGGGCGTCCCGGACGGCGGTGTTCATCATGTTTTCGGCGAGTGTGCGGGTCGCGGCGTCGAGCTGCTCAATGGCCGAGCGGATGAGCAGATGGTCGGCGCCGTGATAGACCATTTGCAGCTGGTTGACGGCCAGATCGACCGCCGCGCGCTCTTCATCGGAAAGGGCGTCCCAGGCGGGATTACTCCTGGCCTTGTCGACGGCGGCGAGGATTGTGTCCGCCTCGACGCGAGCTTCGCGGACCTGTCTCGCCTTGAAGTCTTCCTCGGCCTTTTCGTAGGACTCGAGGATCATTGCTTCCACCTGCTCGTCGGTCAGGCCGTAGCTTGGCTTGACTTCGACGCTCTGCTCGCGCCCGCTGCGGAGATCGCGCGCGGTCACTTGCAGGATGCCGTTGGCGTCGATCAGGAAACGGACCTCGATCCGCGCCATCCCCGCGGGGCTGGGGGCGATTCCCTTGAGGTCGAAGCGGGCAAGCGAGCGGCAGTCTTTCACCAGCTCGCGCTCTCCTTGCAGCACATGGA
>JACADU010000013.1 GCA_013388415.1 Bryobacteraceae bacterium
CGCAGATCAAGGCGATGCGGCAGGTGGCCGGTTCTCTCCGCCTCGACCTCGCTCAGTACCGCTCGCTCGCGGCCTTCGCGCAGTTCGGCTCCGACCTCGACAAGGCTTCACAGGCTCAGCTCAATCGCGGACGCCGCCTGGTGGAGATCCTCAAACAGGCCCAGTATCAGCCGCTGCCCGTCGAGAAACAGGTGCTGATCGTCTACGCCGGAACCAACGCATGGCTCGACGATGTGCCGGTTGAACTCTGCCGCCCGTTCGAGGAGGAACTCTACCGTTACGTCGACAACGGCCATCCGGATCTTCTGAAAGACATCCGCGAAAAGCGCGTGCTCGACGACGATCTGAAGGCCCGCATCAACGAGGTCCTCAAGGACTTCAAAGCCCGCTTCCTCGCCGAAAGAAAGGCCGCCAAGTAAGGGGGCGCTTTCCATGCCGAGCCTCATTGACATCCGGCGCCGAATCCGCTCGGTCAAGAACACCCAGCAGATCACCAAGGCCATGAAAATGGTCTCGACGGCCAAGCTCCGCAAGGCGCAGGACCGCGTCATCAATTCGCGGCCGTTCGCCCGCATGGCCGCCGAAGTGCTCCAGAAGGTGTCCGCGGCCGCCTCAGGCGACGAGCGGATCTTCGAGCATCCGCTGCTGGCGCGCCGCGTGGAGAAGACCGCCCAACTCGTTCTCATCACCGCCGACCGCGGCCTCGCCGGCGCCTTCAACACCAATCTCATCAAGGCCGCGCAGCAGTTCCTGGCCGAGAAGAACGCCGCGGGCGTTCAGGTCGAGTTCGAGCTCTATGGGCGCAAGGGCCGCGACTTCTTCACCCGCCGGCCGGTCACCATCAGCGGCGAAGTCACCGGCATCAGCCAGAACGCGTCATTCGCGGACGCCGAAACGCTCGCCAACAAGCTGATCAGGCGTTTCGAAACCGCGGAAGTCGATTCAGTCTATCTGCTGTTCAACGAGTTCAAAAGCGTGCTGGCCCAGAGGGTCACGTTGCGCCGCATCCTGCCGATGGCCCTGCCCGAGGGCGAGGCCCCGCAGGATTACATCTTTGAGCAGCCGCCGGCCGAACTCCTCGGCCGGATGCTGCCAGCCTATGTCCAAATCCAGGCGCTTGAGGCGTTTCTCGAAACCGCCGCCGCCGAACACGCCGCGCGGATGACCGCCATGGAATCGGCCTCCTCCAACGCCGCCGAGGTCATCAGCAAACTCACCCTGTATATGAACCAGGTCCGCCAGGCCAGCATCACCCGCGAGATCATCGAAGTGGTCAGCGGAGCCGGCGCGCTCGAATAATCCAGTTCCCCGAGAAGAGATCCCACTATGTCGACTGCCACGCAGAATCAAGTGATAGGGAAGATCATCCAGGTCGCCGGGCCGGCCGTGGACATCCAGTTCTCTGAAAACGAGATCCCCGCGATTTATACCGCTGTCAGAGTGATCAGCGACGGCTTTGATGTGCCCGCGCCGATCAACGTCACTGTTGAAGTGGCGCAGCATATCGGCGAGGGACGCGTCCGCTGCATCGCGCTCCAGCCGACAGACGGCATGGTCCGCGGAATGAAGGCCATTTCGACCGGCGCGCCCATCACGATCCCGGTCGGCAAGGAAACGCTCGGCCGCGTCCTGAACGTGCTCGGCGAGCCGGTCGACAACATGGGGCCCGTTGTCACGGCGAAGCGGTTTCCCATTCACCGGCCGGCGCCAAGCTTCGAAGAGCAATCGACCACCCAGCAGATGTTCGAGACCGGCATCAAGGTCATCGACCTGCTCGAGCCGTACCTTCGCGGAGGCAAGATCGGACTGTTCGGCGGCGCGGGCGTCGGCAAGACCGTCGTCATCATGGAGCTCATCAACAACATCGCCATGAAACACGGCGGCGTCTCGGTGTTTTCCGGCGTCGGCGAGCGCACTCGCGAAGGGAACGACCTCTGGCTCGAAATGCAGGAGTCCGGCGTGCTCGATCCCAAGGACTGGACCAAGTCGAAGGTCGCGCTCGTTTACGGCCAGATGACCGAGCCGCCCGGAGCGCGCCTCCGCGTCGGCCTGACCGGCCTGACCGCCGCCGAGTACTTGCGCGACGAGGAAGGCCAGGACGTGCTGCTGTTCATTGACAACGTCTTCCGCTTCACCCAGGCGGGTTCCGAAGTCTCGGCGCTGCTCGGGCGGATGCCTTCCGCTGTCGGCTATCAGCCGAACCTCGCCACGGAAATGGGCGAGATGCAGGAGCGCATCACGTCGACGAAGAAGGGCTCCATCACGTCGGTGCAGGCGGTCTACGTTCCGGCCGACGACTACACGGATCCGGCCCCGGCGACGACCTTCGCCCACCTCGACGCCACCACGAACCTGAGCCGCGAGATCGCCTCCATGGGCATCTACCCGGCTGTCGATCCGCTGGCCTCCACTTCGCGCATCCTCGACCCGCTGATCCTCGGCGAGGACCACTACAACACGGCGCAGCGCGTCAAACAGGTTTTGCAGCGCTACAAGGACCTCCAGGACATCATCGCGATTCTCGGCATCGACGAGCTTTCGGAAGAAGACAAGCTCACGGTCTCCCGTGCCCGCAAGATTCAGCGGTTCCTTTCCCAACCGTTCCACGTCGCCGAGCAGTTCACCGGATTCAAGGGCAAGTACGTCAAGCTCGCCGACACCATCAAAGGCTTCAAGGAGATCTGCGACGGCAAGTACGATGACATTCCCGAACAGGCGTTCTATATGCAGGGAACGATCGAGGAAGTCCTCGAGCGCGCCGAGCAGATGAAGAAGGCGGGCTGAGATGGCCGGGCTGTTGGAACTTGAAGTCGCGACTCCGGAGCGCTACCTGCTCAAGGAGAAGGTGGTGGCGGTGGACGTGCCGGCCGCCAATGGGATGCTCGGCATCCTGCCGGAGCACGCGCCGCTCATTTCAGAACTCGGCTGCGGATCGTTGAAATTCAGCACCGAAACGGGGCAGAGCCGCGTGCTTTCGATTTGCGGAGGTTACGTCGAGGTGGCCTCGAATCATGTCCGGGTGCTGGCCGCCCGCGCCGAGTACGCCGACGAAATCGACGTCAAGCGGGCTGAAGAAGCGCTCAAGCGCGCAAATGAGCGGCTTCTGCATCCCACGCCCGGTGTGGACATGGCGCGCGCGCTCAGCGCCATGCAGCGGGCTCAGGCCCGGCTTGCGGCGGCCAAGGCTGCGGCACACTAGAGTCATATGATCAGCACCGGCCTTTCCGGCAAGGTCGTCGTCGTGACCGGCGCAGCCGCCGGAATTGGCAGGGCGGCCGCGGTCAGGTTTCTGGCCGAGGGGTGCCGCGTGATCGGCTGGGATATCGCCCCCGGCGGTCCGGAGGGCGTGGAAATGAGCCGGGTCAATGTGGCTGACCCCGCGCAGGTCAACGCCGCCGCCGCCCGGATCGAATCCGTCGATGTGCTCGTCAACAACGCGGGCATCCTGCGCGACGGGCAACTCGCCCGCTTCAAAGACGGCGAGTTCTCATTGATGCCGGACGAGGCGTTCAATGCGGTCATTGACGTCAATCTGAAGGGTGTCTTCCACTGTGCGCGTGCCATCGCGCCGAAGATGATCGCCGCGGGCAGAGGCGGCGTCATTTTGAACGCGAGCTCCGTGGTGAGCCTCTATGGCAATTTCGGCCAGACGAACTACATTGCAGCGAAGGCCGGCGTCATCGGCATGACGCGGGTCTGGGCGCGCGAGCTCGGAAAGTACGGCATCAGGGTGAATGCCGTTGCTCCAGGTTTCGTTTCCACCGACATTCTGAGGGACATGCCGGAAAAGGTCCTGGAGTCGATGCGGCAGCGAACGCCGCTGGGCCGCCTCGGTACGCCGGAGGAAATCGCCGAGGCCTATCTCTGGCTCGCCTCATCTTCCG
This sequence comes from Bryobacteraceae bacterium, assembly GCA_013388415.1. Classification (GTDB taxonomy): domain Bacteria; phylum Acidobacteriota; class Terriglobia; order Bryobacterales; family Bryobacteraceae; genus JACADU01. The sequence continues at coordinate 3,885 of JACADU010000013.1, forward strand.
CTTCGTTCATCACCGGCGCCGTTCTTTCTGTCGACGGCGGCGTCGTCACCGGAACCTGATCCCGCCCGGAACGGAGGGTCTCGATGAAGAAGATCTATATTGCCGCATATCATCAGTCGAAGTTCGGCAAGTTGATGGACATGACCGTGCCGGCGATTCTCGACGCGGCGGTCCGCGGCGCCTGCTCGGCAATCGGAGTTGAACCCGGAGCGCTCGATGTCGCCTCCGCCGGCGCCGCCTGCAACTTCACGTTGAACGAGCAGGGACTGTTGGCGGGAATCATCGCCTCCATCCCGGGCATGGAGGGCAAGCCGATCGAGACCGTTGAGAACGCCTGCGCATCGGGCGGGCAGGCCGTGCTGAGCGTCATCGGCAAGCTTCAGCTCGGGCTCGGCGAGACGGGCATCGCGCTCGGCTACGAGAAGATGCGCGACGCGGAAGGCAAGATGGACGGCAAGCTGATCGGTAAGGTTCTGGGCTACTTTTCTCATCCGGCCGAGCGGCCGGGCAAGGTCTTCGTCTTCCCGCATGTTTTCGCCGAAGTGATGCGGGACTA
>JACADU010000144.1 GCA_013388415.1 Bryobacteraceae bacterium
ACGGCCCGGCAGGCGGCCGGCGACGCGGCCGGAAGCGCCGCCGAGAAATCCGCGGCGAGCGCCATCACGGGAAGGCTGGGCCGGCTGGGAGGTTTCGGCGGCCTGGGCCGGAGGAAACCGAAAAAAGAAGAGTCTCCGGAACCCGCCCCCCAAGCGCAGCAACAGGCGCAGGGAACGGCGGCGCTCATGGAAATGACCACCGAGCTTACCGGCTTCTCCGCCACCGCCGACGCTTCGAAATTCGAGGTGCCGCCGGGCTTTAAGAGGGTGGAAAGCGAGATGCTGAAGGCCGCGCGGAAGTAGGACGGCACTTCCATGGCGGGCGCTGCCCGCTGGAGCGCCCGCCGGATTGTATGGAAGGAATTTCGACCGCGGCGGCACGCTAGGGCGCCGCCGATCGCGAGAGAGGCGTCACTCGGCTTCCTTGCTTCGCTTCTTGCGGTTGCGTTTGCGCGCCAGCGCTTCCTTTGTTCTGCGCTTCTCGCCCGGCTTCAGGTAGAAGGAGTGCTTCTTGATCTCCTTGATAATGTCTTCCTGCTGAACCTTGCGTTTGAATCTGCGCAGAGCGCTTTCGAGCGTTTCGCCCTCCTGCACATTGACAACGGCCAAATTCCCTTCACCTCCTTCCCTGCCTGCGTTCGGACTCCCGCCCCGGAAACCGGTCCATGGGGTGGGAAAGGGATGGCGGACCCCAAACAGAGCCACAAACCGCCTGATTCCATTGTCTTGGCCCGCGCTCACGAATGTCAAGCCGCCCGCCGGTATTACCGGCGCAACGGCCGTCAAAACGGAGTAACATACCCAGTAGTCCTCCCTGTCGATGGAGGCCGGGAAGCCGTCGAACGCGGCGCAGGGGGCTCACATGACCGGGCGCACCATCGCGCACTACCAGATCCTCGAGAAGCTTGGCGAGGGCGGGATGGGTGTGGTCTTCAAGGCCCGTGACACCCACCTCGACCGCTTCGTCGCCATCAAGGTGCTGCCGCCCGAGCGGGTGGCCGATCCCTCGCGCAAGGCGCGCTTCGTCCAGGAGGCCAAGGCGGCGTCCGCGCTGAATCACCCCAACATCCTTCACGTTTACGACATCGGCGAGTCCGCCGGCACGGACTTTATCGCCATGGAGTACGTCGATGGCAAGACGCTGGGGCAGCTCATCGGACGCAAGGGGCTCAAGCTCGGCGATGCGCTGAAATACTCGGCGCAGATTGCCGCCGGGCTGGCCAAGGCGCACGCCGCCGGCATCGTGCACCGGGATCTCAAGCCCGCCAACGTCATGGTGTCGAGCGACGGCGTCGTCAAGCTGCTGGACTTCGGCCTGGCGAAACTCACCGAGCCCGGCGGATCGGACTCCGAAGCGCCCACCTGGACGATGAAGCCGCACACCGAGGAGGGCACCATCGTGGGCACGGTGGCCTACATGTCGCCCGAGCAGGCCGAAGGCAAGCCGGTGGATGCGCGCTCGGACATCTTCTCGTTCGGCTCCCTGCTGTACGAGATGGTGACCGGGCGGCGGGCGTTCCAGGGCGAAAGCAAGCTGGCCACGCTGTCGGCGATCCTGCGGTACGAACCAGCGCCGGTAAGCACGCTGGTGGAGGAGATGCCGCCGGAGCTGGAGAAACTGATCCAGCGCTGCCTGCGGAAGGACCCGGCCCGCCGCTTTCAGCACATGGACGACGTCAGGATCGCGCTGGAGGACCTGAAAGAGGAATCCGATTCAGGCAAGCTCGCGGCGCCCGCACGGGCAGCCACCCGCAGCCGCCGCGCCTGGCTGGTGCTGACCGCCGGAATCGTCGCGCTGGCGGCGATCGCCATAGCCGTCGCCGTCATCTGGAAACTGACCCACTCGCCCGCCGCACCGGCCGCGCCTGCGCTGACCCGGCTGACGTCGGACAGCGGGCTGACCACCGACCCGGCGCTGTCGCCGGACGGCAAGCTGCTGGCCTACGCTTCCGACCGCGCCGGAGAGGGCAACCTCGACATCTGGGTCAAGCAGGTCGGCGGCGGCGAGCCACTGCGCTTGACGCTCGACCCGGCCGACGAGAGGGAACCCGACTTCTCGCCGGACGGCACAAAGGTCCTATTTCGCTCGAGCCGTGAGGGGGGTGGCATCTACTTGGTTTCGACACTGGGAGGACCGGCAAGAAGGATCGCCTCGGGAGGAAGACGGCCGCGGTTCTCACCCGACGGGATGTGGATCGCATACGGTTCCGCGGGAGACGCCGTGGTCGGCTTCGACACTCGCTGGAGCTACCGGACTTACATAGTCCCTTCTACAGGAGGAACGGCCCGTCAAATCCAACCCGATTTTGCGGGCGTTGGGTATCCTGTTTGGACTCGGGAGGGCCAGCATCTGTTGTTTCTCGGCATTCGTGACGAGAAGCTCCCCAAAGAGGGGAACCTTGACTGGTGGGTCACATCCTTGGCCTCCGGGCTGGCGGTTAAGACAGGAGTGTTAGAGGCCACCAAAGACAAGAACCTCATCAGTACGCTTCAGGCATATCCCTGGGCTCTGGTCCCCTCCGCATATGAGCCGGACGGCAAGGGAGTCATCTTCTCCGCCCGTTCGGGCGACAGCGTGAACCTGTGGCGGATCGGTATCTCGCCGGACAACTGGAAGGTCAGCGGCGCTCCACAGCGTCTCACTTCCGGCTCCACGTTGGAGGAGAATCCTTCAGTAGCCTGGAAGTCGGGCGGCGGCGTCTCGGTGGCGTTCGCAAGCCTGAGCTCGAATATTGACATTTGGAGCCTGCCCCTGCAGCCGAATCAAGGCAGGGTGGCCGGGGAACCGCATCGTCTAACCCGGGACGCCGCCGCCGATTTCCACCCTGCGCTGTCCCCAGACGGCAGGAAGATGGTGTTCATCTCCAGCCGGACCGGCGGCGAGGAGATCTGGATCAAGGACCTTCAAAGCGGCGAGGAGTCCGCTCTTACCGTCAGCCGGTCGAACAAATGGATGCCCCGTTTCTCGCGGGACGGTTCCAAGGTGAGCTTCACCGCTTACGAAAGCAGGAAATGGAACGGCTATGTCATGCCGTCCACGGGCGGCGCACAGGAGGTATTCTGCGAGGATTGCGGCGAGGCTACCGATTGGACGCCGGATGGGAAGCACATCATCGGAAACACGGTTACCGGGCGAGTTTGGATGGTGGAAGTTGCCTCGCGCCGGATGACGGAACTCTTTGCACAGCCTGGGCGCTGGCTGGCGACCGGCCGCCTATCCGCCGACGGGCGATGGATCACGCTTCTCGACGGTCGTTCGAGGCACTCCTACCTTGCGCCTTTTCAACGCGAAAGACCGATTCAGGAAAGCACGCTGATCGCGACAGCGCGGGGACAGTTGCTCTACTGGTCTCCCGACGATACGTTCGTTTATGGCCGCTCGGAACTCTGCGAAGGTCATCGGTGCCTCTGGGCGCAGCGCTTGGACCCAACCTCGAAGCGTCCCATTGGACAGCCGATCGCAATTTATCATTCTCACAATGCCCGCCTCTCGCTGGCCAACGATCCTCTCAATCACCCTTTCGTGGGAAGCGACAGGATCGTCTTCGGTATGGGCGAGCGCACGGGTAACATCTGGATGGCGGAGTTCCGATGATCGGGCGCAGGATCGCGCACTACGAAATCCTCGAGAAGCTCGGCGAAGGCGGGATGGGCGTCGTCTACAAGGCCGGCGACACGCATCTCGACCGCTTTGTCGCCATCAAGGTGCTGCCTGCCGGGCGCGTGGCCGATCCCTCGCGCAAGGCCCGCTTCGTGCAGGAGGCCAAGGCCGCGTCCGCGCTCAACCACCCCAACATCCTGCACCGGGATCTCAAGTTTGCCAACGTCATGGTCTCGAGCGACGGCGTCGTCAAGCTGCTGGACTTCGGCCTGGCGAAACTCAGCGAGCCCGGCGGATCGGACTCCGAAGCGCCCACCTGGACGATGTAGCCGCACACCGAGGAAGGCGCCATCGTGGGCACGGTGGCCTGCATGTCGCCCGAGCAGGCCGAAGGCAAGCCGGTGGACGCGCGCCCGGACATCTTCTCGTTCGGCTCCCTGTTCTGCGGCGTGTTGACAGGCCGCCGGCCGCTTCCCGCGGACACCGAGTTGTTCGCGCTGTCCGGACGGGTCCTCTTGCGCGGTGTCTTCTCACCGGATGACCGCTGGATTGCCTTCCACCGGACGACCCGGTCTTGCGAGGCGCCATTCGCTTCCTGCGTCGCGCCCTTGGGTGGAACGAAGAGGGCCCCGGAGCATGCGTGGATCTACGCGCATTTCCATTGCCTGTCAGCGCTTCGCCGAAGTGTCCGCAGGCCGCGACAAAACCCTCTTCGGCATGGGCGAGCACACCGGCAACATCTGGATGGCGGAGTTCCAGTGAGCGCCCCGCTCAGCCCGTCTTCAGTTCGGCGATCGTCGCTCCGCTTCCGCCCTCGCTTTGCGGCGCGGGATAGGACTTCTCGACGTGCGGGTGATGGGCCAGGAATTCCGCAATGGCCTTCTTGAGGATACCCATCCCGTGCCCGTGCACGATGCGGACACGGGCGATGGAGGCCAGCGCGGCGTCGTCAAGGAACTTGTCCACCGCCTCCAGGGCCTCCTCCGCCCGCCGGCCGATGACGTTGATCTCGCGCGAGGTGACGTTCCAGCGCGGGCCGGCCG
>JACADU010000040.1 GCA_013388415.1 Bryobacteraceae bacterium
CGGCCCGAGTACTCCGGCGGATTCACGGGGCAGATGGACAAGATCGGCGGCGGATGGGCCGCGGACTTCTACTACCGGGGCCAGCAACGGACGCACAGCGATCTCGACCGCGACGGGTTCACCGATCTCACGCGCCGCATCTCAAATGGCGGCGGCGCGACGCTCTTCCGGCGGTTCAGGAACGACCGGGCCCGCCTGACCGCGGGCGCCAGCGCGATCACCGATTTCCGCCGCGGCGGCGACCTCATCGATCTGCCGCCGCACGAGACGAACATCACCGAGCAGATCCACAGCACCCGCTCCGCCGGATTTGCGCGCTGGAACCACTCGGTCAGCCCGGCCTTCTACTACAACCTGTCCACGAGCCTCAGCCACCTGAAGCGCAGCAGCTACTATGGCGCCGGCTTCGACCGGAACGCCTACGGCTCGACGAGCAACCCGCTCTCCACCTCCGACGTCTCCGCCGGCTATCAGGCCGGCCGCCACACCATCACCGCCGGCTTCCAGCAGTGGTTCGAGCACATCGAGGACGTCTACACCGGATACGGCCGCGACACGCGCCAGTCCTTCCGCAACTCCGGCATGTATCTCCAGGACGAGTGGCGCATCACCAGCCGGGTGGCGCTGATGGGCGGCATCCGGGGCGACAAGAGCAATCTGCTCAGCAACTGGATCTTCAGCCCTCGGGGCAATGTCCGGGTGGGGCTGACGAGCTCGCTCAATCTCCGCGCCGGCGTTTCAACGGGCTTCCGCCCGCCCCAGGTTTTCGACGAGGATCTCCACATCGCGGCCGTCGGCGGCGAAGCCATGCTTATCCGATACGCTCAAGGGCTTCGCGAGGAATCCTCCCGTTCGCTGAGCGCAGCGCTCGATTACACGGCCCGGCTCGGCGGAGGGCCGCTCCAGTTGGGCGCCAGCTTTTTCTGGACACGGCTCGATGATGTGTTTCAACTGGTGGAGGTCCGCGGCGGCGAAGGCGACCGCATTCTTGAGAGGACGAACGGGCCCGGATCCCGGTTCAGAGGGGTCGAGTTCAACGGCCGGTGGCGCGCCTCCGCCCGGCTCGCTTTCCGCGGAGGCGGCACGTTCCAGCTTGCGCGCTACGACGTGCCCGAACCGATTTTCGGCAGCCTGCGATACTTTCGGACTCCGAACCGTTACGGTTACGCCGGCATCGATCTGAGCCTGCCCCGAGAGGTGGAACTGCTGAACTCCTTCGAATTCACCGGCGCCATGATCGTGCCGCATTTTGCGGGTTCCATCCCGGAGGACCGTCTCGAAAGCTCCCGCGCCTTCCAGGTCTGGAACATCATCCTGTCCCGAACATGGCATCTGGGCGCCGCAGAAGAGCGCCAACTGCGCCTCTACGTCCGCGGCAACAACGTGCTGAACAGTTTCCAGAACCGGTTTGACCAGGGTCCGGCGCGGGACTCGACATACATCTACGGACCCCTCTCCCCGAGGGGCCTCACCGGCGGCCTGACGGTGCAGTTCTAAGGGGAGCAACGGCATGTGGACGATTCCGCAGGCTCTCATGCTGCTGGCCGCACAGGCGGCTTCCCTGCCCCCCGTTTCCGTCCAGACTCAATCGGGCCGCAGGCTCGACCTGGCCGCGTGGCGCGGCCATCCGGTGGTGGTTGTCTTCTGGGCGACCTGGTGCGAGCCCTGCCGGCAGGAGCTTGCCGCCCTCGAACGCATCTCCGCGCATCCAGACGTCAAGCACAGAGTTCTCGCCATCGCCATCGACGCACAGGGATGGAAGACCGTTCTCCCCTTCATTCGCGAGCAAGGGCACACACTGCCGGCCGCACTGTTGACGCCGGCGGTTGCGAGGGCGTTCCGTCTGCCGCCCTCGCAAATCACGGTGCCTCAGACGCTGTTTTTCGATCGCCTCGGCCGCCTTGCCGCGCGTTACGGCGAGATGCTGCCGCGGGAACGCCTCGCCGGTCTGATCGAATCTCTGACCTCGCTCGAGGATGAGCGGAAGGCGTCAGACCGCGAAACCTTGAGTCAGGGCGCGTCTGACGAGCGAGCAGGCCGGGCCGGGATCCGTCAGGCTCAGTGACGCAAACGACCGGGCCCGCGCCAGGGTGGCGCCATAGCCGATCCATTCCCTGAGCGACCTTCTCTTCATGACCCTTCGCAATTCCCAAGCCTCATTCATGAAAAGAACGCCGATTTTCTGAGCCGCGCTCTCCTCCCGCGGCAGTCCCGCGAGGTCGCAATAGGAGATCCAGGGGAGGTCGCAACCGCTGTCGACCGCCAGTTGAAGGCCGGAGACCAGCCTGGGGTTGATTTCGATCAGCTTCATCTTTCCGTCCGCCGGATCGAGCTTATATTCGATTGTTCCGAATCCGGCGCAATCCAGCCTTCGCAAGATCGCGCACGATCGAGCTGAGAGTTCCGGCAGATCCACCGACACTTGAACGCTGCCGTTGCCGAACCGCTCGGGGTATTGACGCAGCTTTTTCTTGGTCATCGCCGCCAGCGGTTCGCCGCCCCGGCTGAAGCAGCAGAGCGCCCCGAAGAAATGGTCGTCGCCGCCCTCGACGATCTCTTGAATCACGCAGCCGCATCCGGAGGCGTCCATCGCGCGGTAGGCCTCGGCCGCTTGTCCGGGCGCGCCAATGACGATCGCCTTCTCGACGATTCGCCGGTTCCAGCGGTGCGAAACCGCCGGTTTTGCGAGGCATGGAAACCCGAGACTCCCGGCAGCGTGGACCGCTTCCGCCTCCGACGCCGGCATCCGCGTCCCCGGGAGGTCCACGCCGCCTCTCTCCAGCCACTGATACTGGCTCCGCTTGTCCTGGAGAAGCTCGAGAGCGGCGCGCGGCGGAATCGCAAAATCATAGTACCGGGCCAGCGATTCGCGGCCGGCGGAAAGCAGATCCAGATGCGGATCTCCCGCCACGAAGATGACGGGACGGCAATCGAGCAGCGCGCCCAACGCGGTCATGAACCCGATCCAGCGCTGGGGGTGACAGGACGGATCGGGCAGGACCACCGCGCGGGCGTGCCGGGAGTGCATTCCCACCTCTAACGGCCGCGAATCGAAAGCGAACACAGGAACCCCACGCCGTCCAAGGCTGCGGACGAACGCCAGACCGCAGTAGGACGCACCGAGCACGATGGCCGGCGGGGTTCGGGTTCTGCCCCACGCGCCGTTCATCGCTCCGGCCCATCGACCGGGACTTGGAACGGTTGGAGTCGGGTCCGGGCTTCCCGGGCCGGCGGCGGTCTTCATGCGGCATTTCCCATTAAGTCATTTGGGAGTGACGCGGCACAACACGATCGCGGGCTGGAGGTCTGCTACCATCGGTGTCAGTCATGGCTGTCAGTCAGGATTTGCTCGATCTGCTCGTCTGTCCGGTGTGCAAGGCCCCGGTGTCCATGACTCCGGACCAGAAGGGCCTGAAATGCGCCGAGTGCCATCGCGTCTACCCGATTCGCGACGATATCCCGGTGATGCTCGTCGACGAGGCCCGCATCGAAGAGCCCGCGGAGTAGGCCGGCTCCGGTGATGCCGCCGATCCTCGGCCGCCTCCGCGAGGGCGCGCGCGTTCTCGTCATCCGGCTGCGCTCCCTTGGCGACTGCGTCCTCAGCACACCCGCCATTCATCTGCTGAAGCGCGCGCGCCCGGATCTGGAAATCGGCGTTGTCGTCGAGGACCGGTTTCGCGCGGTCTATGAAGAAAACCCGGACGTCGCGCGCATCCTTTCGCCCTCCAGACGGGAGGTACTCGACTTCCGCGCGGGGCTGACAATCAACCTCCACGGCGGCAGCCGCAGCGCGATGCTCACCCTCGCTTCGATGGCGCGATTCCGCGC
>JACADU010000014.1 GCA_013388415.1 Bryobacteraceae bacterium
GGATGGTTTCGAGCCGCTCTGGCGAAGGAGTTCGAGCCCGAGGCAAGGGCGGCAGCTTTGGCGGCGCTGGAAGCGATGGTGGCGCACGAGTCGAGCCAGCGGCACGCGGCGGCGGAATTGTACGGGGTCGACGATTCGTTTTACCGGTTTCATCGCGTGAACGCGAAAGGGCCGGAGGGCCGCGAGGCCCTGCTGAGCCCGGCGCTGGCGGCTGAACTGGGCGCGAAGGCGGGCGACACGATCTTCGTGCGCGTGGATCAGCCCTCGCCCATCCCGAGGGAGTTTGTTCAGGGGCGGCGGGAGGACACTGGCCGGATTCTGCGGTTTCAGGTGGGTGATGCCCTCACAGCCCCAGAGCCGGCCGAGTTCACGCCCCGGCCGAAGCAGGGGGACGTCAAGGCGGTATTCGTTTCGCTGGCGCGTCTGCAAAAGGAACTGGATCTGGCGGGGAAAGCGAACTTGCTGGTTCTGGCTGGCCGGGACGAGGCGTTCTACAAGAGGCGGATCCAAGAGCGGTTCTCCCTGGAGGACGCAGGCTTCAAGCTCCGCTCGCTGCCCGGTCAGGACGTGGTGCAGTTCGAACATGAAAGCACCTTGCTGGACGATGTGACGGCGCAGAAAGTCCTGGGTGTGGCGCGGGTCGCGGGGGCGCTGGCGCGGCCGACGCTCCTCTATGTCGCGAACAGCATGAGCGCGAATGGGCGCTCTGTTCCGTATTCGCTGGTCGGAGCGGCCGATGAGCCGATGCTGGCAGAGTTAAGCCCGCAGGTGGCGCTGGCGGAGACGAAGCTGCCGCCAGTGGTGCTGAACGAGTGGACGGCGGCGGACCTGGCGGCAAAGCCTGGAGACAGGCTCCGGATGGAGTATTTCGTCTGGAGCGACGGAGGGCAATTGGAGACGCTCTCCGTGGATCTGGAAGTGGCCGGGATTACCCCCATGCGAGGGCTGGCGATCGACCGGGACTTCGCGCCGGTGTATCCAGGGATCACGGATCAGGTTTCGCTTGCGGATTGGGATCCGCCCTTCCCGATAGATTTGAAGAAGATCAGGCCGAGGGACGAGGAATACTGGAAGATTTACAGGACAGCCCCAAAGGCATGGATCCCGCTTTCGGCGGGCCAGGAGATCTGGGGGAGCCGGTTCGGCTCGCTGTCCTCGATCCGTCTGGAACATGGCGCGCGGAATATCGGGCAGGCTCTGCGGGCGGAGGTGGATCCGTTTGCGTCTCAGTTCGCGCTGCTGCCACTGCGGGAGCAGAGTCTCCAGGCGGCCGAGGGGTCGACCAATTTCGGGGAGTATTTCCTGTATTTCAGCTTTCTGCTGCTGGTCGCGGCGCTCTTGTTGATGGCGCTGTTCTTCCGGCTGGGCGTGGAGCAGCGGCGCCGGGAGGTGGGGGTGCTGACGGCGATCGGCTTCAACGCGGGAAAGATCAGGCGGCTGTTTTTGTATGAGGGCGCGGTTGTGGCATGGACTGGCGCGCTGGCAGGGGCGGCGCTGGCGCCTGTGTATGCGTGGGTGATCGTGACGGGGCTGACAACGTGGTGGCGGGGTGCGACGGGGACCGGGCTGTTGCGGCTGTCGCTTGACTGGCCGCCGCTGGTTGCCGGCTTCGCCGGGGGAGTAGGGATTGCATTGCTGACGGTGTGGTTGTCGCTGAGGAACTGGGAAGGGTTGACGCCGAGAGAGGTGCATACAGAGCGCGCGACTTCGGAGTGGTCAGGGTGGAAGAAAGGGCTGGCGCCCGGAACGGCGATTGCAGGACTGGCTTTGCTGGCTGGGGCCGCGGTGGGTCGTGTGCCGCAGGAGGCGGGCTTTTTCGGAGGCGGGTTTCTGCTGTTGTTGAGCGGGCTGTTGGGAGCAAGTTTGTGGCTGCGGAAGCCGCGGGTCGAATTGCGGCATGAGCCGGGGGCGGGGGCGCTGTTCCGGTTGGGCTTGCGGAACCTGGCGTGGCGTCCGGGCCGGACATTAATGTGCCTGTCACTTTTTTCGGTGGCGTCGTTCATGCTGGTGTCGCTGGAGTCGTTCAGGCAGGGCGCCGGGAGCGGCGCGGGGACGGGCGGGTTCTCGCTGTATGCGGAATCGCAGTCGCCGCTGGTGCTGGACCCGAATACCGCATCGGGGCGGGAGGCGCTGTCGCTGCCGGCGGTGTCGCAGTTGCGTTTTGTCCGCTTCCGGCTTAGGCCTGGGGAGGACGTGAGCTGCCTGAACCTGTATTCGCCGAAGGATCCGAGGATTCTGGGAGTGCCTGAGGCGTTTCTGAGGGAAAAGAGATTCCGGTTTGCGGGTTCGATGGGCGCGAGCCAGCAGACTCTCGATAACCCGTGGCTGCTGCTGGAAGCGCAGATGACAAAGGGCGTCATTCCGGCAATCGTCGATCAGAACTCGATGACCTACGTATTGCACAAGAAACTCGGGGACGATGTGACGATCACGCCGGAGGGCGGAGAACCGGTGCGGCTGCGGCTGGTGGCGGCGCTGGCGGGCAGTCTGTTTCAGAGCGAACTGCTGATCAGCGAGAAGAATTTCCTGCGAATCTTCCCGGCCTACGGCGGGCATCGCGTCTTTCTGATCGATGGCCCGGCGGATCAGGAGGGAATGCTTGAGGAGGCGCTGGCGGACTACGGCTTTGACGCGCAACCTGCGGCGCAGCGGCTCGCGGGGTATTTCCGGGTGGAAAACACTTACTTGAGCACGTTTCAGGCGTTGGGCGCATTTGGATTGCTGATCGGAACGATCGGGCTGGCCGCGGTGGTGCTCAGGAACGCTTTGGAGCGGCGGCGGGAGCTGGCGCTGCTCGCGGCAGTTGGCTACGGTCCGCGGCAACTGGAGCGGCTGCTGCGATACGAGACGCTGGCGATGCTCGGAGCGGGCCTGACGGCGGGCGTGGCGGCGGCGCTGCTGGCGGTGGCCCCGGTCCTGAAGAACCGCGCGATGGGATTGCCCGCGGCGAGCTTGCTTGGAATGCTGGCGCTGATCTTCTTGTGCGGGTGGCTGGCAGTGCGGCAAAGCGTGAAGATCGCGCTCCGCGCGCCATCGCGGGAATCGCTGGCGGCGGAGTAGGGATGCGTGCGGTAGAATTCAGAGCCATGGGGCATCACTGGACCTGGGTTGTCACTCTTCTGCTTTCCTTCGCCGCCGGAGCGGAGAACTGGCCGCAATGGCGCGGACCGCGCATGGACGGCACAAGCCTCGAAAAGAACCTGCCCGTCAAGTGGACGGCCACAGAGAACATCGCCTGGAAGCTCGCGCTCCCGAACCGCAGCGGTTCGACACCCATCATCTGGGGCGATTCGATCTTCCTGAACGTGGCGCACGAAGGGAAAGTTGAACTTTGGATGGTGGACAAGCACGCGGGCACGGTCTCGTGGAAACGGCACCTGTCGGACGGCGACCAGATGGTGAGGAAGCACAACATGAGTTCGCCCTCCCCCGTGACCGACGGAAAGCACGTGTGGGTGCTCACGGGGACGGGGATTCTGAAGTGCTTCGACTTCTCGGGCAATGAGAAGTGGGCGCGCGACATTCAAAAGGATTACGGCAGATTCGGGCTCAATCACGGGTACGGGTCCTCGCCGCTGCTGGATGGCGGCGTTCTCTACGTGCAGGTGCTGCACGGCATGAAGACAGACGACCCGAGCTACATCTTGAAGGTCGACGGGGCAACCGGCAAAACCATCTGGCGCGTGGAGCGGCCAAACAATGCGCAGATGGAGTCGCCCGACTCCTACACGACGCCGCTTCTGGCGACTTTCGGCGGCAGGAGGGAACTGATCATATCCGGGGCGGACGTGGTGACCGGGCACGACCCGGAGACTGGGAAAGAACTGTGGCGGGGCGGTGGGTTCAACCCGGGAAACAATCCGTTTCACCGGATCATCGCCTCGCCGGTGATTTCGGGGGACGTGGTCTATAC
>JACADU010000095.1 GCA_013388415.1 Bryobacteraceae bacterium
GCCGTCGCCGCGGCGGTCCGAAATGGGGCCTTCGATGAATGGGCGCTGCCCGCGCCCGATGCTCAAGAACTGGTGACCGTATGAGCGTGACAACTTCACACATTCGAGCGCCGCGCGGCGCTCAACTCCGTTGCCGGGGCTGGCATCAGGAAGCCGCCCTCAGAATGCTTCATAACAACCTCGATCCCGAGGTCGCCGAGAACCCCGATCAGTTGATCGTTTACGGCGGCACCGGCCGCGCCGCCCGAGACTGGCCCAGCTTTCACGCCATCGCGCGCGCGCTGGAAACGCTCGAAGACGACGAAACGCTCCTCGTGCAATCGGGCCGCCCCGCCGGCGTCTTCCGCACCCATAGGGAAGCGCCCCGCGTGTTGATCGCCAATTCCAACCTCGTCGGGCACTGGTCGAATTGGGACGAATTCAATCGTCTCGAAAAGCTCGGCCTCACCATGTACGGCCAAATGACCGCCGGGTCCTGGATCTACATCGGCAGCCAGGGCATCGTGCAGGGGACCTTCGAGACCTTTGCCGCAGTGGCGCGGAAACACTTCGGAGGCTCGCTTGCCGGAAAGCTGGTGGTCTCCGGCGGCATGGGCGGCATGGGCGGCGCGCAGCCGCTGGCCGCCACCATGAATGGAGCCCGCTTCCTGGGCATCGACGTCGACCCGCAGCGCATCCGGCGGAGGCTTGAAACGGGCTACTGCGATCGCATCGCTGACACCCTCGATGAGGCATTGCGTATGCTCGACACGAGCGAGCCGGTCTCGGTTGCCCTGGTGGGCAACTGCGCCGACGTGCTGCCGGAGCTTGTGCGGCGCGGACTCGTGCCGGATGTTCTGACCGACCAGACCAGCGCTCACGACCCACTCAACGGCTATGTTCCCCGCGGCATGAGCCTCGAGGAAGCGCTTCGGCTCCGAGCCGCCAATCCACAGGACTGCATCGCGCGCGCCATGGAATCGATCGGCGTGCACGTCGAAGCGATGCTCGCGCTCCAGAAGGCCGGCGCTGTGACTTTCGACTACGGGAACAACATCCGCGCCCAGGCGAGAAAGGCGGGCGTGGAACGCGCCTTTGACATCCCCGGCTTCGTGCCCGAGTATATCCGTCCCATGTTTTGCGAAGGCCGCGGTCCCTTCCGCTGGGTGGCTCTCTCAGGCGATCCTGAGGACATCTACAGGACCGACCGGCTCGCCGCCGGGCTGTTTCCCAACGACAAGACCCTGGCCCGCTGGCTGCCATTGGCCCGCGAGCGCATCCGCTTTCAGGGGCTGCCGGCGCGCATCTGCTGGCTCGGCTACGGTGAACGCGCCGAATTCGGCCTCGCCATCAACCGCCTGGTGGCTCGCGGCGAGCTGAAAGCGCCCATCGTCATTGGCCGCGACCACCTTGACGCCGGCAGCGTCGCCAGCCCCTTCCGCGAAACCGAGGGCATGAAAGATGGAAGCGACGCCGTGGCGGATTGGCCGCTGCTCAACGCGCTGGTCAACACCGCCGCCGGCGCAAGCTGGGTCAGCATTCACAACGGTGGAGGCGTCGGTATCGGTTATTCGCAACACGCCGGCATGGTTGTTGTGGCCGACGGAACGGAACAGTCCGCCGCCCGGCTGGAACGTGTCTTGACCTGCGACCCTGGCCTCGGCGTCATCCGGCACGCCGACGCCGGCTATCAGGAAGCCATCGATTTCGCCCGTAAACATGGAATCAGGCGCCAGTAATATGTCCCGCCAACTGATCGAGTGTGTGCCCAATTTCAGCGAAGGCCGCGACGCTGCAAAAGTCGACACCATCGCCGCGGCGATTCTCAGCGAGCCCGGCGTGGTCCTGCTCGACCGCGAATCCGACGCCGATCACAACCGCTCCGTGCTCACTTTCGCCGGTCCGCCGCAGGCAGTCTCGGCCGCCGCCTTCCGCGCCGTCGAGAAGGCGGCTGAATTGATCGATCTCACCAGACACCAGGGCGCGCACCCTCGCATTGGCGCCGCCGACGTCGTGCCTTTCGTTCCTGTCGAAGGCGTCACGCTGGAAGAATGCGTGCGGCTCGCCGAAGAGTTTGGCGCCGCGGTCTGGGACAAACTGAAGATTCCGGTTTACCTTTACGAGGCGGCCGCCCGCAGGCCGGAGCGGGCCAATCTTGAAAACATCCGCCGCGGCCAGTTCGAGGCTCTGCTTGCGGAGATGGGCAAGGCGCCGGCGCGCGACCCGGACATCGGAGAAGCCCGCTGCCATCCCACCGCCGGCGCAATGGTCACCGGCGCCCGCAAGCTGCTCATCGCCTATAACGTCAACCTCGCCACCTCCGACCTCTCGATCGCCCAAAAGATCGCCAGGACGATTCGTTTCTCCAGCGGCGGATTCCGCTACGTGAAGGCGATGGGCGTCATGCTTGCGTCGCGAAACCTGGCGCAGGTCTCCATCAACCTGACGGACTTCGAACAGACCCCGCTGCACTTGGTGTTTGAAACCGTCCGCCGGGAGGCGGAGCGCTATGGCGCCGCCGTGGCTGGCAGCGAGATCGTTGGCTTGATCCCGCGCAAGGCGATCGAGCTCGCGGCCGATTACTTTCTGCGCTTCGAGAACTTCCGCCCCGGGCTTGTCCTTGAAAACCGGATCGCCGAAGCGCTGGCCGCACGTAGCGGGTTGCCGGAGTTTCTGGATGCGCTGGCTGCGCCGGCAGCCACGCCCGGCGGCGGCAGCGCCTCGGCAGCGGCGGCGGCGATGAGCGCCGCCCTCGGCGCGATGGTCACGCGGCTCGCCAAGCTCGATTGCGCCCCGTTCGAGGACGATCGCCGCTTCTTCACCGAAGCCGTCGATCGCGACGCGGAAGCGTTCAACAAGGTGATGGCCGCCTACAAGCGGCCGAAGGATCAGCGCGCCCCGTTTGTCGAGGAAGCCCTGCGCGGCGCCGCGGAGGTTCCGCTTCAGGTGGCCGAGCGCGTCCATGCGCTACAGCAGCGGCTCGATGCCCTGGCCATTCCCGCGAAGTTCGCCAGCGATCTCGCCGTGGCCAAAGCGCTCGCCGCCGCGGCGCGCGCCGGGGCGCTGGAAAACGTCAACATCAACCTGGACTCGATCCAGGACAAGGCATTTAAGGCGGCTGTCCGCGCCCGCCTTGAGGCGTTGACATGAGCGGCCTCGCGGTCGTCAACTGCGGACAACTGGTGACCCTTGCCGGGCCGCCGAGGCCGCGCCGCGGCGTCGAAATGCGCGACCTCGGCATCGTCAGCGGCGGCGCAATGCTGGTCCGCGGCGGGCGGATCGTGGCTATCGGCACGCGCCAGGAGATCGAGCGCTCTCTTCCCAAAGGCTGCGAGATCGTCGACGCGGGCCGCCGCCTGGTGATGCCGGGTTTTGTCGACGCGCACACACACCCGGTGTTTGCCGGCAACCGCGCCGATGAATTCGAAGCGCGGGCCGGGGGCCTGACCTACTCAGAAATCGCCGCCCGTGGAGGAGGAATCCTCTCGACGGTGCGGAAAACGCGCGCCGCGGCCGAGGACGCGCTGTTGCAGGCGGCCCTAAGGTACGCCGAATGGTTTCTGCGCTCCGGCACAACGACGGTCGAGGCGAAGTCGGGTTACGGTCTTTCGCTCGAAGCGGAACTGAAGATCCTGCGCGTGATCGACAGACTCAACGCCGGGAGGCGCCTGCGGTACGTGCCGACTTTTCTCGGCGCCCACGAAACTCCTGATGAGTTCCGTGGCCGGACCGAGGACTACGCCGCGTGCGTCATCAACGAAATGCTGCCGCGCATCGCCGCGGAGCGTCTGGCGGAGTACTGCGACGTCTTCTGCGAGCCGCAGGTGTTTCCCGCGCCGCTGGCCCGGCGCATCCTGAGCGAGGCGCGCCGGCTGGGGTTCGGCATCCGTGTGCATGCCGATCAGTTCACCGCCGACTATGGCTCCCTTGTTGCCGCCGAAGCGGGCGCGGCGACGGCGGATCACCTGGAATTCACGACCGCGGCCGGTCTCGAGGCGCTCGCGGCGGCCGGCGTGCAGCCCGTGCTGCTGCCGGCGGCGGTGTACAACCTCGGCTCAACGTATTATCCAAACGCGCGCCGGATGATCGAGCTCGGCATGCCGGTCGTTCTCGCCACGGACTTTAATCCCGGATCCGCGCCGGCGGCATCGATGACGATGACGCTCTCGATCGCCTGCACGCAGATGAAAATGACTCCGGCGGAAGCAATCACCGCATCGACGGTGAATGCGGCCTGGTCTTTGAACCGTGGCGATGAGATCGGATCTCTGGAGCCCGGCAAGTTGGCGGACTTCGTCATCCATGATTGCGGCGATTACCGGGAACTGCCCTACTTCTTCGGCCGCGAGACGGCGGTTGCGGCATATGTCGGCGGCGTTTGCGCCGCCCGCTGTGACAGCCGCCCGATCAGTACATATACTGCGCCGGGGCGCGGACCGACCGCACAGTGACGCTTCCATCGCTTCTGTAGCTGACCAGGATGGCGCCGCTCGCCGTCTTGTAGGACTGCTGGTAGATGATCCTCGTCCCGTTGTTGTCGACGGAGGGCGGGCAATCATTCTCGATGACCGGCCCGCGCGCGGGGTTGTACGGATTCGCCCGCGGGTTTGGGCTGACCGGCACGCTGGCGGGCAACCGGTTGTATGCCGCCGGATTCTTGGCCTTGCAGAAGGCGTTGAGCAGGATGATCGTATACACCGTCTTCGAGACGCTGGAAGTATAGGCGAACGCCCTGTCGACACGGCCGTCGGCCAGCACGTTGTTGCCCTTTCTGTTGACCTCCTCCTGAAAGCGCTTGATCCACCCAATCGTGACCGGGCCGATCCAACCGTCGACTTTCAGGCTGCCGGGGCCGTAGTAGCCGGCCAGGAGATATTGGACAAGCTTGACATCGTTTGTGGCGTTAGGCGAGTTGTTCCCGACCGCCTGCTCCACGTTGTAGAAGAAGGGCAAGTTCGAGTTGCCAGTGGTCTCCTGCTTGTACGGCATTCAGCCTCCAGTTCATCCTTCACTGGAGACAAGCGGAAAACCGCGCCGGTTTTTTCGTTACGCTGCGGTTTGCTCAGACCAGACGGCGAGCTCATTGCCGGACGGGTCGGTGAAGTGGAAGCGCGAGCCGCCGGGGAAGTCGAAGGCGCCGCGGACGACCTTGCCGCCGGCTGCTTCGATTCGCGTCCGCGCCGTGTCCAGGTCCTTCGCGTACAGCACAAGCAGCAACCCCTTGGAGGGGGCTCCGCCATCCATCGTCAGCCCGCCGTACTTCCTGCCGTCGTAGAATGTCGCATAGTCCGGACCGTAGTCCTTGAACGTCCAACCAAAAGCCTCGCCATAGAACTTCTTGGCCGCTTCCAGGTCCGTCACCGGAATCTCCAGGTAGTCAATCGAATAATCAATCCGCTCGTGAGCCATGGCTCTCCATTCTACCGTCGAATCCGCCGCCCGGATGGACTGAGCATGCGCGGGTTGCCGCTGCCGCGGCGAGTAACACCTTCTCACGCTAAGCCTCGCTCTTTAGACAGGCAAGCCGGGAAACCGCCCCTCGAACGACAATCAAGGCCAGCGTGAGTGAGGAGCTGCGATTCGCCGGGGAGGATTTCGGGCGTACGGAGCCTGAAGCCGCCAGTAGGTTTTGACCGCTGAGGCGATCAGCGGCTGGCCGCTGGAAGGCGGAAGGCGGCCATCTCTTGGGAGTTGCGGACGAACAGGAGTCCGGCGGCGATCACGGGGTGGTTCCAGGTCTTGCCATCGAGGGCGGGCATTTTGGCGAGCTCGGTGAAACCGGCGGGCGATGCCTGGACGAGAGCGAGTTCGCCGTCTTCGGAGAGAACGAGGAGAAGGTCCTGCTCGGGGAGCAGGAGCATCTGGCCGTTGCCGTAACGTCCGCCTTTCCAGATGCGCTTTCCGTCAGCGAGGCCGATGCAAGCCAGGATGCGGGCGTCGAAGCCGTAGGCGTGGCCTTTGTGAATGACCATGTCGTTGAAGTAGGGCTTGAGGGCGAGGGAATTCCAGCGGGTGTCGATGGTCCAGC
>JACADU010000096.1 GCA_013388415.1 Bryobacteraceae bacterium
CGTTCCTCACCAGAGCTTCGGCAAGTTCGAAATAGAACTCCGCCCGCCGCGGGGCATGCTTCTCGAGGAGCGCCGTCAACCGTCCGATTCCCGCGGCGAGATTGCTGCCTTGCTTCACCAGCTCGACGGCGAGATACAACTCGTTCTCAGCCGTTGGCGGCAGCGTTTCGGGATAGTAAAGCGCTACGGGCCCGCGATAGGCGTTCGCGCCCGTCTCGTGCCGCTCCGGCCTTTCCGCAAGCAGATCTCCCTGCGGTTTCCGCCGCTGGATTAGATGGTCGGTCACCGCTACGTGGACGACATCCTCGGTCCGCCGCTTGGGCATGTGGCAATCGGCACAAGCGGACTCGCGGGTGTGCCTGCCCGCCGCGGCCAGTCCGTCGAAGGCTGCCGCATGGCATCGCCGGCAGACCGCCTCGTAATGCCGCTCCGCCGCTTCACCGCGCGGCACATCGTGGGGATTGTGGCAGGTCGTGCAGAGCATTTTCCCCCCGCTCTTCTGAAAACACGCTGACTTCCTCAATCGATAAGCCGCATTCACAATCTCGAACTTGTCCTCGCGCCCGGCGCCCGGCGCGTGGTCGAAATTGAGAATGAATCCGCCCAGCGGCTCGCCGGGCTGGTACGAAAAGGGACCACGCTCATAACGCAGCAGCGCGTTCGGCAGCGGGTAACTGGTCGTCTCCAGATGGCACGCCATGCAGATCTCCATCTGCCGCTCCGCGCTCAGCCTGGCAGGGTTCACGATGGCAGCCCGGATGGCTGCGCGCTGGGCTCCGGCAGTCCCTGCCAGCCGCACGTGCCTGCTCCCTGGCCCATGGCACCGCTGGCAATCGATCCCCTCAGGGATCGGTCCGGCGTAGACGGACGCCGCGAAAGGCCGCTCATGCCCGGCAGGAATTCGCGGATACGCGTTGTGGCAGAACATGCAGTCGTAGGTGATCGGCCTCCGGAAACCCTCATGATCGGGCCGGTCGTAGCCCGGGTTCATCGCCCAGTAGCCGCCCTTCTCCGCGTACCAGCCGAGCGGTAACTCGATCAGAGTGTTGGCAGCCGTCCGGTGAAGGTAGGCGCGGGCGTGATTGCCGGATCCCATGATGTAGTCGATCCGCTTTTCCATCACGTTGATTTGCCTGCCGGCGGCGTCCAGTTGATGGCGGCGCTGAAAGTACTGGCCATCCCGCTTCAGCATCGTGAAATAGCTGTCGGAGGGCTGGTGGTAGTAGGTGTTCTTCCGGTTGAAATCCTCCACCATCGCCTCCGGCGTTGGCCGGTAGAATGACCGCCCCATCCCCGTCTTCCGGTACGTCTCCCATATCTCGCGGTGGCAGCCGGCGCAAACCGGTGGTTTCCCGGCCTCCGCTGCGGCGCAGGGCAGGCAGAGCGCGGCAGCCGCTGTCACGATTCCCCACGCCTTCCAAAGCTCTGGCCGCGCTTCCATTGGCGTCGCACAGTGTAGCAAAAATTGCTCGTGACAACCGCAGCGTCTTCTGATAAACTGCCGAAAATCACGGAGGCGCTAAGCTCTTGATTTCAGGATAAATAACTCCTGTTCAAGGCGGTCGCACCGGACCGGTTCGGGGCCACTCGAAAGCTCGGCAAGTTGAGGAAAAGAAAGTCATGAGGAAGGATTCAAGCAGCGCTCTGAAAAGGACCACGGCGATTTACTTTGTGGTTTGCGTAACGTTGGCGGCGCCCGCGTCACTGCTCGCGCAGAGCGGCGCCGGCCGTATCGAGGGGACGGTTCAGGATGCCACGGCCGCTTCCATCCCGGGGTGCTCGGTCCGTGCTGTAAATCAGGCTACCGGCGTGGCGGTCGACACCACGTCAAATACCACCGGCTTCTATTCCATTCCGGGTCTCTTCGCGGGCTCCTACACGCTGACGTTCAGCGCAAAGGGCATGAAGAAATACGAGGCGAATGTCACCTTGCAGAACGCCCAGGTTCTAATCCTCAATCCGCAGTTGAGTGTCGGCGACCTCGCTGAAACAGTCACCATCAGCGGCGAGACGATCCAACTCGTCACCTATGACAGCGGCACGGTGAGCACCCAACTCGACTCGAGCCGCATCAATCAGCTCCCGCAAAACGGACGCAACATCCTTGGGCTGGCGCAAAACACGGTGCCCGGGCTTGAGGGAGGCGGCACGAGAGCCAACGGCCTCATGCAGGAAGGGATGGAGTATTCGCAGGACGGAGCGCCGATGACGAACCGGAACTTCGGCGGCGAAGCGAACTCGAGACAGGCCACGCTGCCGGATCCGGATTCAGTGCAGGAGGCCAAGTTCGAGACGCTCAACTCCAGCGCGCAATTCTCCACGCCAGCCACGGTCATTCTGACGACGAAGTCCGGCACGAACGCCTTCCATGGCTCGATGTTCGAGACGCTGCGGAACAATTACTTCGGGATTGCCAAGGCTCGCCAGAATCCCCCGGACTTCGCGGCGCCGCCGCTCATCCGCAACGAATTTGGCGGCTCGGTGGGCGGACCCATCCGTATCCCGAAGCTGTACGACGGCAGAAACAAATCGTTCTTCTTCTATGCGTACGAGCGCTTCTCTCTGCGCCAGAAGGCCAACCAGTTGGTCCGCGTGCCGACGGTCCCAATGAGGAGCGGCGACTTCAGCGGGCTGATCAACAGCGCCGGACTTCTCCAGCAGCTCTACGACCCGAACTCGACACAGGGCGCAGCCAACAACTTCATGCGGACGCCGTTTCCGAACAACCAGATTCCAATCAGCCGCATCAGCCCGCTGGCGAAGACACTCTATGCCGCGACCCCGCTGCCGAGCAGGCCCGACAATCCGCTGGTCAACGCGAATCTCGTCGACGTCAACAATACGATGCAGACGGTGCCGAACTATACGGTCCGCTTCGATCACGTGTTCAACGAGAACAACCGCGGGTATTTCCGGTTCACTGAGATCGACCAGCAACAGCAGGCCCTGCGCAACTACCCATCCGCCTCACCGGCCAACATCGAAACCAGCGAACTGCCCGCCGGGGCCACAGGTTACCAGCGAATCCCGATTCAGACCATCAGCGGCGCGGCCGGCTATTCCAAAGTGATTTCGCCGACCTTGTTCTCCGAGACCATCCTGAGCATGCAGTGGCAGCGCATGTACGTTGAAGGGCCGGAGGTTTCCTACAAGAACTACGAAAAGCAGTTCGGCCTTCCCAACAACTTCGGCCAGAATGGTTTTCCGGCAATCGGCGCGAACCTGATCATGCCCTACGGCGGATCGATGTGGCTGTATGGAATGAGCCAGCGCCTGACCACGCTCGACGAAAACCTCAACAAGATCTGGGGCAGGCATCAGTTCATGTTCGGCGCGCGCGTGCGGCACGAGAAGTTCGGCTATATGTCCGATCGCTCTCCCGACCAGATTGCCTTCACCAATCAGGCCACAGCCATTTACGATCCGGCGACGGGCGCCAACTACGGGGCAAGGCCCAATACGGGCTACCCGGATGGCGATTTCTTCCTCGGCGCGGCGAGTTCTTTCAGCCAGATCAGGAACTCCCCGTTCAATGATTGCAGCCTCATCGAATACGACTTCTACTTCCAGGACAACTGGCGTGTCAGCCAGAACCTGACGATCAACTTCGGCATCCGCTGGGAAGCCCACCCCGCGCCCAAAGCGAAGAACGACTACCTTGTCACGTTCGATATCAAAAACAAGGCGGTTGCGCTGCCACGCGAACTCGACTACTACGTCCAGCAGGGTCTCACCAGCGAGGCGATTATCACCAATCTGAAGAACCTCGGCGTCAAGTTCGAAACCATGGAGCAGGGCGGGCTGCCGTCACGCGGTTTCTACGACGAGAACTGGAATTTCATGCCCCGCATCGGTTTCGCCTACAGGCTTCCGTACAGCCGCAACAGCATGGTGCTCCGCGGCGGCTACGGCGAGTACATCTATCCGGTTCCAGTCCGCAATTCGATCCGCTACCTGACCGCCAGCTATCCCTTTACGGCAAGTTACTCGACGAGCTACACCTCAGCGACGCAATCGCCGGACGGGCTGCCCAACTACCTGCTGCGCAATGTGCCGCCGGTGATCACCGGAGTCAACAGCGCCGACGTTGTGAATACGAACTCCGTGACGGCGCTGCTGCCGGGCATCTCCACCGGCACGACGCTCAACTCGAAGTACCCTCCCGCCCGGGTCCGGACGGCCAACATGACCGTCGAGCAGCCGTTCAAAGACGGATCCGCCCTGCGGGTCTCCTATGTGTATACGCACGGGACCAATCTGGACCAGAACTATCAATACAACAACGCGCCGTCCACTTACGTTTGGGAAGTCAAGACCGGGACCATTCCGCCGACCGGCCGTTTCGCCTCGACGGCAACCCGGCCGTATGATCAGACAACCTGGGGCGGCAACGTCATGTCGATGAAGACCGGCTGGTCGAACAACAGCGCATTGCAGGTCAACTACCAGCGGCCATTCAGGCGAGGGTTCGGCTACCAGATGTTCTACGTGTACTCGCGAGCCTTCAGAGTCGGCGGCAACACGTTCCGTGACAATACAATCCAGCCCGCCGCGAACTACGCGCCGGGCGTGCTGCCCTCCGGCATGGATGTCGGCACCATCTACGAGCCCAGCCGGGAGTTCAACCGTTACCAGAACTACAAGCTCGATACCGCGATCCCAACCCACCGGGTGAGCTTCAACGGAATCGCCGAACTGCCCTTCGTCAAGGGCAAGAAGTACGGCGCCAACGTGAACCGTTTCGTCGACGCTCTCATCGGCGGTTTCGAGGTGGCTTTCGCCGGTACAGTGGTCTCGCAGATGTTCCCGGTGGCTGCGGCAAATTGGGGAGCCACCAACCCGGTTGAATTGTACAAGGACAGCGTGCCCGTTGAGGACTGCCGCAGCGGCGTCTGCCGGCCGGCCTACTTGTGGTTCAACGGCTATATTGCCCCGAACCTCGTCAATTCCGGGAGCCGCGGGGTCAATGGCGTGCCCGCGAGCTACAAGCCTTATCTGGCTCCGATCAACAACACGCCGGGCACTCCGAACTTCGGCAACAACAACGTCACGGTCACCCTCAAGGACGGGCGGCAAGTCGTCACCGCATACGCCCCCGGACCTGCCGGCGCGCACCCCTACTCGAGGACCATGCTGTCCGGACCGACCAACTACCAGACGGACATCTCTCTGTACAAGACTTTCTCCATCAGCGAGCGCTGGAAGCTGAGGATCAACATCGACGCATTCAACGCCTTCAACATCCAGGGCTATGTGAATCCGAACGCCTCGGACGGCATCCAGCAGCTCCAGACTTCCTATTGGACGCCGCGCCAGATTCAATTGACCGCCCGGCTGTCATTCTGAAACTGCCGGCGCCGCGCCTGCTGCCGGCTCGGTTTGCGCATGGAGTGGCAGAAAACCGATGCGGAATACACTGCTGCTCCCGCTTGCCGGCGTCCCGTGCGCCCAGACGCCTTCCCGCCATGAAGTCCTACGCGCCACGCGGCGGGTTTCTATCGCCACAAGGTCTCTGCCGAAGGCGGCGATCTCTTGTAACACGCGGCCGGCCTCGGCCACGAACTCGCCCGCGTCTTCGAGCCGCCCTCGGTCAAGGGCGGACAGTCGCAGAGCTTCGTGCGCATCCGGATGGCGCTCCTTCGCGAAACCGGCGAACGAGGAGGTCTTCCGCCGGATCGGACCCGGCTTGGTTCTCCCTCGCTTCCGAAGCCCGGCGTCTCATCGATTCAATGGACCCTCGCGAAGCTTGGACAAAGATGCGAACGATCGGCCGCCCCGGCGGCTCCGCCCGCTTCGCACGCAACCTCGCACTCCTCGGCGACTACCCCGCTACCCTCCGCTGATCCTCTAACCCGAGTCTCCGGCTTGCTTGCCAGCGGCCTACTTCTTCACGGCGATCATCCAGATGTTCGCGGTCCACTCGTTCTGCGAAAACGTGAGCCTGCCTGCCGCAACGGCCAGCGTGAGCGGCGCCAGCGGAACGTTCGCGATGGAACGCCTCGCCTGGTGAGAGTGAAAGACCGGAAATGGTTTGCCCTCGCCGGGCGCGGCGGGATTGAATGGACGGGCCCAGATACAGCGAAAGCCATCACGGTGGGACACGAAGTAGATCAAGCGCCCGTCAGCCGGCCAACACTGCTTGTCCTCGGTGGTCTCGTCCGCAGTCACGCGAATCCAATTGCTCTCCGATAGATCGCGTTCGGGGGCTACGTGGATGTGAGCGTACGCCTCGCTGATTTCGAGGAAAAGAATCCACTTCCCGTCCGGCGGGTAATCGCCTCCGTAGAGCCTTCGGCCCGGCCCGCCAACCAGCCGGGTGACGCGCCTCGAGCCCAGATCCAGCACAGCCAGGTGAGAGTTTGCAGTGTCAGGCTCTGAGAACATCAGGAGCCGTTGGCCGTCACTGCTCCAGCCGCTCGGCACGCCGCAGCCGCCGCAAATCTTCCCGGGAGAAGCATCGCCCCGGCCCATCACGAATGCAGAGAACCTGCCGGGTCCTTCCACTGAGGGATAAACAATCCTCGCACTGCCGGGGGCAAAGATCGGATACCACTTGAAGAAAGGCGAAGATACGAGCGGCGTCTCTCTCTTCGTCCTGAGATCTTTAAGCCACAGATCCGAATTGTTGGACCGCATCCTCATAAATGCCATCAGAGCGCCGTCGCTTGACAGGTCCTGGCCGAGATCCTCGGCAAGATCGTCGGTAAGGCGCTCCGGCACACCTGTCGCCGCCCCCTTCGAGGGATCGACCGGAAGGGACCAGATATCCACATTGGTCTGGAGACAGGAAAAGCCGATCCTGGAGCCGTCTGCCCAAACAGCGGGCCAGGCATCGGAACTCGCGCTCAATGTCAACCGGCGGGGCGGACCGGCAATCCTGCCACTCTTCAGCGAGAACGGGACATGCCACAAATGCGTGCCATCGCCTGCTCTGGCGTGGAAAAGAACCGACACCTCTCGAGGGTGCACCGCCTCCGGCACCGGCGCCGGAAGCACGCTGTCGGCTTGGAAGACGCCCTTCAAGCCAAGCTTCTCGGCAGCGGCCGAAAAGCCTGACTTGATCGCCTCGCCGCCTTCCAGAGGCGTCGTCCACCAGTCGACAACTTCGAGTGATGGTTGGCCGGCCTCCCGCATCCCAAGGAAAACCAGGCGCCCGTCAGGCAGCCAAAGTGGAAAACCGGTGTTCGAGAATTCGGGACGGATTGCCTTCGGCACGCCCCCTTCGGCCGGCACGACGTAGGCCTTGCACCATCCGGGTCGAAGATACGTGCCCGTGGGCACGCCTACCCAATACGCAATCCACTTTCCGTCCGGCGAGAACTGCGGGCGGCGTCCCTTTGAGACCAGCCTGCGCGCCTCGCCGCCGAGGGCAGAGACGAGATAGATCCCGCCCCCGTCACGCTCCGAGCGAAACGCGATGGTTCACCCGTCGGGTGAAAACGCCGGTTCACTGTCGTCCGCCTCGTCGTCAGTCAGCCGGACCGCCTGCCGGTCGCCGATTCTCTGCACCCAGATGTCGAGGTCGCCTCGCCCTGAGCGGTCCGAGGCGCAAGCAAGCAACTCCCCGCCCGGCGAGACCGCCGGCTGAAAGGTCAGCCCGGGGTCGGACGTGAGCCGCGTAAGAACCGGAGGCGTTTCGTCTTTCAGCTTCGGCGGCCGCGAGAGTACCCAGGTCGCCGCCGCCGCAACGGCAGCCACAGCCCCATAGACCGCCGCCGTTTTGAGCCTCATGCTCCACCGGGCCGGCCGCGCCGCCTGCGTCCCAGACACTGCCCGGACACGCCGGAGAGCCACCAGCAGGTCTTCGATGTGCTGATAGCGCTCGCCCGGATCCTTCGCCAGGCACTTCGCCACGATGCGGTCGAGCTCCAACGGCAGGCCGGCGCGCAGCGCCGTCAGCGGCTCGGGCTCATCGTGCAGAATCGAGTGCACCACGGCCGCCTCGCTGTCGCCCTTGAACGGCAGGCGCCCGGACACCATCTCGTACATGACGACGCCCAGCGACCAGATGTCCGCCCGCCGGTCGACCGTTTCCCCTCGCGCCTGCTCCGGAGCCATGTAGCCGGGGGTCCCCATCGCCGTCGCCGGCTTCGTCAAGCGGCTCCGCCCGGCCATCAACGCCAGACCAAAGTCCATCAGCTTCGCCTGGCCGGCGTGAGTCAGCAGGATGTTGCCCGCCTTGATGTCTCGATGGACGATGCCTTTCTCGTGCGCTGCCTGCAAGCCCGCGGCGACTTTGCCGGTAATCGGCAGCGCTTCCTCCAGCTTCAGCGGCCGTTCCTGAATCCGCTCGCGAAGAGATGCGCCCTCCACCAGTTCCATCGCCAGGAAGCCATGCTCGACATCGACCTCGAAGACCGTGCAGATGTTCGGATGGATCAGCGACGCCGCGGCTTGCGCCTCTCTCAACAGCCGCGCCGTATCTTCCCCGGCATGAAAAACTTCAGCGCCACGGTCCGCTGGAGGCTGACGTCTTTGGCCTTGTACACTGCCCCCATCCCGCCCTCGCCGAGCTTCTCGAGCACCGTGTAGTGGGTGACCCTCTGGCCGGTCAATTGGCGCCCCCGGCAACCGGAGTTTGAGATCTAGTTGAGTGTATCTTGGGTCCGCATTCAGGGCAATGCCTTCGAACAAGCGCCCAGATCGACGCGCTCCACACGCCCCATCAACGCCATCCCAACGACGAACGCGACGGGCATCAGCAGGGCGAGACCTGCAAACACCGGCGCATAGCTGTGCGTGGCGTCAAGCGTCCGGCCCACCAGCCAAATGCTCACCACCGAGCCCATTGTCGACCCCATCCCGCCGAAGCCATAGACCGAAGCGACCGCGTGCGGCGGGAAGTAGTCGCCCGGCAGCGTCTGCACCGTCACCGACCAGATCATCCAGATGAAGATCGCCAGGCAGATAAACGCCATCGTCCAGAACACCGATTCCGCGTAGACCGCCAGGACTCCGACCGGTGAAAACGCCGCGCCAACCAGCATCAGGCACTTGCGCGTCTTATTCACGCTCCAGCCGGAGCGCTCCATGCGTTGCGCGATGAAGCCCGTGGCAAAGTTGGAGACATCGGAGACGAGAAAGGGAATCCAGGCCACTGCGCCGATGGCCGTCAGGCTCAGCCCGCGCTCCCCCGTGAGAAACTCCGGGATCCAGAAGACGTAGAAGTACCAGACCGGATCGGCCAGAAACCGACAGACGAAGGCCACCCAAGCCTGCCTGTGCCGCAGCAAAACCCTCCACGAAACCGCGCCGGCGGCAGCGGTCTGCTGACCGCGATCGCTCCCGCGCATCTGCGGGTGGAATCGTCGGAACACCTGAAACGCCAGCACCCAGAGGAAGCCGGCCGCACCGGTGATCATGAACGCGCCCCGCCAGCCGCAAAGGCCCGTGATCCACACCACCAGCGGCGGCGCGATCATCGCGCCGA
>JACADU010000207.1 GCA_013388415.1 Bryobacteraceae bacterium
CATCGCGCCGCGGCGCCGCCAGGTGAGGCGCGGCCGGTCATGCACCGGCCGTAGACCGGCTTGCCGGCGGCCGGCATCGGAGCTAACTTGATCAGCATGACACGAGCGACATGCGCCGAGGTGTTTTGGGAAGACGGCAAGAAGGCGTGGGTTGTGCGCGTTCAGGTCGGCGAAGAGGCGGTGCGCCGGACGTGCAAGGGCGTGAAGCGTGACGCGGATGACGACGCGCTGCGCTCGCTCGCTTTGCAGACTGCGCGTGACGAGGGATACGATCTCGCCACGGGCGACGTCAGGGTCAAGCGCTAGATTGACGCTTGAACGGCACGCTCTGCGGGGGCATCGCTGTCCTCAGACTGCGGCGCCCGTAATCCTGATATTGTGAGTGGCCGATGAAACCCGAACTGGAGTTCTCCCGCCGCAGCTTTGTGCGGGCTGCCGGCGCAGTTCCCATGGCGGCTGCTCAACCCGCTTCTTCGCCGGCGCCATCCGGCCTGCCGCAGCAGGCAGGGGGCGCATCGCGGCTCAGCGTGAGCAGTGATGGCGTCATCGAGGTCGAAACGCCCACGCTCGTGGCGAAACTCGAGAAGGGCCTGCTTAGATCGCTCAGAAGCAAGGCCTCCTCCGAGGAGTACATCACGAGTTTCGACGCCAAACAACTCGACGCGCTCCAACTCGTGTACAGCCGGGGCGAGACCGTGGATGTCGGGGAGCAGAAGTTCGGCAAGGTCGAAACGCGAAAGATCTCGGACCTGCGGGCGGAAGTGATCTTCCAGAACTGGGACGGCGACGGCATTATGACGGTGTCGGTGGATCCCGGGCCGGGCGATCTGCTGTTGGAGCCTTCGGCGTTCTCATCCCGGCCGGGCGTGCGGGCGTGCCGCTGGCGGCTGAAAGGCCTGCGCCGGGACCTGAAGCTGGTCGCGCCGTTCTACCAGGGGGTCTCGCTGAACCTGGACGACCCCCTCATCCGCTCCTCGCACTGGGACTGGCCGCACCGCTGGGAGGCCGGTCTGGCCATCCTGCAAGGCCCGGCGGGCGGCTTCTCAATCCACACGCAGGACAACCGTTACCGCTACAAGGCGCTGCACGTCGGCAGCGACGCCGACCCCTACATGCTCGGTCTGGACACGGAGGCTTACGGGCCAATCGACGCAAACCTGTCCGCTGGAGGGCTCGTCTGGCGGATCAATGTCCACCAGGGCGGCTGGCGGGTCCCGGCGGAGCGCTACCGGAAGTGGCTCTGGTCAGCGTTTTCGCTTGACGCCGAGGAGCGGCGCAGGGAGCCGTGGCTTCAGGCGCTGGGGATGGCGATCTCCTGGTGCCCTGGAGACGCCGCCATCCTGAACGCCCTGGCTGAGAAAGCCGATCCCAGGAAAGTGCTCATTCATTTTTCCAACTGGCGGACAGACGAATACGACGAGAACTATCCAACCTACAACGCCAGCGAAAGCGCGGCGGCGTTTCTAGCCCGCGCGCACGAGCTGGGATTTCACGTGATGCCCCACTTCAACATCATGGAGGTCGACCCCAACCATCCGGTCTACTCGCAGCTCAGGGATTTCCAGTTCCGCGACATCGAGACGAAGAAGCTGTACGGATGGAGCTGGGTGAATCGCCGCGCAATCGGCGTGCCCGAGTCCAATGCGAGCCGGCTCGACCACAGGCGCGAGAAAGTCATGGTCAAAATCCACCCGGGATTGAGCAAGTGGCGTTCCATCCTGTGTTCGAGAATTCAGGAGGCGGCGCGGCGGCACACCCTCAAGGACGTGTTTGTGGATGTGGCTCTCAACACCTTCAATCTTCACAACTGCCTGGTGGAGAACACGACTTCAACGGAAGGCGTCAACCGGCTGATCCACGAGATTGCCGGGCTCGGGCTCTCGGTCGGCGCCGAGGGATTGAACGAGACTTTCTTCCAGGGGCTGTCCTTCGCGCAGGTGCACCTGTTCAGGAGCCCGCACTCGACGCTCGAGGGGCTCGAGCGGACGGGCGGCTGCCCGCTGAATCACCTGCTGTTCGGCAGGCTGTGCAGGTCGTTCGGCTACTCAGGGCTCGGCGGGCGCAACGCCGAGGAAGAACTGCGGGCAAGGATTCACGAAGAGCACGGAGCGCTGCCGACAATCACCATCCGGTCCGCCGCGGAGATCGCCAACCCGACGGCGGCCGTCAAGCGGGCGCTCGACGCCGCCTCTCGCTGACTGAGCCGTGCGCCGCGCGAGGCTGCGCTCAATGCGCGATCCGAGTGGTCAGGGGTGCAAAAGCATGGGACAGGAAGTGCCGGCTCCGGATTGCCCGACGGCGAATGAACATCCCGGCCTGGTGTTCATCGAGGAAGTGGGGAGGGGGTGGGTTCCTTCAGCAGATCGCTTTCGCGAAATGCTCGAGTTCCTGCTGGAGGTGGAAGAGTGAAAAGGGCAAAGCTGACTTTGCTTGACTTAGTCATAGGACTAGACTAAGAATGAAATCATGGAAGTCAATATCCACGAAGCCAAGACCCACCTGTCGCGGCTGATTGAGCGGGCGTTGGCGGGAGAGGAAGTCATCATCGCCAAGTCAGGCAACCCGGTGGTCCGGTTGGTTCGCATCGAATACGCGAAGCCGGAACTCGGAAGCGCGGCAGGCCAGTTCACGCTGAAAAAGGGCTGGGACGCGCCGCTGACGGACGGTGAAATTGCAGGGCTTTTTGAACGATGAAGCTCCTTTTGGACACGCCCGCCTTCCTGTTTGCCATTGGGGATCCAACGCAACTCTCGGACGCGGCTCGGAGATCATTGTTGAAGACATCCAATCAGCGATTTGTGAGCGTGGTCTCGTTCTGGGAGATCGCCATCAAGACGCAGATCGGGAGGTTGGATCTCCCCACCGACGTGGGGTTCTACGAGGAACACCTCCGCCGCTTGTCCGCGGTCGTGCTGCCCGTGGAGGCACGCCACACCTTCGAGTTGCTCCGCCTGCCGATGATTCATAAAGATCCGTTCGACCGGTTGCTGGTGGCGCAGGCGCGGGTCGATGGGCTGACGGTCCTGTCTCGGGACGAGTTCATCGCGCAATATGAAGTGCGGGTGCTATGGTGAGGTGAAAGAGGGGTAGTCGATCCGGAACTCTTCTGATGATAGGATCGAAGTTTCGGGCGGGGGTGGCGGGGCGCCCGGAGAGAACGGAAGTGGAAGAGTCTTGAGAATCGGTGTAGTCGTTCTGAGCGCGCTGGCAGTGGCGTTGACAAGCGCCGGATTGTGGGCGCAGTCGGCGTCGACGGGCGCGCTTGAGGGCGTGGTGCGCGATGGGGCAGGCGCGGCTGTGCCAGGAGCTTCGGTCCAGTTGATTAATCCGGCGACCCAAGAGAGACTGACGGCAGTCTCCGGCGAAGAGGGGATCTACCGGTTCTCGCTGGTTCCGCCCGCGACGTACGAACTGACGTTCGCCGCGGCGGGCTTCAAGACGGCGAAGATGGCCCAAGTGACCGTGAACGTCTCCGAGGTCCAGACGGTGGAAGCGGAACTTGAGGCGGGCGACGCCGCCGAGCAGGTGGAGTGCGTTTGCCTTCAAAAGGCCTCCGGGCCGGCGACCGGGACCCTGGTCGATCAGAAGACAATCACCGCGGTGCCGCTGAACACGCGCAACTTCACGCAGGTGCTCTCGATGTCGTCGGGCTCCGCGGCTGATGTGAACAACGCCGGGACCCTCGGCAGGGGCACGTCGAGCACGCACGTGAACGGCAACACGGCGTCGGGCTCCTACACCATCGACGGAGCGTATTCGACCAGCACCGTGCCGAACCCGGACACCATCTCCGAATTCAAGATTCAGACCTCGCAATACGACGCCGGCTACGGCGCGACGGCGCCGAGCACGAACCTGGTCACGCGGCGCGGGGAGAACGAAATCCACGGGACGCTTTGGGAGTTTCTGCGCAATGACATCTTCAACGCCAATGCATTCTTCCGCAACGCGACGGGGCAGGCGAAACCGAACCTGAAGCAGAATCAGTTCGGGGCGACAGCCGGCGGCCCGGCGATCGCCAACAAATGGTTCTACTTCGGCTCTTTCCAGGGGACGCGGCAGGTCAACGGGCTCGATCCGACATCGATTGCGAACCTGATCCTTCCGGCAATGGGCGACGACCGCCGCGCCGCGACGCTTGCGGCGCAGTTCTGCCCGGCGAACAACCCTGGCGGGCGGTATCTCAGCTTCGCCGGGGGGAAGCAGTTGGACTGCTTCAACCGCGAAACGCCCACGACCGCGCCGATCAATCCGGTGGCGCTGAAGATGCTCCAGGCCAAGGGACCGGACGGCAGCTACATGATTCCGTCCCCGCAAACGATCATCACCTCAGGCCCCAATGCCGGCCTCGGCTTCTCGACCTATAGCATGCCGTCGAAATACGACGAGAATCACTACCTGGCGAACACGGATTACGTGTTCTCGCAAAAGCACACGCTGTCGGGGCGGCTGTTCACATCCACGGTGGATCAGTTGAGGACGTTTGGCTCACCGGGCGGCTATCCAGGAGCGCCGGTCGTTCCCGGCTGGGGGGCTCCGCAGGCGCTCAAGGCCTACGATACGGCGGTGAGCGCGCGGCTGACGTCGTCGTTGACGGCAAACGCCGTGAACGAAGCGGCGATGGCGTACACGCGGAGCAAGACGGATGCCGTCGCCGTCGGCTTGCCGGCGGCGTCCGGCTTCGGGATGACGGCGGTCGATCCGCTGTTCCCCCATCCTCCCGAAGTGACGGTCCTGGGGCCGTTGGGGACTTTCCGGCTCTTTGGGACGAATCCGAACGACAACCACTTTTCGACGGTGACCTACGTGGCGTCGGAGCAGGTCTCGTGGACCCGGGGCAGGCAGCGGATCCGCTTCGGCGGATCGTACGTGAACCAATACAACGGCCGGGCGGACACCGGCGGCGCGCGGGGGCGGATCACGTTTCAGACGTTCGCCGATTTCCTGCTCGGACTCAGCGCGGCTGAGAATCAGAGCCCTGCCGGACGGAGCAACATTCAGACGGTGCAGGCCAACGAAGGCGTGGGCCCGTTCGGCGAGGTGATCTACCGGTACCGCCGGCACTTCGCTTCCGGCTGGATTCAGGACGACATCAAGATCAGTTCGAACTTCACCGTGAATCTGGGTTTGCGGTGGGAGTTGATCGGAGCCGCTACCGACGAGGCGGGGACCATTGGCAACGCCTCGTTCGAGCTGTTGAAAACCGTGCCCATTCCTCCGCCGGAGGGGACCTACGTGGGCAATACCGTCGCCGCGAACTACGATCCGGCGCTGCTCAACCCATACACAGGCAAGGCGTTTGGCCCGCCGCCGGCGGGGGTGGTGGTGCGTCCGACGAGCAGTCTTTACGAAAACGGAACGCCCAAGGACCGCTTCGCCCCAAGGGCGGGGTTCTCGTGGCAGCCGTTTGGCGGCGCGGGCCGGCTGGTTCTCGGCGGCGGCTACGGCTGGTTTTATCAGACGCCCATCTTCAGCGGCAACGCAGGATCGGCGCCGCTGTTCACGGCGCCGCCGTTCTCGCAGAGCTTCACGAATACCGACGCCAGCAACAATCTCTCGACGTTCGAGAAGCCCTTCCCGACGACAACCCTCGGCTACGTCTTGCGGACGGCCACCTCGCAGTTGTCGGACCGTATCGGCGGGCCCACGTACAGGATTCCGCGCCTCCAGCAGTGGAACCTGAGCACAAAGTGGAAGCTCTCGCAAGCGCTTTCGATGGATGTGGGCTACGTGGGTTCGCGCGGAGACCAACTGCTTTACGCTCACGGCTTGAATCAGCCGCTGCTGGCCAGCGCCTCACGGCCGGTGAATTGCGGTTACGACGGTGTGGCGGAACACTGCATCACGGAGAACACCTCGAAGAACGCCAAACTGCGGGTCCCGGTCATGGGGGAGACGCCCACGGCGCTGCTGGCCAGCGAGTTTGGCGCCAACTCCTGGTACCACAGCATGCAGGCGACGCTGCGCGGGAGGATGCCGAACGGTCTGACGTTCCAGGCGGCGTATACGCTGTCCAAGGCTTTGACCAACGGCTCGAACTTCAACGATCAGACGGCGGCTCTGGCGGCGCGGGGCAGGGCGTCATTCGACCGGCTGCACCGGCTGATCGCGAATTTCGATTATCAGTTACCTGCCCCGGCGGGATGGGGGGCTGCAGGCTCGAAGCTCTTCAGAGGCTGGTCGGTTTCAGGCATTGTGATCGCCCAAAGCGGCCTGCCCATGACCCTGACCGACCCGGCCGGCGGCGCTGTGTACGGCCGGGCGGGAACTTCGACCGTGACCCTTTGCCCGGGTTCCACGTACGCTGACCTCCAGACCCCGGGGAGCATCACGGAACGGCTCGGCCATTGGGTCGACACCAGCGCCATCTGCGCCGCCCCGGCTGTCGGCTCGGACGGGGCAACCGGCTACGGCAGCGCCGGCCAGACAGTCATGAGCGGACCCGGACAGATCAACACCGACTTCTCGCTCGGCAAGCGGACCCGGGTCGGCGGAATCCGCGAAGACGCGGAACTTGCCTTTCGAGTAGAGTTTTACAACGCGTTGAACCACCCGCAGTTCGCCAACCCTGGGACCATTCTGGGAACCGCCAGTTTCGGCGTCATCACGCAGACGGCGGTCGCCCCGCGATTGATCCAATTCGGCTTGAAATACGTGTTTTAGGCGCCGGCAGGCCGATTCTGCTTGATTCCGGACATGGAAGTCCTATAATCGGGCTGGGGAGGTCTGCATGAGCCAGAACCATCCCCATCGATAGGGAGGGAGCATGGCTGCGCATCAGAAGGTACTCGTTATCGACGACGATGTGGATTTTCGGACTGCCGTGAAATCCCTGCTGGAAAGTCAAGGTTTTGAGGTCTTCGAGGCGGAATCAGGACATGAGGGCCTCAAAGTCGTGCTCGATCATCATCCGGACGTCATATTGGTCGACATCATGATGGAAAACGACACCGAGGGGTACAGCGTCACTCACGCCCTGAAGCACGGCGAAGAGTATGCCGCCCACCGCAACACGCCGGTATTCATGATCAGTTCGATCCAGGAGAATCCGGACGAGCGGTTTCCGATGTCGCCGGAAGCCGATCTGATCCGCCCGGACCGCTATTTGACCAAGCCTCTCGATGCCGCCAAGCTGCTCGAAATGCTGAAGGCGACCGCCGCCGGATAGCGTTGACTGGAGAAGAGCAGGGTGACCGCGGAAACGCCATCGGAGCTGATTATTGTCATCGACGACGACTACGCGATGCGTCTGTCGTGCCGGAAGATCCTGTCGAAGTCGGGGTTCCGGGTGGAGGATTTCGAAGACGGAGCGGAGGCGCTGAACGCGATTTCAAGGCTGAAGCCGGCGCTGGTTCTGGTGGACCTGAAGATGCCAGGCATCGGGGGGCTGGAGGTGATCACCCGCCTGCATGAGATCGATCCGCAGATCATCAGTATCGTCATCACCGGCTACGCCACGATCGACACCGCGGTCGAGGCGATGAAGTCGGGCGCTTACGACTTTCTGCCCAAGCCCTTCTCGCCCGAGGAACTGCGCATCATCGTGAACCGCGGATTGGAACGCCGGCGGCTGGCGCTGGAGTCGCATCGCCACGAGATCGAGCGGGCGCTGCTGACGCGGCGGTTCGTCACCTTCGTGTCGCATCAGCTCCAGACGCCGCTGGTGGCGATTCATCAGTACCTCGACGTGCTGAAGCATCTGGGCGACTCGGCGGACGTGGCGGCGAAGCGCAATGAGTGGCTCGACCGCTGCCTGCGGCGGACCGAGGACATGCAGAAGCTGATCAAGGACTGGCTCACCCTGTCCAGCGTGGAAAGCGGCGCTTATGCCCGCCGCCATGACAGGGTCGAGCTGAGTGGAATCATCTCCACCATTCTGCAATCGTACGAGACGATGGCGGCGCTGGATGGCATCCAACTCGAATCGAAAGCGCCCGCCGGGCCCTGCGCGGTGTTCGGCGATGCCAACTGCGTGAGCGTGGTCCTGGACAATCTGATCACCAACGCCATCAAGTACAACAAGCCCGGCGGCCGGGTGACCGTGACCGCCGAACCGGCAAACGGCGAGATCGCGATTTCCGTCGCCGACACGGGGATCGGAATTCCCGAAGAGTCCCGGCCGTTTCTCTTCGAGGAATTCTTCCGCGTCAAACAGGAAGCTGCCCAGCAGAAAGCCGGGACGGGGCTGGGGCTTGCCATCTGCAAGAAGATTGTCTCGGAGATGGGCGGCACGATCGACGTGCAAAGCCAGCCCGGGACCGGCTCAACGTTCAGAGTCCGGCTGCCCGCATGGAGGGAGCAGCCGGCCAGCGAGGTGGTTTTAGTCAATGGACTTGCGCAAGAAGATTCTGATCGTGGACGATGACGCCGATTTCACCGAATCGCTGTCAGCGTTCCTGGAGGCGAAGGGCTTTCACACCCTGAAAGCGCGCGACGGCGGCGAGGGGCTGAAAATAGCCCGTTTGCAGCGCCCCGACCTCATCATTATGGACGTCGTGATGAACGAGCGCACCGAGGGGTTCTTCACCGTGCAGCAGCTCAGGCGAGTTCCGGAGTTGCAGGCCACGCCCATTTTCGTCCTCTCCTCGATTTACTCGACCCACCCGGAGTTTCAAATCTCGCCTGACTCGGGATGGCTTGCGCATGACGAGTTTCTCTCGAAGCCGCCGGACATGAACGACCTGCTTGGAAGGATCCGGCGGCATCTGGCGCCGAAGGAGGCAACCGCGTGAAGATCCTGAAGCTACCGAAAGACAAGCTGGACTACTTCGCATCGGTGGTTCAATCGTTCGGCGAGGTGCATGCTCCCGTCGAGCAGGACGGCAAGTTTGCCTTCAAACGCCTGGCGAGGTGGTCCGAGGCGAGGCTGGACTACGACAGGACAATCCTCCCGCCGAAGAAGTACTTTCTGCCGCCCCGCGAAACGCTCTTCCAATTCAAGCCGGGCGCGGGATACATCCCGTTCGCCGGCGACATGGAAAAAAAGATCGTGCTGTTCGGCGTGCACGCCTGCGACGTCTACGCGCTGAACATCCTCGACATGGTCTTCGGCGGCAAATACCCGGACCCTTACTACCTGGAGCGCCGCAAGAACATCGCCATCATCGGCGTTGAGTGCGTTCCGGACGCGCAATGCTTCTGCCGGTCGATGCGCGCCGACTTCGTCGACCACGGATTCGACCTGTTCTTCCACGACATCGGCGGCTACTACCTGACGATGGTAGGCACCGCTCTGGGCGACGACATGGTGTTGGCGACCCGGCCGCTTTTTGAGGATGTCGGCGCCGGCGACATCGACGAGTACAAGCGCCGGTCTGGCGAAAAGCGAAAGAAGTTCCAGATTGAGGTGGAGATCCGGGACCTTCCCGAGATCTTTGAGATGGAGTACGCCAGCGCCATCTGGAACGAGCTTGGAGAGAAGTGCCTGTCGTGCGGAAGCTGTAGCGCGGTGTGTCCCACCTGCTACTGCTTCGACGTCGCCGACGACGTGCAGTTGGGGACGCGCGCCGGAGGAAGGACCCGAACCTGGGATTCCTGCCTGTTCGCCACTCATGCGCTGGTGGCGGGCGGCGAGAACTTCCGCAAGAGCCGCTCCAGCCGGGTCAAGTTCCGCTTTTACCACAAGCAGCGCGGCTTTGTCGCCGAGTACGGACGCCCGAGCTGCGTCGGCTGCGGGCGCTGCATTTCGGCTTGTCCGGTGAAGATCGACGTGATCAAAGTGCTTGACACTCTACGGGAGATGCAACATGTTGTCAGCCACTGAAGCCGCCCCCGAAGTCCTGGCGCGCGCCAATCCCTACCAGCCTCACATGGCGAAGATCGTCCGCATTCAGAGGCTGGTCGAGAACCATGAGCTGTTCACGATCCGCTTCCTGGAGGACGAAATGGTCCGGACGTTCCGGCACTTGCCGGGACAGTTCGTGATGCTCAGCATTCCCGGCGTCGGCGAGGCGCCCATTTCGATTTCGTCGTCCAGCACGCGTCCGGAGGTCCTCGAACTGTGCGTCAGGAAGACCGGAAGGGTGACCAACGCGCTGTTCAGGCTCAGGCCAAACGAACTGGTGGGCGTCCGCGGCCCTTATGGAAACGGCTTTCCGGTGCGGGAGATTGCCGGTCACGACCTGCTCATCGCCGCAGGCGGTCTGGGCATGGCTCCGCTGCGCTCCCTTCTCTGGTACGCGCTCGACAACCGCGAGAAGTTCGGAGAACTGATCCTCATGTACGGCAGCCGGACGCCGGCCGACATGCTGTTTGGCGAGGAACTCGTCTCGCTCGTGGACCGCGCCGACCTGAAGTGCCTGCTCACGGTGGACTCCGACCCGACCGGCGTCTGGAACAACCGCATCGGCGTGCTGCCGAAACTCTTCGACTACGTCAAGCTCGAACCCGCCCGCACCTACGCTGCCGTTTGCGGACCGCCGGTGGTGTACCGGTACGTCCTTGAGCGGCTGCTGGACCTCGGATTCTCAAAGGACCGGATTCTGATGTCGCTCGAGCGGCGCATGAAGTGCGGCGTCGGCAAATGCGGGCATTGCAGCGTCGGCTACAAGTACACCTGCATGCAGGGACCGATCTTCAATTATTGGGACGCAATCAACCTTCCGGAGATGATATGAGCAAGCCAACCGCCGGCATCTTCGGTCTCACCGGCTGCGCCGGGGACCAACTCGTCATCCTGAACTGCGAGGACGAGCTTCTCGACCTGGTCAATCTGCTCGACCTGCGGGATTTCCTCATGGCCACGTCGGCCAACGACACGCGCTGCAGCCTGGACGTCGCTTTCGTCGAAGGCGCCGTGATGAGCCGGCGCGACGAGGAGACGCTTGAGCGGATCCGGCAGCGGTCGCGCTTTCTCGTGGCGATCGGCGCCTGCGCCGTCTGGGGCGGGGTCGCTGCGCAGGAATCCAATGGAAACCACGCGGCGCTCCTGGAAGACGTCTATGGCCCGCTGGGGCGGCAATATGATGCCATCCCGGCGCGGGCGCTCCACGAACTGGTCAAGGTGGATCTGAATATCACCGGCTGTCCCATCGAAAAATCGCAGATCCTCGCCGCGATCGCCAATCTGTTGCAGGGCGATCCTCCGCTGCTGCCGCAATACGCGGTGTGCGCGGAGTGCCGGATGCGGGAGAACAACTGCCTGCTGATCGAGAAGGGAAGCGTCTGCTGTGGACCCCTGACGGCGGCGGGATGCGAAGCCCGCTGCCCGGCGCTCCGCATCCCGTGCATCGGCTGCCGCGGCCCCGCCGACGACGTCAACACCGCCTCCGCCTGGGCGATGTTCGAAGAGAAAGGCTATACGCGGGCGGACGTCGACAGAAAACTGCGAACCTTCGCCCCGAAGGGAGGCCGCGCATGAGCACAACGATCCGCATCGATCACCTGGCGCGCGTGGAAGGGCACGGCGGGGTCACCGTCGAGATGGAGGGCGGCGCCGTCCGCGGCGTGCAGTTCGATGTCTTCGAGGGCGCACGGCTGCTCGAGGGACTCGTCAAGGGCCGCAGCTACGAAGACATCTCGCCGGTCCTTTCGAGTATTTGCGCCATCTGCTCGGTCGCGCACAGCCTCACGAGCCTCAAGGCGACGGAGAACGCCTTCGGCGTCGAAGTCAGCCCGCAAACCGAGGCGCTGCGTGACCTGCTGTCTCTGGGCGAGAGCATTGAGAGCCATGCGCTGCATCTCTTCTTCCTCGCGATTCCCGACTACCTGAACTACCCGAGCGCGGTGGCGCTGGCGGCCGACAACCTGCCGGCGGTCCAACTCGGCCTCCGCCTCAAGAAACTCGGCAACACCATCCAGGAGACTGTCGGCGGGCGCGCCGTTCATCCGGTCAACGCGGTTCTCGGCGGCTTCGGGCGCGTTCCAGGCTTCGATCAACTGGCGGAGCTTCGCGCCGCCCTCGCCGGCGCAGCGGCGGACTGCGAGACGATGCTCGAAATCGTGGCCGGGCTCCCGGCGGCCAGCTTCTTTCGCGCGGGCATTGCGTTTGGCGCGCTCGTCTCCCCGAGGGAGTACGGGTACTACGCCGGAGAGGAAGTGACGATGGCCTTGGACGGCGAGAGCGAGACCATCCCGGCGCCCGAATACAAGCGCTTCACGAACGAGCGCGCTGTTCCGCACTCTCACGCCAAGCACAGCACGTATAACGGCCGGCCCTATATGGTGGGCTCGCTTGCCCGGCTGGTCGTCAACCGCGCGCGCCTCGGCGAACGCGGGCTCGCGGCCATGAAGCGGCTTGGTCTCAGGTTTCCGCCGGATAACCCGACGGACAATAACAAGGCGCAGGCGGTTGAGCTGGTCAACGATGTCGACCGCGCGCTCCGCATCGTCGAATCGTTGCTCGAACACGGGCTCAAGGACGAACCGCCGGTTCCCGTCGCGCCCAGGGCGGGCGCCGGGACCGGCATCACTGAAGCGCCTCGCGGCATTCTCATCCACAGCTACGTCTACGACGAGGCAGGAAGGCTGACTGCCGCCGACGTCATCACGCCGACCGCCATCAACGCGGCCAGCATCGAGGACCATCTCCGCCGAGCGGCGGAAAACGCCGCGCCGGGCGAGGAGGCGGCTCTCACCAGGGCGTTCGAGATGATCGTGCGGGCCTATGACCCGTGCATCTCCTGCTCCGTCCATGTGGTCCGCCGCGGTCATGACGGCTAAACTCCCTCTTGGCAGCGTTTCGATCAAGGGAAGGCTGATTCTCAGCTACCTGGTCATCCTGCTGATCGGCGGGCTGGCCACGTCGCTGGTGGGCTCCTACATTGTCAGTTCGACCATCTTGATGCAGGTGTTCAGGATGGCGGACAATACGCTCGCCACCGCGCGCAACGTTTACGACCAGAAGCTCGCCGCCATGCAGCAAGCCGTGCACATCGGCGCTTCCGGCACGACGATTCCGCAGCGCCTCCAGCCGTCCGGCGCCGGCCCGTTGCGCGACTACCTGCTTCTGATCCGCCGCGATGCGGGGTTCGATTTTCTCAATCTGACCGGACCCGACGGGCGCGTCACGGTGAGGTCCTTGCGAGCCGGACCCGCGGGCGATGACGTTTCCGGCATCAGTGTGGTCAAGGCGGCGCTCTCGGGGAAAGTGGCCGCCTCGACCGAGATCCTGAGCGGCGAAATGCTCTCGAGCGAAGATCCCGCTCTAGGCGGGCGGGCGCGGATGCGGCTGGAGAGCGCGCCGGATGCGCCTGGAACTCCCGCCCGGGAAGAAACATGCGGCATGGTTCTTGTCGCGGCGGCGCCGGTCCGTGACAGCCGCGGCGCGGTGGCCGGCGTGCTGTACGGAGGGATTCTCCTGAACCGCAACTTCGACATCGTGGATCGCGTGTACGACCTGATCTTCAAGGAACGGGATTCACAAAGCCGCCATTCCGGCAACGTGAGCATTTTTCAGGGGAGGCATCGCATCGCGACCACCGTGGCGACCTCCAACGGCGGCCGCGCTCTGGGGACCGCGGTCTATTCCGAAGTCGTCCCGGCCGTCCTTCACCGCGGGGAGGAATGGCGCGGACGGGCGCTTGTCGTCGACGGATGGCATATCAGCCGCTACGCTCCCATCCGCAACCTGGAGGGCAAGCCGGTCGGCGTCCTCTCGGCCGGGCTGCTGGAGAGCACTTACACGGAGACTCGCAACCGCGTCATCCTCTCCTTCTTCGGCCTCGCGATGATCGGTTTCTTCTTCATCATCGGCATCACCTATTACATGATCAGCAACATCACTCGCCCCATCGGCGAGATGGTGGCGGCCACGCGCAGCATCGCAGCCGGCCGCTTCGATCAGGAGGTTGCCACCAGCGCCCATGGCGAGATCGAGCTGCTCGCCAATTCGTTCAACACGATGCTCAAGAGCCTCCGGCAGATGAAGGCCGATCTCGAGGAGTGGGGACGCACCCTGGAGCAGAAGGTGCGCGACCGCACCGAGGAATTGGTCGCCATGCAGGCCCGCGTGGCTCACTCCGAGCGCCTGGCCTCCGTTGGCATGCTGGCGGCGGGCGTGGCGCACGAAATCAACAACCCGCTTGGCGCGATTCTCTCTCTCACCGCTCTCACCCTGGAAGACATCCCTCCGGGCGATCCGAACCGCGAAAACCTCGAAGAGGTTGTCAAGCAAAGCGAACGCTGCCGGGGCATCGTCAAAGGACTGCTGGACTTCTCCCGGCAGTCCAAGGTGAGCACCGAACTGATTCAGTTGAACGGAATCATCGAGGAAACCCTCCTGCTCATCTCGAAGCAATCGCTGTTTTTCAACATCAACGTCGTAAAGCATCTCGACCCCGGTCTGCCGCCGGTGACGTCAGACGCAGCCCAGTTCCAGCAGGTGTTCATGAACATCTTCGTGAACGCGGCTCAGGCGATGAAGGAGCGCGGCACGCTCACGATCGTCACTCAGCACAAAGCGGGAGAGGGCGTCGCCGAGGTCAGGGTGACCGACACCGGCCATGGCATCCCGCCCGAGCAGGTGGATCTGATCTTCTACCCGTTCTTCACGACGAAAGAGAGCAGCCACGGCACCGGCTTGGGGTTGTCAATCGCCTACGGCATCGTGAGCAGCCACGGGGGGACAATCGACGTGCACAGCGAAGTCGGCAAGGGGACGACTTTCATCATTCGCATGCCCGCGGGATCCGGCGCGCCGGAGAAGCCCGTACTCTGAGAACCAGTTGCCCGGATGGCGGCAGCGGCGGCGGTTAACTCCGCCGGCGATTCCTTATACTCTGTTAGACCAGGAGTTGATCCCATGCCTGAGAGTAAGGGCAAACAAGAGGGATACTGGCATTTCGCACTGGCGCTGTTGTTGTGCGGCGGTCTTGTGGCGGTGTCGATGGCCTGGCCTCAGCATTTCTCGCAGGTGAAGAGCGCCGCTGATTCCAG
Source organism: Bryobacteraceae bacterium (assembly GCA_013388415.1). Taxonomy (GTDB): domain Bacteria; phylum Acidobacteriota; class Terriglobia; order Bryobacterales; family Bryobacteraceae; genus JACADU01. Next base: position 14,875 of record JACADU010000207.1, read on the forward strand.
CCTGGCCGCCCTTTTCGGCGGAAGCTCAGACGCGAAAGAGCCCCCGATGTTCGAAGCTGCCTGGGCGGAGCTGGTCAAGCTCATCGCCGCCGGTCTTGTCGGGATCATGGTGACCGTCGTTCATCGCCGCTATCGTGGCCCAAGCGCGCCAAACCGGTCCCTGATGCAGGCCGCGGTCCTGCTCTGCATCTCCGGCGCGCTGATGATGATCATCATCGGCAACTCCACCGCGCGCGCCCTCGGCATCGCGGGCGGCGCCAGCATCATCCGCTTCCGAACCCCAGTCGAAGATCCCAAAGACGCGATTCTGCTGTTCATCGTGCTGGCGCTTGGCATGGCGACCGGGCTCGGCGCCTTCGCCGTGACAGGACTGGCGACGCTCTTCCTCTGCCTCTTCCTCGCCTTCCTGGATTACTTCGGACACGAGAAGCCAAGGAGCCTCAACTTGGAACTTGTCGCGGCCGGCCGGGACTTCCCGCTCGAGCATGTTCAGGCCGTGCTCCGTGGCGAGGTGGACTTCTTCGAGCCGCTGAAGGTCGTTCACGGGAATGAATCCGCCATGAGATTTCTGGTCAAGGTGAATCCCGGCGCCTCGCTGGCCTGGATCAGCGATCAGTTGATGGCAGGCGGCACGGGAGGCCTGAAGTCTGTAAGCTGGGAACCTGTAAAGAAATCGGCGGAGTAGAGGCGAATGGCGGCAGAACGGCTCATATTGGCTCGGGAACAGCGGCGCGACACCTTCCTCGAGCTGATCGGCGCGGCACGGCAGCGGATCATCCTGTCCATGTTCCGCTGCACGGACTTCAAGATCATGGACGCCCTCGCAGATGCGCAGGAGCGCGGCGTGTCCGTCGAACTGCTGTTGACTCAGCGGGCCAAGGGTTGGGAGAAGAGGATCCGCGAACTGGGCCAGTACCTGGAGAGCATGGGCGCCAAGGTCCACCGCTATGGCGAGCCGCGCATCAAATACCACGCCAAGTACCTGGTTATCGACGGCAGCCGCGCGCTGATCGCCTCGATGAACCTGATGAAGCGCTATTTCGAAAAAACGAGCGACTTCCTTCTGGCCACGGACGACCCCGACGTGGCGGCGAGCCTCGAACGCCTCTTCCGCCACGACATCGAACACCCTGGCCAGCCTGTCCCGGAGGGTCTGTCCCCGAGGCTTGTCGTGGGCCCCGAAATGTCCCGGGCGCGCCTCGGAGGGATGATCGAGAGCGCTCGAAAATCCCTTGTGATTGCCGATCACCGGATCACGGATCGCGACATGATCGTCCTGCTCGAGAAGGCGGAACAGCGAGGCGTCAGAGTCGTTATCTTCGGCAAGAACTCGCTCGCCCGCTTCAAGTCCCACGGCAGGGCAATGATCGTGGACGGCGCGCGCGCCATGATTGGCAGCATCTCCATGGCTCCTCCGTGCATGGACCTCCGGCGCGAGCTTGCCGTCACCTTCGACGCGCCCGGTCTGGTGGCCGAACTTGCGCGCTTTCTCGATGAATCCAGAGCCCGGCATCCCGCGGAGACTCTGATGCCGGTCGCCGTGGCGGTCGAATCCGGACACGATGACGAACACGACGATGAGGACGAGAAGGAGAGCGACGAGTGACGCCGCTGCCGCGGATTCTGCTGGGCGTCTTCATGGCTGTTGCGCCGCTGCTGGCGCAGGATACCGAACAGGAAAAGGAACAGGCGGAGAAGGAACCCGCCAACAAGGGTGTCCGCTCCGTCTGGAAAAAACACCCCTCCTTCCGTGCTGGCGATTGGCTCCGCGTCGACTTCCGCGCCCGCTTCCAGCTCGATTGGATCACCCGGGATCCCGAGACCAAGCCGGGCGGCGGCCTGTTCGATTTCACCAGAAAGCGGTTGGCGATCGAAGGAACCTTCCTGCGCTGGTTCGAGTACGAGGTCTCCCGCGAACTGTCCGAGACGGACTTCCCCTGGAAGGACGTCTACGGCAATTTCAAGCTGAACCGCTCGGTTCAGGTCCGCGGCGGACGCTTCAGGATTCCATTCAGCCAGGACCAATTGACGGGTCCGACCAACCTCGATTTCATCGACCGCTCGCGCATTGCCGACCGCCTCGCGCCCAATCGCGACACCGGCGCCATGGCGCACGGCTCCTTCTTCGAAGGCGGAGCCCTGAAGTACCAGGCAGGCTACTTCTTCAACGATGGCGACAACGCCGCGGACAGAAACAACAACAGAACCGGGGAAAACACGGCAGCCCTGCGGCTCACCGGGCGTCCGTTGTCGAAGAGCGGCTTGTTCGGCAGCCTCACTCTGGGCGGCGCATTCAATCGCGCCGGCGTGCCCGAAGGCTTGGTGAGTCTGCGCGGCAGGACCACCGGCAAGGAGACCTTCTTTTCGGAAGTATTTGTGAATGGAACGAGAATGCGGACCGGCGCCGAGTTTTCATGGACGCCGGGACCTTTCGCCCTGAAGGCGGAGTTCATCTCCGTCCGGGAACAAAGGCTCGGCCAGGGACTGCGCCAGGAGGACCTCCCGGATCTTCTCGAAAGAGGCTGGTATGTCTATGGGACATGGGCCATCACAGGTCAGAACAAGGCGAGGGGGCTGGCGCGCGGCAGGGGTTGGCTCCTGGGCGGCAAGAACCGGTTTGGCGCCCTTGAACTCGCCGTCCGCGCCGAGAGCATCAGGTTCGCCAGCGATACCAATGCCGGACGCCCCTCCCGCACCCAACGCGCTGCCAATATCCTCCAAACCAGCGACCGGGCGTGGACTTTTGGCGTCAATTGGTATGCGAACCAATGGGTGAAGGCCCAGGCGAACTTCACCCGCGAGTATCTGGAAGACGCGTTCCGCGCCCCCATCCAGGGAGTGAATTTGTACTGGGTCTACAAATACAGGCTTCAGCTTTCGCTTTGAATAACCCATACTGGAGAGGCAGAGGTGCAATATGGGTAGGCGGATCTGCGGTTTGGCCGTCGTGTTTGCGGCGTGCGCTTTCGGACAAACCGCGGAAGATTTCTTCAGCGACAAGGTGCTTCACGACATTCGCATCACCATCCATCCCAAGGATTGGAATGCGCTCGTGGAAAACTACCTGGACAACACATATTACCCCGCCACCCTCGAGTGGCGGGACCTAGTGATCGAAAACGTGGGAATCCGCTCCAAGGGGCGGACAAGCCGGCGCGCGACAAAGCCGGGGTTGCGCGTGGATTTCAACCGGTATGAGGAACAGGAGTTCCTGGGCCTCAAGGCTGTTCTGCTGGACAACAACGTCTCCGACTTCGGCATGATGCGCGAGCGTCTGGCCTCCATCCTGTGGCGCGAAATGGGACTGCCCGCGCCGCGTGAGACGCACGCGCGATTGTTTGTCAACGGCAAATACATGGGCGTGTACACCTTGCTCGAGGACACCGACAAGCGCTACCTCAGGCAGTGGTTCAAGGAGGACTCAGGCTGGCTCTACGAGTTCGTTCATCGCGACAGCTACCGGTTCGAGTACCTCGGCTCCGACCCTGAAGCCTACGTGCCCGTCCTGTTCAAACCCGAAACCAACGAGTCTCATCCCGAGGGTGAAGTGATCGCCGAGATGCTGCGCGTGATCAATCAATCCTCCGACCAGGACTTCCCAAAGGCGATCGAGGAGTATCTCGACGTCAAGGCGTTCCTGACGCACATGGCTGCCGAGTCCTACGTGGCCGAATGGGATGGCATCCTCAGCGATGCCGGGGTGAACAACTTGTACTTTTACCGCTTCTCCGGCGGCAAGCGCGGCATGGTGTTGTTCAAGGACAAGGACCTCAGCTTCAATGGGATCGAGTACGAGGTCCTGAAGAACGCCGGCAACAACGTCCTGATGAGGCGCCTGATGGCGGTCCCCGATTGGAAAGCTTTCCTGTATGACGAGATTCGCCGGGCGGCAGCGCTCGCGGGAGCCACGGACGGTCTGCTCGACCAGCAGGTTCAGGTCATCTACGGCCAGATCCGCGAGGCGGCGCTGGCGGACGAACTGAAGGAGTGCAGCAACGGCGTTTGCCCGGTGTATGAATCGAACGCCGAATTCGAAAGGCACGTCGAGTTCCTGCGCGACTTCGCCAGAAAAAGGGCCGACGAAGTCGTGCGGCAACTGGGATTGATGCAATAAGGACCCTGTCCGGCTCAGCGGACGCGCAACCGCCGCAGGCGGCCGGTGTGGGCATCCTTCTTGAACAGTTCGTGCAGTGTCTCCAGCATCTCCCGCCGGTCAAAACGCGCGGAGATCCTCTCAGTCTGCGAGAAGCAGAACTCCGGGAAACCGGACATCGCGCGCGGCTTCGCGGCGAGCGCGGCGCGGCCCGGTTCCAGCCAGAACGACGCCTTCGGGGCGGGAGCGAATTCGAACAGGTCTGAGAGCCACTTCGACGAAAGCCCGGCCGCCTTGCCGGCGAGGACTGCTGTTCGTGTATACGGCGCCGCGACTACCGTGTATCCTTCCGCGAGCGCGGGCTCGATTTCCCAGCGCAGGCGGAATGCGAGATCCGCCGCATAGAGGATGAGCAGCGTCTTGGCCGAGGGCGGATCGCACTGCTTGGCGTGGGCCGACAGTTCGTGAAAGATCGAAGACGCATCCCAATAGCTGCAACCGCCCCTTCCCTTGGGCGCGCGGCAGATGTGTAGCAGATGGCGCGCCGCCGAACGCAGGTCCGCTGAATGGGAGGCTTCAAGCGCTACCAGCCGGCCCGGCGCCGGCGCCGAATCAGTCATTGTGCGCCTCCGGCCGGCACATTAAATACTCCGCCACCGCTCTGGCGTTGTACTCCTGCCAGGAACGCCGTTCCCCCTCCTGGAACAGCCGCCGGATCGCCCTGTGCTGCTCGTAGATCGATTTCTCGGCGTCGACTGTGGAGAACCTGAAGATCAGAGCCAAAGCCGCGTACTCCTGAATGACGCGCCCCATGAACTGCTCATAGCTGGCGGCGGGATCGCTGATCCCGGTGACGTCCTGTCCAGCTTCGTAGTAGGACGGAACTCCCCCGGCAAGAACCCTCTTGGCCGATGTGCCTGGAGTGACGGCGAAATGGAAGACAACGTCGGGCCAGAGGATCGGACCATACAACCGGAGAACCCAATGAAAGTCGAGACCTCGGGCGGCGTCGCGCGCCAGACCCGTGAACAGATAGCGATCGGCGATGACCGTCTTGCCCTTGCAGAGCGCCGGCAGGATCTCGGTCTCCAGCCGGTGACGGTAATCCGCCGCATGGAACAGGCAATACTCCAGCGGGCTCAAAACGCGGATGCTCTTGCGCGTTCGTGTCAGGGGCTTGACCAGCTCCGACGAATTCCATTTGGTCGTCACGGCATCGTGGCCCTCGCCCTTGAGCCATGTTCGGAACAGCTTTCTTTGCGTCGTCTTCCCGGCGCCGTCGGGCCCTTCGAATGCGATCAGCAGCCCTCGCCTCTGCTCTAATTCGGCGATGATCTTCTTCAACTCACCAGGGGTGAGATGCGCCGGACGTGCGGGTTTCGAAGACAATCGGAATCCTCCTCTTGTTGATCAATGAGCCGCGGCCACAGCGTCTGACGGACCGGTCCCCCGTGTCAAGGGCGCTACTCCGGCTTCAGGTCCTTCCGCGCCTTGACGGCTTCGACCATCTCGCGCCAGTACGGGCGCAGAAACGGCGGATGCTCCATGCTGTCGAGAATGTACGAGCGGTCGGCGCGCGCCAGGTCGAGAACGGCCGTGATCATCTCCTCCTGGTAGTATCCCGCTTCGGCGAGCGGGATTCCGTTTGGCTCGCGAATGAAGGACGCCCCGCTCGACGTCTGAAGCCCATCCGGCGACTGGCCCACCGTGTTCGCCACGCAGTGGAAGATCTTCGAGTTCGGGCCAACCGGCTGCTGCGCCCTGCCCGAGGTGCGCTTCCACGCCACCGCTTCAATCTCATCCGAGCTGCACGAGGGGTGGAACAGGACTTGAGCGCCCGCCATCGCCGGAATCCTGTACAGTTCCGGGTGCCGGCCATCGCGGCAGATGACCAGCGTGCAGAGGATGCCGTCGATCTCGAACAGCGCCAGCTTGTCTCCCCCGCGGCAGTACTTCTTCTCGTCGCGCCCAGCCATCTGCACTTTGGCGTATTCGTAGGTGACTTCCCCGGCAGGCGAGATGACGTGAGCGACATTGATGAAGCGGTCGCGCGTCTTGCGGATCGTTCCGGCAATGACCCAGATGTCGTGATCGCGCGCGGCTTCGCGGACACTGTCCAGCGCCGCGTCGACCTGTTCCGGCGGCAGAGTAATCAGGTACGGGAAGTAATAACTCGTCAAGCCGGCTTCGGGGAACAGCACGACCCGGCTGCCCTCCCTGGCTGCTCTGGCGATGTAGCGGAGCGTGGAGGCGACGTTGCGTTCGATGTCCGTGGCCCAGTGCAGTTGGACGCAGGAAACCTGCAATGTGGATGGCGGCATAGGATCCGAACCGCAGCATAGCACCTGCGGTCCGTTGCCGCAGAGTTACCATGGCTGCATGGTTTCAGCCGTCCTGTTGCTGACTGGAACCGGTCAGATGCCCCCCGCCGGAACGCCCATGCAGAAGCACTTGCGAGGCCAGTGACAAATGTCCGCTCTTTCACGCCGAGGACTCCTCCGAGCCTTCTGTTCAGGCTCATCGCTCCCCGCGCAGGCCCAGGAGGGCGCGCCAGACGAAACCGCGCCGGCGCCCCTCTTCCGCGGCCCCATCTTTCCCATGCGTCTGAAGCCCGGCATTGACAATTGGTCAGCTTGAGCCCTGCTTCCAGACCACGCACATTCACCGTCCCGGGTCCGCGCGGATGGGAATCATCGAAACCGGTCCAAGAAGACCCGAGTCGCGGACGGGCCAGCCGGAAGCATCGAATGGCTTGTAGTTGATGTTGACCAGATTGATGTCGTAGAAGTTGCGCCACACCACTTTGCGCCTGTCCAGGTCTCGAATCCGGTTCGCCGCGAGGTTCGTGACTTCAACCTCCAGCCGGTTGCCCGACCGCCTCAGCCCCTCCGCCTTGACCCGGTAGGGAGCCATGAAGACCGTCCCCAGGTCTTCGCCGTTCAAACGGACGCGGGCGCTCTCGCGAACCTGCCCGAGGTCGATCCAAACCGCCCCAGCCGCCGCGCCGCCGCCGTCGAACGTGATCGAGTAACGCGCTGTGCCGCCGAAGTTCTCCCACGCGCCGCCTCTCCCTGCCCACGAGCCCAGCTCCGCGGTCTCGAACCCGCCGGGCAGTTCGGGCCCGCCCTCAACCGCCGTCACCTGCCATGTGCCGGCGACCCCGACCGGACGGCCGGAAGCCTGCCAGTACTGCCACTGCGGTCCGTTGAACTTGCCGCCTGCGCTCGTTTGAAGGACCACACTCTCCCCCGGCTCGAGGGCGAGCCTCACCTCCGTGCCTCCGTCCTTGCCCCGCCGCAACTGCCCAACGCCGGCGCGGCCCGTCATCGGATCCATGATGGCGGCCGAACTTGCCCTCACTGCCAGCGGGACCCACGCGTCAAACGCTTTCGCTTCAGCGCCCCGGTTGCTGATGAAGTACCAGTGGCCGTTTCCACTGTCGCGCCGGATAAACTCCAAGCCCGGCACGTCCGCCAGAGGCTCGCGCTGCGCGCCGGCCGCCGGCAGTGTCGTCTCGAAGCTGCCGGTTCGAACGCGCGGCTGCAACAGCCCAAGCAGCGTTTTCAGCCGCGCCCGGCGCTCCTCGAGCCTGTTCAGCCCGGGCACGTCCTTCGGAAGACCGCTCTCGAACACCACCGCCGCACCCGCGCCCGCGAGCTCGTTCAGCTTCTCGAGCGTCGCCAGCGGCATCCTCTCGCACGCCGGCGCCGCGATCACCCTGTAGTTGCCCCCCGGCATCACCACCTGCCCGCCGCGCGCCTGCGCCGCGGCCAACTGCCTGTCCGACACAAAGTCAAAGCGATAGCCGCGCTTCAGGAGCCGCTGTGCGGCAGATCCAACCGGCTGCTGCTCCAGCCACTCGCGCCGGTGGACCGTCAAATTGATGTTGCGCCCTTTCGCGTCGTGCCACAGGTCGTAGATCGGCCAATACAGAAGGACATCGTTCGCCGGCCGGCCTGACTGAAGAACCGATTGTACCCGCGAAACGTAAGCGTTGAGCGCCGGAACATCCCGCCAGAACGGATTGCGCGGGTTCATCTGCGTCGAAGCGTAGAACAGCCAGCCCGGCCAAGGCGCGTCATCCGGCGAGTAGCAGGTCCCATGATAGACAATGTGATTCACGCCGGCGGTGAAAAGCTGATCGGCGAGATCCTTCAGGTCCGCGAGCGTCTCGTTGAAATGTTCCTTGAGCCAGGTGCCGGTCTCGCTTGCCACCAGCCTCCGCCCGGCGACGTGCGCCGCCGAGGACGCCATCTTCGAAACGATCGTGCTGCGGTCCGCATGGAACATCTCCGTCTCAGGAATGTCCGCCGCGGCGTACAGGTCCAGCAGGTTGCCGGGCGACCCATGCGCCTGGTTGCGCGTGCGAATCCCCCGCAGCCGGCACCACCCGGTCCATGCCGGGATGAACTCCTCGATCATCAGGTCCGACAGCGTTTCGCGGTAATCGGACTTCACACGAGCCGCGCGGTCGGCCGTCTCCTCTCCGAACAACGCCGGCAGCTCCAATTGCAACTTGTAACCGCGCCGGCGCTCGAATTCATCAAACAGCGCCGGCGACCAGTTCGCCTGATACTCGAATGAATCGTGGTACATCGCCCGCGGCTTCGCCGCCGCCGGGCCGCTGAAAGCCCGCGTGAACCGCTCGAGGTAATGGCGCATGGCCTCGCCGGAGAATGGGTTGAGCATCGGCCCAGCCCCGCCCGGCGCCGCGCGCTTCACCGGCGTGCGGCACAAGCTCTGCGAAACCGCGTACACCTGCCATGATCCCTCGCCTGCCGTCCAATCCACGCGCCCATCGGCGCCGATCCTCCCCGTTAGATCCACCTTTTCCCCGTTGCTCGAAAACGCCGCCAGCGCCTGTGTCGAGCTGCGGTCGAACCGCGCCTCCACGCGGCCACCCGCAGCCACATCGAACCTGTTGACCGCAACCGCCGCGCAGGCGTCTCGCTCCGTCACGTTCGGACCCCCGAAGCACCAGCCCGACCCCGTCGTCATGTCGACCCCAAGCCCGAGCCGCTCCCCCTCTTTCACCGCGTGGCCCAGCATCTCCATCCACTTCGGGCTCAAATACTCGATAAACCGCGGCTCGTAGCCCTTCGCGCCATAGATGGGGATGATGTGGACGCCGCCCATCCCGGCATCGCGGTACCGCTGCATCTCCCGCGTGAGGTTCTCCTTGTCGACCGCACTGCCCATCCACCACCAGTAGGCCCATGGGCGAGTCTCCATATTTTGGGCCGGCCACTCGATCGGCCGCGGCTGCGCAGCCGCAATCGCGAAGCCGCACAGAAAGAGAAGCAACCCTCTCATCGCGCCCTCCGGTGAAGCTCGTCGTCCACGGCGGCGCTCAGGTCGCGCAGCTTGAAGTAAGTCGCTGTCGCCCCGGGGTCGGGGAACTCCGTCAACGTCACGGTGAGATCGTGCTTCGCGGCGGTGCCATATCCGGGCCTCCACGCGCCCGCCCGGATCCCCGTGCCGCCCGGACGGACCGCCCCGTCCGAAACCAGTTCCAGCGATCCAGGATCGATCGTATACCGGCCCAGATCGGCGGCGTCGAGCTTGGCGAGCTCTGGATTCTGAGTTGGGTTGAGAGCATACACAATCGGACCGCGCAGCACCGCCGCGCGCCCTGCCTGCCGCTGCCGCCCGAGAACCAGCCGCGGGCTCATCGGCAGTTTCAGCTCGACGCGATCCCCCGCTTTCCACTTCCGGTCGATCGTCGCGAACCGGCCCGGCCGAACCGCGGCGGCTTCTCCGTTCACGCTCAGAGCCGCTCCCGCCGCCCATGCGGGAATTCGGATGTCGAGCGGAAAGGCGGCGGCTTGAGCGGGATCGACTCTGATCACCACGCTGCCGCTATTCGGAAAGCCGGTCTCCTGCTTCAAGCGAACCTTCTGGCCGGACAACTCGAATTGCGCCTCTGAATCGGAGAACAGAACCACCGCTGCCCCGTTGCCGCGCCGGTAATACACCATCTCCGGCAGTTCGGAGACGATGCGCCGGTAGTTCGTCGGGCAGCAGTAAGTGTCCACCGGGTGATACTCGCGCGGGCCTTCGGTCGGCGAGTAGTACCGGATGCGCCGCCCGTCGGGCGACTGCGCTGCGAACAGCGTATTGAAGACGGTCCTCTCGATGAGGTCGCCGTATCTCGCATCCCCGCGAAGCCGCAGCAGGCTGTCATAGACGCGAAGCTGATATGCCGTCGCGCAGGTCTCGGCAAGCTGCCCTCGGCCGTCCTGATCGTCGGTCCAGATCTCCCACTGGCCTGCCCCGCCTGTGACTGCCATGCCCTCGCCGCCCAGAAAGTCCAGCGCCCGGTCCGCTTGAGCCAGCAGCGCCGGCGCAGGCTTCATGCGGTACATTTCGAGCTGCGCCAGCGAGCGCGCCATGTAGGCGTAGATGTGGCCCTCAATCCCCGCCCGCCGCCCGATCACGATCGGCAGGTTCCACGAGCCAAGCGCGCGCGGTCCCTCGACGAACTCCGCGTAGCGTTTGTCCCCCGTCGCGCGCGCGAGCTGCAACATTGTGCGCTCCAGCCCGGTGACCGCCACGTGAGCCGCTACGCCCGTCCTCTCGCCCCAATCGCCGGGGATCTGATTCCAATGCGACAGCACGTAGTCCGCCGACCTCACAGCCGCCGCCAGCGAACCCTTTTCACCAAACAACAAATAATCGTCCGTCAGCCCCGCGATGAGATACCCGGCCTCGTGCACGTCCCATAGCCTGGTCATCCGGTTGGCCGGTGAGAAGAAGCCAAGATACCCGTCCGGCTCCTGCGCCGCCACGAGCCGCCTGACCAGCCTCTCCTTGAGTGCGAGCACCTGCGGATCGCCGGTGTAGGCGCCGAACCGCACTGCCGACATCAGCAACTTGCCAAGCCCGATGTAGCCGCTCTTGGGGTCGCGCGCCGAAAGAGGCGCCAGAAAGTCCCTTTCGACATCAATGACGAGCAGATTGTTGCGGATGGTGGCGTCGATCCTGCGTCCGATCTCGCCGCCCACCTTGACGCTGCGGATCGCCAACGGCGTCAGAACATCGGCCGGAAACAGCGGCGCGGCCGCCAGAAAAGAACAGGCCAGGCGGAGGAGCATGGCCACAGTATATGCGCCTCATCAGCGCCGCGCGGTTGTCACCGCGGGAAACGGCCTCGCCTGCGGCGCTTCCATCAACGCCGGGTTCTCCCTTCGCAGCCGGAAAGAGATCTCCTTCTCGGCGCGCGAGCGCGCTTCGTCGCCCAAACGGAAGAACACCTGCGAAAGCAGCAGGTGAGGCTGCGGGTGGCTCGGGCTCGCCTTCGCACACGCTTCCAGTTCCGAAACCGCCTCCTGGTAACGCTCCAGCGCCATCAGCGCCTTGGCGAGCGAAACGCACGCCGGCACGTAATCGGGACGGATGCGCAGCGCGGCGCGCAGCCGTTCGGCGGCATCCTCATGGCGATCCTCCAGCAGCAGCAGGTCGCCGGAGAAGAACAGCGGCTCTTCATAGGAGGGATCCAGCTTGATCGCCTTCTCAAGCAGCGGCAAAGCCTCCTCGCGCCGCCCCGCCCGCTGCAAGTGGAATGCGTACTCGAACACCGCCCGCGCCGACTGCGGGAACTTGGCGGCTGCCTGCTCAGCCAGCGTGAACGCCGCCGGATTCTGCGCATCCTGGCACGCCTTGATCGCGATCAGCCAAGGCTCCGGGGCGTCGCCTTTGATCTTCACCGCCCGTTGCCCCAGCGCGCACGCCTCGTTAAAGTACCGCCCTGCCGTATATTCCACCGACATCACCTGCATCAGCCGTATGTTGGACGGCTGCAATGCCAGCGCCGCCCGCCACTGAACCAGCGCGTCCTCTCTCCGCAGCAGCTTCAGCAGCGTCGAGCCCAAAATAAACCGCGTGTTGAAATCCTTGGGATTGGCCTTCGCGGCCCGCGCCAGCAGAGCTTCGGCCTCCTGAAACCGCTGGCCGTTGAACAGCAGGAACCCGTAATTGAATAGGGAAGGGAAGTGCCCCGGCGCGGCTGCCAGCGCCTGTTTCCACAAAGCTTCGGCCTCATCGGGACGCCCCGCTTGCGCCGCCGCCAGCGCCCGTGAGGAAAGCCGCTCCGCGTCTTCCGGCGGCGCCAGCAACAGCAGTCCCACCAGCACGCCCGTCATCGCGGCATCGTCAGCGGCGCAGCTTGCCCGCTGCCCTCCCTCAGCAGATAAAGCGACCCCGCCGCAACGCCCGGAAATTCCTCCGTCTCGCCGCTTGGCCACCGCACGACGATCTTGTCCACCCTTTCCGCGCCCCCGAGCCCGAAGTGCAATCGCAGGTCGTTCAGCGACAGAAACGACGATTGCGACAGAACCGGAGCCGACTGCGTCCCCCCGCCGGCATGAATCGTCACCGCCGCCCCGATCGCCGCCTTGTTCGACCGCACCCCCTCCAGCCTCACCTTGACCCATCTGTTTCCCGCCGCCTGATCGTTGCGGATCAGTGAGGGACCTTCATGCATGTTCATCACGAGGACATCGATGTCCCCGTCGTTGTCGAAATCCCCGAACGCCGCCCCGCGCGACGACCGCCGCTACGCCGCCGCCGCGCCCGACAGCGCCGAGACATCCTCAAACTTCCCGTTTCCCAAATTCCGGTAGACCAGCCGCGGCGACTTGTACGCTTCCCTTTGGTCGATCGTCCCCACCTCCGGATAGACGTGCCCCGTGACCTGAAACAGGTCCCTGAACCCGTCGTTGTCCAGATCTTCCAGCCCCACGCCCCACAGCACGTGGTCCGGGTTCACCGCCAGCCCCGCCTTGATTGAGATATCCGTGAAAATCCCCTTGCCGATATTCCGGTAAAGATTCGGGTAATCGCCGATAAAATTCGTCTTCGTTATGTCGATCCGCCCGTCGTTGTCGTAGTCCGCCGCCGCCAGGCCCATGCCCGCCTGCTCTGCGCCGTTGTCGTTGTAGGCGAGCCCCGTCTCCGTGGCCAGGTCCGTAAAGGTCCCATCCTTGTTGTTCCGGAGAAAAATGCTCGGCGTCGAGTCGCAGGCCACATACAGGTCCGGCCAGCCGTCGGCGTCAAGATCGGCGGTCAGCGCCGTGAACGCATAGAAGTCCCGCGGCGCGCGGATGCCGGAAGGCTCCGACACCTCCTCAAACGTCAAATCGCCGCGATTACGGTACAGCGTCAGCTTCCCATAGGGCATCCCCCGCGGCCCACAGTACACCGGCTTCCCCTTCCAAAAACAAAAAGGGTGCGACCCCGGCAGCGGCGCCCGCGCAATGTCGAAATTCAGATAGGCGGTGACCAGCAGGTCCAAATCCCCGTCCCGGTCGTAGTCAATGAACGTGCAGCCGGTCGACCAGTCTCGCCCGTTGCCCGCTGTCCCGCTCGTCTCCCCAATGTCGGTGAACGATCCCTTCCCCGTATTCCTGTAAAGCGAGTTCCGCCCGTAGTAAGTCAGATACAGGTCCAGGTTGCCGTCGTTGTCGATATCTCCGCCGCACACCCCATTGCCCCAGCCCGAGCGCGCCATGCCTGCCTTCTCCGTGACATCGCCGAACCTTCCCTTCCCCAGATTCCGGTACAGCCGGTTCGTCGCCGCCCCTGCCGCTGCTCCTCCCAGCCTGCTTCCGTTGATCAGCAGAACGTCGAGCAACCCGTCATTGTCGTAGTCCAGAAACGCCGTTCCCGACCCGTTTGCCTCAATCACATACTTCTTGCTGACCGGGTTGCCGTATGTGTAGGAAAACTGTAACCCCGCCGCAATCGCCGTCTCCGTGAACGACACCGGCCACGCCCGGCCCGAAAACTTCCCCTTCGGCATCGCCGCCGCGCTGTTGCTGATCATGCCCTGCGCGCCTGCCGGCGCCCCGAAGGATAGGCAACTCAGCACAACCGCCAGGAGGCTCTTGGGTGATTCCACTTCGAGCCATCATAGCCGAATCGCCTCACTCCACTGAAAAGCGCCGGTCGCCGCGAACCTATCGAAAGATAGGTTATGGGGTCGTTAAGATCACTTGATTAGTTAACGGTGAAGTAATAGATTACTCTCAATCCTTAGTCGGGACCATCTCGGCCTGATGAACACACGTCCGGTTGGGAAACAACTTTTTGGGGGTTGCTCCATGGTTGATCGCCGATTCTGGCAAGTCTGCTTGCTCTGCCTTCTCACACTTTCCTGGGGATCCTCGCTGATCGCCCAAACGACAAACGCATCGATTACCGGCATCATCACCGATGCTCAAGGCGGCGTCATTCCGAACGCCTCCGTCACAGCCACCAACACCTCGACGGGCGTTTCCCGCACCGTCACCACCAATGAGGCGGGCGTCTACACCATCTCGCCGCTGATTCCCGGCAACTATGAGCTCAAGATCACCAACGCCGGCTTCAAGACCAAAGTCCAGACCGGCATCATCCTGGAGACCGGCGCCGTGGTCAAGGTCGATGGACAGCTCGAAGTCGGCGCCGTCACTGAAAGCGTCGAAGTCACCGCCCAGGCGGCGATGCTGCAAACCCAGGAGACCTCGGTTGCCGGCGTGGTCACGCAAAGCCAGCTTGAGCGCATCCCGGTCAACGGGCGCAACTACACGCGGCTGCTCGTCCTGATGCCCGGCACCAGCGACATCCGCCGCAGCCAGGGCCGCGGCGACCTCTCCGGCACGCAAATGGTCTCCGTCAACGGCCAGCGCACGCAGGACAACAACTACACCATGGACGGCGTCGACAACAACATGATGTTCATGAACTCGCCCGGCGGCTCCCCGCCGATGGACGCCATCCAGGAGTTCCGCGTCGCCACCGGCAACTCCGCCGAGTTCGGGCGGTCGGCCGGAGCCAACGTGAACATCTCCATCAAGTCCGGGACGCGGGATCTCCACGGCAGCGTCTACGAGTACCTCCGCAACGAGAAGTTCGACGCCAACGAGTGGTTCGCCAACCGCCAGAGCCGCGGCAAAGTCCCCTTCCGCCAGAATCAGTACGGCGCTTCCGCGGGCGGTCCTCTCATCATTCCGAAGCTCTATAACGGACGCGATAAGACCTTCTGGTTCGGCTCTTGGGAAGGCTTCCGCTGGCGGCGCGGGCAGACGGCGCAGGCGACTGTTCCATTGGAGCCGATGCGGACCGGCAACTTCTCCTCGCTGCCGAATACAATCTTCGACCCGCTGACGGGAACGCTCGACTCCGCTGGGCGCATCATCCGGAAGCCGTTCGCTGGCAACATCATCCCCGCTGCCCGGATCAATGCCGGCATGAAGTCCGTGGTGGACTCCTTGTTGCCCCTCCCCAACCGCCCCGGCACGGTGAATAATCTGCTCGCGACCAAAGGGCAGCAACGGGATCGCGACATGTTCGTCGCACGAGTCGATCATACATTCGGGCAGAAAGACACCGTGTTTTTCAGAATGCTGGAGCAGCGGGTGAGCGAGAATATCCCCAATGTCTCGGGCCATTTCAACAGCCTCAACAAGTATGACGTGTCCAACTACGGCGCGGGCTGGAATCACATCTTCAGCCCCACGGCCATTCTGGAGATCAAGTACGGCTTTAGCCATCCGAATAACCCCGGCTGCCCGAGCTACTCTGATGGGCTGACGCGCGCCGGCATCCTGGATGCGGCCAAAGTCAGCCTCTTCGACAAGGAGGCTCTCTGCGACACGCGCGTCACCTTTACTCCGCAGGGCTACCTGGGCAGCGGCGGCGGCGGCGGCGAGACCATCCTCGACCGCAACCACCAGTTCAACGGCAAATTCACGAAAATCATCGGCCGCCACAACATGAAGCTGGGCGGCGGCTACACCTGGCGCAACATGGACGCCGCTTACTCCAATCCGACAAACGGCACCGCGGATTTCTGGACGGCTGTTACCAGCTCAGCCGATGTGGCCAATAGCGGCAACTCGTTCGCCACCATGCTGCTCGGCTATCCCAGCTATATCCGGCGAGGCTTCACGGTGCCGCGCCTGTTCGCCCGCCAGCATTACCTGGAAGGCTTTTTCCAGGACGATTGGCGCGTCACCGACAAGTTGACGATTAATCTTGGCATCCGCTGGGAGTCAGGCATGCGGCCATGGGACACCAACGACGCGCTCGGCAACCTGCTGGTGACCCACGATGGCACCGGCTACAAGGCTGAGTTGATGTGGGCCGGCGTCAATCCCATGACCGACCCTGTGACGGGCAAGGCGAATCAGCCGCCGAAGACCCTGGGCTATGGCAGGAGCCTGATGCGCAGCGACATGAACAACTGGGCCCCCCGCATCGGCATCGCCTATCAGATGAACGCAAAGACCGTTATCCGCGCGGGCGCCGGCGTTTTCTTCAACTCCACCTTTATGCAGGAAATCAACGACCTGCGCAAGTTCTGGCCCTATCTCCCGCAGCAGGAGATCAGCTACAACCGTGGAGCGACGCCCGATTTCTCCATCAACGACAAAGGGCCGAGTTTCGACTCCACCCAGGCCATCGGCGGCTGGCCGCAAAACCCCAACAACCGCTCCCCGTACTCTCAGCAGTGGAACCTGTTCGTGCAGCGGCAACTCCTCTCCGACATGACGGTGGACGTCGGCTACGTCGGTTCCTCCAATAAGAAACAGATCGGCTACGTCGGCTGGAACAACGCGCCCACGCCGTCGCCCCTGCCGATCAACCCCCGGCGCATCCTTGCCTCCTCCGGCTTCACCGGCAACATGGACGGCGGCTCCAATAAGTTCAACTCCGAGTACAACGCGTTCCAGGCCAAGCTGACCAAGCGTTTCTCCAAGGGCTTGCAGATCCTCGCCAACTACACATGGGGCAAGGTGATGGACGACCAGTCCTCTTTGGCCGAGGGCAAGTACATGAACATGTTCGACATCAGAAAAGACTGGTCGCGGGCAAGCTATGACATCAAGCACGCCTTCAAGGTGGGCTACGTCTACGATCTGCCGTTCGGGAAAGGGCGCGCCTTCGGCGCCGGCTGGAACGGCATCACGGAAGCCGTGCTCGGCGGCTGGGCGCTGGAAGGCATCATCCAATTGCAGTCCGGCGTCGCCTCGAACCTGAGAACCGGCATCGACCGCGCCAACGTCGGCAAGACCGCCGAGCGCCCGAA
Organism: Bryobacteraceae bacterium; assembly: GCA_013388415.1. Classification (GTDB taxonomy): domain Bacteria; phylum Acidobacteriota; class Terriglobia; order Bryobacterales; family Bryobacteraceae; genus JACADU01. The sequence continues at coordinate 32,037 of JACADU010000207.1, forward strand.
CCTGCTTCGCAACCCCAACCTGCCCAAGGAACAGCGAACCGTCGACCGGTGGTTCGATACTTCCGCCGCCGTCATGCCCGACTTCTTCACGTGGGGCAACGCCGGAGCCTTTGTCCTCGAAGACGACGGACGCGCCGTCTGGGACATCTCCATCGCCAAACGCTTCCGCCTCGCCGAGCGGCACTCGCTCGAGTTCCGCACCGAGATGTTCAACTTCCCGAATCATCCCGACTTCGGATCTCCGGGGACCACGTTGAACACCGCCGCCTACGGGGTGATCAGCGGCGCGACCGCGGCGCGGCAGATTCAGTTCGCCCTCCGTTACATGTTCTAATTGGAAACAGACTGAAGTGACTGTAAAATCCCGCGGGTCCTGGCAAGACTCGCGGGATTTTTTCGAATGGAGTACAAATATGACCAGGCGATTATTCCATCTATTCGTTCCAGCGCTCGTGCTCGCCGCAGCCGCGGCTCCGGCGCAGGATCGCTTCGCAACTGAAACCGCGAAGGCGCTGAAGCGCTTTGACGGCATCAAATTCGGCATGTTCATCCATTGGGGTCTCTACGCGATCCCGGCGGGCGAATGGAAAGGCAGGTACGTCCGCGGCATCGGCGAGTGGATCATGTTCCGCGAGCGCATCCCCGTCAAGGAATACGAACAGCTCGCCGGACAGTTCAACCCTGTGAAGTTCAACGGCGATGAATGGGCGCAATTGGCTCAGGATGCCGGGATGCGCTACATGGTCATCACCTCCAAGCACCACGACGGCTTCGCCATGTTCAAGTCCGCCGCCTCCAAGTACAACATCGTGGACGCCACCCCCTACGCCAGGGACCCGATGAAGGAACTCTCGGCGGCTTGCGCCCGGCGGGGGATCGATTTCGGGTTCTATTACTCGCAGGATCAGGACTGGCACGAGCCAGGCGGCCGCGGAAATAACTGGGATTTCCCTGAAAAACGCGACGCCCAGCCATATCTTGAGCAGAAAGTTTTTCCGCAGGTGAAGGAAATCCTCAGCGGCTACGGGAAACTCGGCCTGATCTGGTTCGACACCCCGGGGATGCTTTCCGAGAAGCAGGTGGACGGTTTGCGCGCCCAGGTGAAGACGCTTCAGCCCTCCTGCCTCATCAACAGCCGCATTGGACACAACCGCGGCGACTACGCCCAGACCGGCGACAACGCCATCCCCATCCAGGTCTACCTCCAGGACGGCAAGTGGGAAGTGCCAGCCACCCTCAACGACACCTGGGGCTATAAGAAGAACGACAATAACTGGAAAGACCCGCGCGACCTCGTCGCCAAACTCGCCGACATCGTGAGCAAGGGTGGCAACTACCTGCTCAACGTCGGCCCCACCGCTGAGGGAGTGATTCCGGAGGCGAGCCAGAAGATACTCCGCTCCATCGGCAAGTGGCTCGAAGTGAACGGCGAGTCGATCTATGGAACGTCGCCGAGCCCTCTCTACTTCCCTGACATCACTTGGCGCGTCACCGTCAAACCCGGCAAGGTCTACCTCCACATCCTCAACTGGCCCGGAACGAAGCTGGAAATCCAGGGACTCGAAAGCCAGGTCAAAAAAGCCTGGTTCCTCGCCAACAAGGCTTCCGTGCAGTTCTCCCAGAAAGGTCCTGCCCTCGCCCTGACTCTGCCCCCGAAGCCAGTCGATCCATGGGACTCAGTCATCGTCCTCGAGATCGCTGATCAGCAGCCGAAGATCGCCGAAGGCTACCGCGCCGGTCAACTGCCCCAACGCCTCGACCTCCACGCCTGGATCGCCCGCCTGCGCGGCGAGGAGATCCGCTACGATTGGACAACCGCCAGCGCCAGCAACTTCCGCCGCTTCGAGCGCGAGTCCAATTCTCTCGCCTGGTACCCCTACAAGAGCCTCAACGGCGTCTACGACGTCGAAATCACCTACGCCTGCGATGACGCAATCGCCGGCAGCAAGTTCCGCCTCGCCTCCGAGCGCCGCGGCGCTCCCCCTGATGGCGTGATCGAAGGCGTTGTCGAAGGCACAGGCGGAGCGTTCGTGACCCGGAAACTCGCCGGCTCGCTCCCGGTCCGTCCGGCCACCGAGACAATCACCTTCGGCCTCACCGGTGACGACAAGTCCGCCGCCGTGAAGGTACGGAAGATCACGCTCGTCCGTCGCGCGGGGTAACGCCCCCCCGCTTGCCTAGCCGGCGGCGTGCGCAAACGCCAGCACACTCGGCTTGACGAGCTGTTCCCAATCCTCCGTCGACATCCAGACGACGTCCCGGTGCGTGCCGGCATTGAAGCAGATCTGCTCCTCCGCCAGCAGCAGCCCGTCCACCCAAACGGGCATTTCGAACAGCGTCCCGTTTCCGAACGGCGGCATCGCGCCAAGTTCGCAGTTCGGGAACAGCTTCTCCAGCTCGTGCTCGGTGGCCAGCCGGAGATGGTGCGTCCCGAAGGCGGCACGGAGTTCGTCGAGATCAACGATCCGGTCCCCCGGCAGCACCGCCATGGCGAACCCATCCTCGCTGTGAACCACAACGACCTTGGCGAAACAGCGTGGGGGGACGTGCTCCGCCCGGGCGGTCTCCCGCGCTGTGTAGGTCAGCGGATGCTGGTCGTGCCGGTAGGCCAGATCTCTCATTTCGAGCAGTGCGACGAGTTGATCGAGAGTCTTCATATGAGGCTCCTCTCCCCTTTCAAATACACCGTCTGGAGATGAAAGAAAAGGGGCTTGTTGGGCGGAGCCCGCCATTCCACCCCGCTGCTGTGGTGGACTGTTTGGGTATGTTGCTGGTCTTCTTGATCTTGTTCACCCTCCCGCTCGGAGCTCAGTGGCGCGAGGTCGAGCGGCTCGTCGAGCAGTTCAGGGCGAAAGAAAGCGCCCCCGCCGTTTCTGTCGCCGCCTCCCTCAAAGACGGAACTCTCCTCACCGCAGCCCGCGGCTGGGCAGACCTTGAAAACGAAGTCGCCGCCACCCCCTTCTCCATGTTCCGCCTCGCCTCCGTCTCCAAGCCCTTCACCGCCGTCGCCGCCCTCAAGCTCGCCGAACAGGGCGCCCTCGACCTCGACGCCCCTGTCGAAAAATACGTGCCCTCCTGGCCCGCGAAACAATGGCCGGTCACCGTCCGGCAGCTCCTCGCTAACCTTGGCGGCGTCAGGCACTATCGCGCCGACGGCTCGGACTTCAACTCGACCGTCCACTACTGGTCCACGCGGGAAGCCCTCGCCGCCTTCTCCTCCGATCCCCTCCTCCACGAACCCGGCACAAAGTATCTCTACTCGAGCTATGGATTCACTCTGGCCGGCGCCGCCATCGAAGCCGCCGCCGGCTTGCCATACCCCGAAGCCGTCGCCGCGCTCGTCCTCCGTCCGGCTGAAATCGAACGCATGCGCGCTGACGACCATTTCGCCATCATCCCCGGACGGGTCCGCGGCTACCGCAAGACCCCCGGCGGTGAAATTCAGAATTGCCCCCTCGCCGACACCAGCTCCAAAACCCCGGCAGGCGGTTGGGTCGCCACCGCCGCCGACGTTGTCAGGTTCGCCCGCGCTCTCCTCGATGGCCGCCTCATCAAACCCGAAAGCCTCCAGGCGATGCTCGAACGCCAGCGCCTCAAGGACGGCTCCCGCACCAGCTACGGCCTCGGCATGGGCATCCTCCGCGACGCCGCCCCAAGGGTCTATGGCCACTCCGGAGGACAGCAGGGAGCCAGCGCGTACCTCGCCTTCTCTCCCGAATTGAAGACCGCCGTCGCGGTCCTTGTGAACCTCGAGGGCGTCAACACGCGGCCGCTCGCCGAAGCCATCCTGGCAGAGTTGCAGAAACCCTAGCCGCGTTGCTCTGGCAGGCAACAAGGATGCCTGCCTGGCCACTCCCGAATCAGACGGCGTGAACCATGCGGCCGTAGGCGCCAAGAGCGCTATTGGCCGAGAGGAGGGTGAGACCGGAGACGGCAGCCTGGGCAATCAGCATGCGGTCGAACGGGTCGCGGTGGAGCCACGGAAGGCGTTCGATATGACGCGCGTGCGCGGCGCTGACGGGGAGGCTTTCAAACCCCGCGGCCGCGAGTTGGGGTTCAAAGCCGGCGGGGAGGCGCAGTTTGCCCAGGCTCGCCTTGAGCCAGATCTCCCACATGGTGGCCGCGCTGACGAAGATGGTGTTTTCCGGCTGAGCGATCAATTCGCGGGCCGCTCGTGAGAGCGCCGGATTGTCGTCGAGCCACCAAAGCAGGAGTTCAATCAGGGCAGAGAGCTGAGCTTTGGCCTCGCAGATGTTCTTGATGACCACGATTGATTTCAGCACGGTCAGACCAAGTCTGGTCTTGAACGGAGACGACTGGCCGGAGTTGTTCGGGGCGAATCGGAACCGGGAGATGCGGGACCAGGATGTGAAGGCGTGGGTGAACCGGGTGGGGGGACGCAGGTAGAGTAACGGGCGGCAATCAGAAGAGAGCAGGCGGCTGCTGGCGCAGCGTCAGTCTGCCGCGCCGGAACGGGCGAAAAGCCCGTCGCGCGCCGTCTCCGAGATTCGGATCACCGCGGGATGCTTGATTCTCCGCTCCACCGAGATGACGTAAAAGGTCTCAACCACCGACGGCAGCACCCCGATACGCGCCACCGAGTACCGCCGCTTCACTTCCGCCTCGATCGCGGCGGGCGCCACGAAAACCCCCGCTCCCGCCTCGCCGAACGTCTTCATCAGGGCGCTGTCTTTGAACTCGCCCACCACGCGAGGCCTCACGTTTTGCGAGTCGAACCACTGGTCCAGCGAGCGCCTCAATCTCGAACCCTCCATCGGCAGCAGAAACGGCGCCCCCTCCAGGCACGCCGGAAATCCCTTGCGGTACATCTTCGCAAGCGGCGGCGCCGCAAACAAAACCGCCGGACACGAACCCAACAGGTGGTTGTAGGCCTTCACGCGCGCCCCCGTCCCCACCGGCGTGTCCGAGATGACCATGTCGAGCTTGTGATCGGCCAGCGCCAGCAAGAGACTCTCCGGCGTGTCCTCCTGGCAGATCAGTTGAACCGGCTCTTCCAGCTTCATCGCCGGCTCGAGAATCCGATAGGCGATGAGTTTGGGCAACATGTCGGAAACGCCTACCAGCAGCCGCGCCGGGCGCTTCCCCGGCTTGCCCCGCAAAACGTTTTGCAGCTCCCGCCCAAGTCCGAAAATCTCCTCCGCATACGCATACACAACCCGTCCGGTTTCGGTCAGCGCCAGTCCTCGCCCCGCTTTCTCGAAAAGCTTCTCGCCCAGCGAATCCTCCAGCCGCTTGATCTGCCCGCTCACCGTCGGCTGCGCTAGCAGCAGCTTTTCGCACGCCCGCGCGATGCTGCCTTCCCTGGCTGCGGTCCAGAAGTACAGCAGATGATGGTAATTCAACCACTCCATTGCCACACTCTACCCCTTGTTCCGGCTCCGAAGTGGCCATCCCGTCAGGGTGGGGCAGGCTTAAGCCCGCGGCGCGCCGGGCTGAAGCCTGCCGCCCGATTAGCGGCTCAGCCGCTTCGCCGTCTGCTGCAGCAGCTCCGCCCGCTTGGCGATGCCGTCCGAGTAAGCGCGCAGCATCGAACGGTTCTTCTTTACGTCGCCATCGCTCAGAAGGCTGTTCTTCTGGTCGCTGAAGATCAGAAGCAGCTCGGCCTTCGTCTTCACCAGCTCCCAGTCCTTCTTCTGCTGCCCGGTCAGGTTCGGATTCGTCGATTCGAAGGCCGCCAGATCGCTCCGCAGTTCCTTGATGTCGTTGCTCAGCGCTTCCGACTTCGCCTTGACAGCCTCGAAGTCGGGCTGCTTGTTCTTGAGCTGCATGCTGATCTCTTGGGCGTCTCGCTGGATCTTGGCGGCGTCGCCGATGATGCTCTGAAAAGTGTTGGTGTCGGCGGTCGCCCCCGTGGCGGCGAACGCGAATGCGGCTGTCAAGCTGAGGATGGTCTTCATGGTTGTCTCCTTGTGTTGGTGTCTCGATCTTCGGAGCCCGCGTCTCGGAGCCCCTTGCTCGCACACCTGAGGAGATTCGTCCCGCTCATGAATCGTTTCTTAGGAAGTTTCGACGCCAATCATCGGCTTTTCCGATGAATGGGCGATACGTTCAGGCCGCCCGGTCCGCCAGCCTGCGGGACTGCCTATCTCCCCAGCTTCTGGTACGCCTCGTCCAGCAGCTCCACCACGTGCGCCACCCTCTGCCCTTGCCCGTACCGCGCCACCCCCGCCTTGAGTTGCAGTTCGCACCCCACGTTGGCCGTCGCGATCACCGTCGCCCCCGTGCCAGCCGCCAGCGGGATCTTCTTCGCGATGATCGAATCCGCAATGTCGTCGTGCACGACGTTGTACGTCCCCGCCGATCCGCAACAAAGATCCGAAAGCGGCATCTCGCGAAACTGCAATCCCGGGATCGCTTTCAGGATCTGCCGCGGCGCCTGCCGGATCTTCTGCCCGTGCGCCAGGTGGCAGGAGTCCTGATAGGTCACCACCGCCTCCAGCCGCCCCATTGCCGTGTTCAGCTCAATCGAGGCCAGGAACTCCGTGATGTCCTTCATGATCGCGGCGAATCGCGCAGCCTTTTCCCTGTACTCCGGATCCTCCGCCAGCAGCTCGTGATACTCCTTCAACGTCGAGCCGCACCCCGCCCCGTTCGTCACCACGGCGTCCAGACCGCCATTGTCGGCCAGCGGCAGAAATGCGTCAATGTTGCGGCGCGCCAGCTCGCGAGCGTCCTGTTTCAGCCCCGCGTGAACATGCAGCGCGCCGCAGCAGGTCTGCGATTCCGGAACCAGCACTTCGCAGCCGTTCTGCTGGAGCACCCGCACCGTGGCTTCATTCAGCCTCGCGCTGGTCACGTTCGCAATGCAGCCCGCCAAAAGCCCCACCCGGTACCTTCTCGGCCCGGCCGGCGCGAACGTCTTTCCGATCTTGTCGAAGAAGAACGGGATCTCAGCGTTCGGAGCCAGGCGCTCGATCCGTCCGAGCTTGCCGAACAACTTGAGCACGCCGCTGCCCCGCGCGATCGACTGCAGTCCGGATGCCTGATACAGGTACAGCAACGCCCCCGCAAGCTTCAGCCAGCCCCGTGACACCAGCAGGCGCCTGAAGACGAAATTCCTGAGCGCCCGCTCCCTCCAACTCCTCTTGGGCGCGGCGTAAGCCTCGATCTCCGCCCGCGCCGCCTCGATCAACCGCCCGTAATGTACCCCTGACGGGCAGGCCGACTCGCAGCCGCGGCAGGCCAGGCACAGATCGAGGTGCTCCAGATAGGAAGGCGAGATCTCCGCTTGCCCCGTCGCCACCTGCATCATCTGGTAGATCCGCCCCCGCGGGCTGTCCATCTCGACCCCGAGTTCCCTGTACGTCGGGCACGCGTTCAAACAGAGCCCGCAATGGATGCAGGAGAGCAGATCGGCCGCCGCCGGCGCCTCCGCGTGGCGGTTGTCCAGTATCGGAGGGAAAGCGGGGACGCTCGTCACCGGCTCAGATGCGGCCATACAGCCTCCCCCGGTTCAGCAGGCTGCCCGGGTCGAACGTCTCTTTCAGACGGCGCATGAGTTCAAAATCAGGGCCCGGGTCCGGCCACAGGTCCAGTTCCAAAGCGTCCTCGGTCGGCGCTTTCAGGATCACCCGCGACCACGGCTTCCCCTTGGTCGCCGCAATCCACCCGTTGGCCTGCCCCCGCTCATGGAAGGCCAGGTAAGCCACTCCATTCGCCCCCCGCGCAACCGCCTCGGCGGGCGCCGAGTCGAGCACCGCCGCCAGTTCCCCCAGCGGATGGCTCGCCTGAGCCACGATTCGCGGCGCTTCCACGAACGACTCGATGCGCTTCCAAAGCGACGCCTCCGCCTCGCCCTCCAGTGCGCCGGCCCCTTGCAGTTCCTGCGCGTAACGCGCCAGCACCCGCTCTGTCCCGTGCGCTCTCACGACAACGCTTGGCGCCGCATCGAGACCGAACGACCTCGCCGCCGCCCCGTTCAACACGTCCACCGCCGACGGCTGCAAGACGCCCGACAGAACCCTCGTCCGGATCGCCGCCGCCTCCTCGTTCGAGCCGGCGGGCACGACGAACGTGCGCGTCGCCTCAGGCAGCGGGGCCAGCTTGAAGTTGACCTGCGCGATCACGCCCAGCGTTCCAAACGACCCGATCAGCGATTTCTGCATGTCCAGGCCCGCCACGTTCTTCACCACCTTGCCGCCGGAGGTCACCAGCTTCCCCTCCATCGTGGCGAACGTCATGCCGATCACCTGATCGCGAATCCCTCCGTACAGCCGCCGCCGCGGCCCTGAAACCCCGCAGGAGACCACGCCGCCGATCGTCGCCGACCCGGCATAGGGAGGATCCAGCGGCAGCATTTGCCTGTTCCCGGCAAGCATCCTGGCGACATCGCGGTAGAGCGCTCCCGCCTCAAGACAGATGGTCAGATCTCGCGGCTCGTACTCGAGCACCCGGTTCAGCCCGGTTGTCTTCAGCAGCCATCCCGGTGACGGCGGTCCCCCCCATTGCCGCTTGGTGCCCGCGCCTTCCACGCGCACAGGTTCTTTGCGCTCTGCCGCCTCGTGCAACAGGGCGGCGAGATCGCCTGGTGAAATGGGCTGCCGCTCGGCCATTAACAGTAGATTCTACCCGCCCAAGGGGGTGCATGAGGGTAGACTCAGTAACGATGGCGATGTGGAGCCTGGCGTGACACGCAGAGAACTCGCCAAAGCCCTGACGGGCATTGAGCGAAACGAATTCGTTCCCCCGCCGGCCGATGCCCGGGCCAGAATCATTGGGATCACCGGCGCTCCCGGAGCGGGCAAAAGCACCCTCGCCGCCGCGATGCTCGGCGAGCTGAGGCGGCGCAGCCTGCGTGTGGCCGTGCTCGCCGTCGATCCATCCAGCCCGTTCACCGGCGGCGCCCTCCTCGGCGACCGCATCCGCATGAGCGGCTTCGAGGACGACGACGGCGTCTTCATCCGCTCCATGGCTTCCCGCGGCGCGCTCGGCGGTCTCGCCCCAACCACCGCCGCCGCCGCCCGCCTGCTCGCCTCCTCCGGCTTCGACATCATCCTCATCGAAACCGTCGGCGTCGGCCAGGCGGAAGTCGAAATCGCCCGCGTCGCCTCGGTCACCGCGGTCGTCCTCGCCCCGAACATGGGCGACGACGTCCAGGCAGGCAAAGCCGGCATCCTCGAAATCGCCGGCGTCCTCATCATCAACAAAGCCGACCTGCCCGGCGCCGATCGCCTCGAAGCCCTGTTGCGCGAAGAACTCCCTTCAATTCCCCTCTTCAAGACCGTCGCCCCCGAGGGCAGGGGAGTCGGCGAAGTGGTCGCCCACCTGCTTTCAGTGGCATGATCATGTGAGCATGTCCAAACGAATCGGAGTCATCGGCGGCAGCGGGCTCTACTCGATGACGGGTTTCACGGACCAGGAAGAAGTGCGCCTGGAAACGCCCTTCGGCGATCCCAGCGACGCTTACATCTGCGGCAACCTCGAAGGCAAACCCGTCGCCTTCCTCGCGCGCCACGGCCGGGGCCACCGCATCAGCCCCTCCGAACTCAACTTCCGCGCCAACATCTGGGGCATGAAAAAGCTCGGCGTCGAGTGGATCATCTCCCTCAGCGCCGTCGGCAGCCTCAAGGAAGAGCACAAGCCGCTCGACTTCGTCATCCCCGATCAGTTCGTCGACCGCACCCGCGGCCGCGTCTCCACCTTCTTCGGCGCCGGGCTCGTCGCCCATATCAGCTTCGGCGACCCTGTCTGCCACGACCTCGCCAGGCTCCTCCATCACTCCTGCCTCGAAGCCGGCGTCCCCGCCAAGATGGGCGGAACCTACCTCTGCATGGAAGGACCTGCCTTCTCCACCAAGGCCGAGTCCAACCTCTACCGCTCCTGGGGCATGGATGTCATCGGCATGACCAACCTCCAGGAAGCCAAACTCGCCCGCGAGGCCGAACTCTGCTACGCCACCATCGCCATGGTGACCGACTACGATTGCTGGCATCCCGATCACGATGCCGTCACCGTCGCCGACATCATCCGCAACCTCACACACAACGCCGAAAACGCCGCCAAGGTCGTCAGAGCGGCTGTCAAGGCGCTCTCCATGGGCGGCCGCGCCTGCCCCTGTTCCAGGGCTCTTGAACACGCCCTGATCACCGACAAGAAGTCTGTTCCCGAAGCCACGTACAGAAAGCTGGAGCTGATCGTTGGAAAGTATTTCACCGAATGAGCTCGCCCTCGAGCTGCTGAATCACTGCATCCGCGGCTCCGGCTGGCCCGAAGAACTCGCCGCGGCTTTGGTGGACGAGGCGCTCGACGAAGACGAAGAGTACGCCCGCCGCGCCTCCCGGGCCCTGTTCAGCGTCGTCGTCGAGAAGTTGGCCGACCTGTTCGAGCCCAGGCTCTGCAACGTCTACGCGCAGCTCTTCGCCGGCGTCATCGAGCGGTGCCTGCCGGAACTGAAAGCCTCCGAGCTCGTTTCCCGCTACGAGCGCGTGCGCTGCGTCCGCCGCGTGGACTTTGAACCCAAGAACGTCTTCGTCCTGTCCCGGGTCACGCTCGGCGCCGACGTCGCCGTCACCTCCATCGTCCTCGACGCCGCGCGCAAACGCTGGCCGAAAGCGAAGCTCTGGTTCGTCGGCCCCAAGAAGAGCTGGGAGCTGTTTGAAGCGTCGGTGGATGTCGACTGGGTCCCCATGGCCTACGGCCGCTCCGGGCTGCTGCGCGACCGCATCGCCATCTACTACGAGCTCAAGAATGCTCTCGAAGCCCCGGGCGCGCTTGTTCTCGACCCGGATTCCCGCCTCACGCAACTCGGCCTTCTCCCGGTCTGTGACGAAGACCGCCATTTCGTCTTCGAGAGCCGCTCCTACGGCGGCGATGGCATGGCGACGCTCCCGGAACTGACCCGGGACTGGCTGCACGCCGTCGCCGGTGTCGAAGACGCAGAGCCATGGCTCCACCCGAAATACGAATTCAACTTCGGTTCCCAGCCGTTGACCACCTTGAGCCTCGGCGTCGGCGAGAACCCCGCCAAACGCGTGCCCGATCCATTCGAAGAACAGCTCGTCGCGCTGCTGGCGGACAAAGCGCCGCTCGTCATGGTCGACGCCGGAGCGCCCGAAAGCGAGGAGGAGAGCCGCGCCATTCAGGCCCTCGAGCGCAGCGGTCACGGCCAGGAACGCTGCGGCCTCCACCAGGGACCCTTCGCCAGCTTCGCAGCCATGATCGCCGCCAGCCGCCTTTACGTCGGCTACGACTCCGCCGGCCAGCACGTCGCCGCCGCCCTCGGCATCCCCCTCATCAGCATCTTTGGCGGAGCAGTGAATGACCGGATGCGAGCCCGCTGGCGGCCGCATTCCTCCGGTCCCGCCTGGGTGCTCAACGCCGATGAAGCAGATTTCAGCGAACTGATTTCTCAAATTGACCATCTTCTTACTGAGGGTCATTTGCATGAAATCACTCCTTAGCTTCCTTCTGCTCTCCGCCTTTGGTTTTGCTCAGGTCGAAGGACCGTGGATCGGAACCCTCGAACTCCCCAACGCCAAACTCCGCCTCGTCTGGCATCTGGCCAAGGACGGCGCCGTCGATTTCACAACTGTTACCCAAGACGCCGTCTCCTTCGACATTCAGAAGCTTCAGGCCAACGACAAAGGAAGACTGTCCGCCGATGGGCAGTCCATGACCGGCACTTTCACTCAGGCAGGCAATTCCTTTCCCCACGAGTTCAAGAAGACCACCCTTCAGGCTCATGCGGCCCTCCACAAAAAGGGCCGGCCGCTGACCGGCGCCTGCCAGATGATCGTGATGCTGGCCGCGCACACCGAACGGCGCCTCCTGCAATTGCAGGAAGTCAAGGCTGACGCCAAGTTCCCCGAACAGTAGGTGCAGCGGCGATGACCTCCTCTGTGATCGTGAAGCACGCCTTGCGCCGCATGGGGAAGCGGCCGTTTGTCACTCTCCTTGCGGCCGGCTCCCTTGCCATGGCCGTCGGCGTGACCACCGCCGCGTTCAGCACGGTGGACGCCTACTTCCTGAGAGCTCTGCCGGTCCGCGACCCAGCCTCGCTCGTCTATGTCTACGTCGAGACCAGAGAAAAGCGCCCCGACGCCATGACCTGGCGTGAATACTCTGCTCTGCGCGAGAGGCGCGGATCGCTGGAAGGCCTCGCCGTGCAGGCCCGCTTCGGGCCGAAGGTCAGGCTGGAAGGCCGCGACGACTATCCCATCACCGCCGCCGTCTCGGACAATTTCTTCGACCTGCTGGGCGTCCGCGCGGCTCGCGGCGATGTCTTCCATGAGGGCAAGGGCGGCGAGCAGCAGGTCGTGCTCAGCGATGCCTACTGGCGAAAAGCCTTTGGCGCCGACCCCCTGACGATCGGCCGGATGATCGATGTCGGCGCGGCCTCGGTGCGAGTCATCGGCGTTCTGCCCGAAGGAATGGCCGGGACTGTCAGAGGAATCCGCGTCGACCTGTTTGTGCCTCAACAGACCGCCTTCGGCGCGATGAGGCTCGTCGACCCCAACGCCTCGCGCGGCGAGTTCGAAGGGCTTGCCCGCCTGAAGCCCGGCGCCACCGGGGAGCAGGCTCAGGCCGAACTTGCCGGGCTGCTTGAGGACGGACGCCGCCCCCGGACGCAGAGTCTTGTCAGGGACGAGCGCGGAACGGTCCGCCTGACCGCGGTGTTCGCCCTTGCGGCTTTCATGCTGCTGTTCATCGCCGCGGCCAACCTCGTCGCGCTCCGCCTGGTGGAGAACGAGCATCGCCGCCGCGAGTGGGGCATTATGATGGCCCTCGGCGCCGGGCGCGGCCGCATGCTTTCGCAGCAGTTGGCAGAGACGATGCTGCTGACCGCCTTCAGTGGAGCCGCCGGGCTCGGGCTTGCCGCGTATCTCATCCGCCTCGCCCCCGATTGGCTCCGTGCCGGCAGCGACTACCGCGATTACTTCATCCGCATGGACTGGCGCGTCGCCCTCTTCGCGTTGTCGAGTCTCGTCTTCGTTGGCCTCCTGCTCGCAGTACTCCCCGCCGTTGACGCCTGGCGGCACAGCCTGGTCGAGTCCATCCACGCCCCTTCTTCGCGCAAAGCCTCCCGCTGGCTCGGGGCTCTGGTGACGGTTCAGATTGCCCTGATCACCGCGATGGCCTATAACGCGGGGCTGCTCGGCGTCAGCCTGCGGAAGATCTCCATGGTTCGCCCGGCGATGGATACTGACCGGCCCATCTTGCTCGTCCAAGGCTCCTGGAAAGACCGCTCCGGGGCGTTCGAAAAAACCGAACGCCTGGCCTCGGAACTGGCAAGCCTGCCCGGCGTCCGGCGCGTCGCCTACGCCCGCCGCGTCATGCTTTCCGGCTCGGGCGGCGGAGCGCGGGTCGCCTGGAGTAGAACCGGGGAAGCTCCCCGCACGATGCGTTTCAATCAGGTGAGCCCTTCGTACTTCGAGGTCACCGGCGCCCGCGTCGTCGCCGGGCGCGCCTTCACGGCTTCCGACGGCCCCGGTTCGGCGCCGGTGGTCATGGTCAGCCAAGCCTTCGAGCGCGCCTTGGGCAAAAAGGCCGTCGGCGAGTACGTCCGCCTGGACAGGAAGGACTGGCTGGTCGTGGGCGTCGTCGAGGACGGCCCCTCGGTCCGCTTGCGAGAGACGCTGGAGCCGTTTGTCTACTTCCCCTTCTCTCAGCTTCCGGCAAGCGGGCCGACTTTCTTTGTCGAAACCGCCGTCTCCGCCGAGCGCGCCGCTTCGGACATCGCGCTGTTCCTGCAACGAAACCAGACCGGCTACGATGCGGCGTCTTTGAACACGCTGTTTGCGCACCTCCGCTCGGCGAGAAACCAAGAGGAGATGGCCGCCGCCGTCGGCGGCATCCTCGCCTTGCTCAGTGTTGTCATGGGCGCAGCGGGTCTGCTCGGAGTGACGATGTACGCCGTCAGCCGGCGGGTTCGCGAGTTTGGCGTCCGGATGGCTCTTGGCGCGACCGGCGGGACCATCGCCCGTCTGGTGTTCGGCCGTGTTCTGCTCTACCTGGCCGCCGGCATTCCAGCAGGAGCGCTGCTTGCCTGGAGCGCCGGCGAGGGCCTGGCCAGCCTGCTCTATGGTGTTTCTCAATTCGAGCCCTCCGTCATGCTCGGCGTCCTTGGCGTGGTCTGCGCCGTCGCAGCCGCCAGCGCCGCCTGGCCCGCGCGGCAGGCTTCCGCGGCCGACCCCTGGCGGGCTCTCCGCGCAGATTGAGAAGCGCTACACTCATGAGCGTGTATCTGAAAGGAGTTCTGCGCATGAGGAAACTTGTGTCCGGAGCTGCTGCCGTTGGACTCGTTCTGGCGCTGGCATCCTGCGCTCCCGCGGATTCGGCAAAGCAGGCCGCACCCGCGATGGCGACAGACGATGACATCCGCGCGATGAAGGCGGCAACCCAGCTCCGCCGCGAAGCTTTGCAGGCCGGAGACGTCGAGAAATTCCTGAGCGTGTACACCGAGGACGCGGTCATCATGCCGCCGCATTCGGCGGAAATCATCGGGAAAGCGGCGGCG